>CAYUNL010000017.1:0-22003 GCA_964446055.1 uncultured Alphaproteobacteria bacterium | reverse complement strand
ATGGCCGAGGACCTCACCGAGTACATGCACGAGGCCGGAATCCGCGTGCGCTATCTGCACTCCGACATCGACACGATCGAGCGCATCGAGATCATCCGCGATCTGCGCCTCGGCGCCTACGACGTATTGGTCGGCATCAACCTCCTGCGCGAGGGCCTGGACATCCCCGAGTGCGCGCTGGTGGCCATCCTCGATGCCGACAAGGAAGGCTTCTTGCGCTCGCGCACCTCGCTCATCCAGACCATCGGCCGCGCCGCGCGCAACCTCGACGGGAGGGTGATCCTCTACGCCGACAAGATGACCGACAGCCTCACCGGCGCGATGGACGAGACCAGCCGGAGACGTGAGAAGCAGCAGGCCTTCAACGACCAAAACGGCATCACGCCCGAGAGCGTGCGCAAGTCCATCGGCGATGTCCTCGAAGGTGTCTGCGAGGGTGACTATGCGACCGTCGAGACCGGTGACGCCGAAGCCTTGCATCTGATCGGTCACAACCTCAAGGGCTACCTCGAGGACCTCGAAAAGCGCATGCTCGAGCACGCTGCCAACCTCGAGTTCGAGGACGCCGCGCGTCTACGCGACGAGATCAAGCGGCTCGAAGGGGTCGAGCTCGGGCTCGGATCTTCCGCCGCGCGGGCCGAGCGCCGCGTCCAAAGCCGCGACAAAGCGCGCTCCACCGCCGGTCGCCCCGGAACTCGCCAAGTCCGCGGCAAGATCAAGAAACCGCTGCGCATGTGAGAATCGCCCATCGCGTTGCGGCGGCGGCGCGGAGCGGTTAGATATGGGGTGATGATGCCGCCCAACGCCTAGCGCCTGCGCCGGCCCGACGGATGGTCGCGCCCCTCCTCAGCCTCCTCCGGCTGGTCCTCCTCTCGATCCGCGATCTCGCGCCGATCATCCTCGTCATCGCCTTCTTTCAGGTCGTCGTCCTCAAGGCGCCGCTTCCCGACCTTTCGTCGATCCTCACCGGCCTCGCCCTGGTCATGGTCGGGCTGACGCTGTTCGTCCAGGGACTCGAACTCGGCCTGTTTCCGCTCGGTGAGGCCATGGCCGACGCGCTTGCCCGCCGTGGCAGCGTATCGATCCTGCTGGCCTTTACCTTCGCGCTCGGCTTCGGCACCACCGCGGCCGAGCCGGCGCTGGTGGCGGTCGCGAGCGAGGCTGCCGAGGCCGCGGCCGCGGCGGGCATCGTCGGCCGGGACGAGGCGGCGCGTGCGGATTACGCGTTCTTCCTGCGCCTCACCGTCGCTATCGCCGTGGGTCTGGCGTTGGTGATCGGCGTTGTCCGCATCGTCAAGGGCTGGCCGCTCCCGGTGCTCATCATCGGCGGCTATCTGATCGTCGTCGCGATTACCCCGTTCGCGCCCGACACCATCGTCGGCATCGCCTACGACGCCGGCGGCGTCACCACCTCGACCGTGACCGTTCCGTTGGTAACCGCGCTCGGCGTCGGTCTCGCCAGTGCGATCAAGGGACGCAATCCGCTCGTCGATGGCTTCGGGCTCATCGCCTTCGCCTCGCTCACGCCGATGATTCTGGTCATGCTCTTCGGGATGGTGTGGCAGGGGTTGGGCGGCACGTGAGCCCGCCCTCCGCCGCGCCATGACCTTGCTCGGCCAACTCGGGACGACCGCGCTCGCCGGACTGCGCGACCTGCTGCCGATCATCATCATCTTGCTCGCGTTCCAGGTTCTGTTCCTGCGTCGCCTGCCGGCGGACTGGAAGCGGATGGGGCTGGGCATCGTCTACGTCTTCGTCGGATTGACGCTGTTCACCGTTGGCCTTGAAGAAGCGCTGTTTCCGCTCGGCGAACTCATGGCCCGCCAGCTCACGGCGCCGGATTTCATCGCCCCCGACGCGCTCGCCGGATCGACACCCGGCTGGGGCGCCTACGCCTGGGTCTACGTCTTCGCGGCGTCCATCGGCTTCGCCACAACCATCGCCGAACCGGCACTAATCGCGGTGGCCATCAAGGCCAACCAGGTGTCGGGCGGTAGCGTGAGCGTCTGGGGCCTGCGGATCGCGGTGGCGGTCGGGGTCGCGATCGGTGTGGCACTTGGCGCGGTCCGCATCGTGACGGGCACACCGCTTTATCTCTATATTGTGGCCGGATATATGATCGTCATTTTGCAAACTCTGCGGGCGCCGCGTAGCATCATCGCGCTGGCCTACGATTCCGGCGGCGTCACCACCTCGACGGTGACCGTCCCGCTTTTGACAGCGCTCGGCCTTGGGCTCGCTTCCAACGTTCCCGGACGCAGCCCGCTGCTGGATGGCTTCGGATTGATCGCGTTTGCCAGCCTCTTCCCGATCGTTTGCGTCCTCGGGTACGCCCAGCTCTCGGCCGCACGCCAGCGCCACACCCACTCCGACACTGGTGAGGAGGAACAACCATGAAGTTCAAGCTCATCATGGCCCTAGTCGACGATGATCGGACCGAAGCGATCTTGAAGGCCGCACGCGAGGCCGGCTCGACTGGCGCCACGGTGGTCACCAGCGTGCGCGGCGAAGGAATCGAGCCGGAGAAAACGTTCCTCGGACTCGACCTTTCGGGGCAGCGCGATCTGTTGATGTTCCTGGTGGCCGAGCAGATCAGCCGTACCGTGCTCGAGGAAATCTCCACCGCCGGGGAGTTCGACAAGCGGCATGGCGCCGGGATCGCGTTTCAGATGGCGATCGAGGATGCGGTCGGAATGGGATCGCAGTTGGAAACGATCAGCCACGAGATCGAGGAGCGACTATGAGCGAGAACAACATCGCGCGCGTCGGCGAGGTGATGAGCCGGGATGTCCGCACCATCGATCGCATGGCGACGGTTCACGAGGCGATGGCGATCATGGCCGAATCGGGCATGAGCTCCCTGGTGATCGAGCGCCGCGACCCCGACGACGAGCTCGGCCTCTTGGTCGTTTCCGATATCGCCAACCAGGTTATTGCCGTCCAGCGTTCGGCCGAGCGGGTCAATGTCTACGAGGTCATGTCCAAGCCGGTCATCACCCTTCCCGAAGAAATGGACATCAAATACGGGATTCGGCTGTTGGTCCGCTTCGAGCTTTCGCGCGCCTTGGTCATCAACCACGATCGTGAGCTCTGCGGCTTGGTGACGCTACGCGACATGGTATTGCGATATGCCGAGAGGACGAGATAACAACAGGGGGGAGAATAGGATGCCGCTGAGTCCTAGATTCGTTCTTCGCACCGCGCTCGCGACGGTGCTGGCGGCGGCGGCGTGCGCACCGCTGTCGGCGGAGACGATCTCCGGATTGACGCCGCTGGCGGCCGAGCCCGATCCCGCCGAGATCAAGCCTGGTCTCGCGGTGAAGTACTACTTCAGCATGTTCCGGCGGGTCCACGAGATCAAGGAGTGGGCGAAGTACAAGGATGGCAAGCTCGGCGAGCCGCTGCGCATGCTCAACTACCACACCGGGGCCGGCGAGGTCCTGACCAGCGGCTCCGACGACGGTGTCGGCGCCGACATCGGGGGAATGATTCACTTTGCCGAGGCCGGCGACTGGGTCCTGGCGATGCAGTCCAACGACGGCGTGCGCTTGGAAATCGGCGGCAAGCTGATCGTCAACGATCCCACGGTCCACGCCGACCGCTATTCCGAGCTGATCACGGTCCAGATCGCCGAGCCCGGGTGGTACCCGCTGTCATTGTGGTACTTCGAGCGCAAGAACACCTCGACGCTCGAACTCTATTGGCTCAAGCCCGGCGAGGAGGGCCGGCTCAGTTTCGTGCCGGCCGAGGCGCTGGCGCACGTCGAGTAGCGAATCACCGGCGAACCAACCCCGGGCTGACGTGAGCCTCCTTCCTCTCGGGCGCGGCGCGGCGGTTCGCCACGCCGCCAACCTTGCCGCTGCGGCCACGCCATGATGTACGGGCAAGTCTTCGGCGGCCTGATCGTGCTGCTGGTCGGCGGCGACATCCTGGTCCGCGGCGCAGTCACGCTTGCCCGCCGAATCGGCGTAAGCCCGCTCGTGGTCGGTCTGACCGTGGTCGCCATGGGCACCTCGATGCCCGAGCTGGTCGTGGTGCTCGACGCCGCGCTCATGGACGCGGCCTTGAACCAGGCGGCGGAGATTTCGATCGGCAACGTCATCGGCAGCAACATCGCCAACGTGCTCCTGGTCCTCGGTTTTGCGGCGCTCATCCGACCCATCGCCTGCGACGCCAAGGGGCTGCGGATCGATACCACGCTCATGGTGGCGGCCAGTATCGTGTTCGCGATCGTGTGTCTGGGCGGCGCCCTCGAGTGGTGGCATGGCGTAATCATGGCGACGGCGCTGGCGGCGTACGTCGCGTGGCACTACCGCGCCGCCCTCGGAGGCCGCGGCCCCGAGGATCATTACACCGAAGAGGTTGAGGAATACGAGAACGCGCGCCGACCGCTATGGCGCTCGGTTTTCTACATTCTAGGCGGCATCGCCGGACTGATCGTCGGTGCCGATGTGCTGGTCGACGGCGCGGTTTCGCTGGCCCTCGCCGCTGACGTCTCCGAGGCGGTCATCGGCCTGACCGTGATCGCACTCGGCACCTCGCTGCCGGAGCTGGCGACGGCGCTGATGGCGATCGTCCACCGCCACAGCTCGCTTGCCATCGGCAATGTCTTGGGCAGCAACCTGTTCAACATTCTCGGCGTCGCCGGCGCTACGGCGGTGGTTGTGCCCTTGCCCGTGCCACCGGAGGTTCTCGCGTTCGACATTTGGATCATGATCGCGGCCGCCATCGTGGTGATGCCCTTCGTGTGGCGGCGCGCCTCGATCGGACGGGCCGGGGGGGCGGTATTCATGGCCGGCTACGTCGCCTATATTTTGGCCCAGCTCTAGGACCGGGGATGGCACAGCACGACGGCGAGAGGCCGGCTCAGGGATCACGGGGATCGGCCGCTGGCGCCGTCCTGGTGACGGGTGCGGCGGCGCGTATCGGGCGAGCCATAGCCCTCGACCTTGGACGCCATGGCTGGGCGGTCGCGGTCCACTATCACCGCTCGGCCGGGGCTGCCGCCGAGGTAGCCGCCGAAATCGCCTCCCACGGTGGGGCCAGCGTGACCCTGGACGCCGACCTCGGCCGCGAGGAGGAATGCCTCTCCCTGGTCCGCCGCGCTGGCGACGCGCTGGGCCCGCTCACCTGCCTGATCAACAACGCCTCCGTGTTCGAGTACGACACCGCCGCCTCGGCGACCCAAGATTCCTGGCGGCGTCACTTCGAGACCAATACCTGGGCGCCGCTGGCGCTGACTCAGCAGTTGGTGAGCCAACTGCCCGACGGCGCCCACGGCAACGTCATCAATCTCCTCGATCAGCGCGTGTGGAACCTGACGGCGGAGTTTATCTCCTACACCGCCAGCAAGTCGGCGCTCTGGACCCTGACCCGAACGCTGGCGCTGGCGCTGGCGCCGCGGGTGCGCGTCAACGGCATTGGCCCGGGTCCGGCACTCGCCAGCGCGCGCCAGTCCGAAACCGAGTTCACCGCGCAGTCATCCGCCACCCCGCTCGGGCGCGGCACCAGCCCGGCCGAGATATGCGCGGCGGTCCGCTTCATTCTCGACGCGCCGGCTATGACCGGGCAGATGATAGCCCTCGATGGCGGTCAGCATCTGGTGGCGCCATCGCCGAAGGTCGGGGGAAGCATGGAATGAGCCCACCGCCGCATGGTGACGAGCGATCGCGCCTCCGCCGTGTGTTCGTCCACGACCTCGTCCTCGGCGCCCGCATCGGCGTCTACAAGCACGAGAAACGGGCCGCCCAGCCGGTGCGGATCAGCGTCGACCTCGCGGTCGATGAGGGCCCGGTCGACGACGATGTAGCGAACGTCGTCGACTACCAGAAGGTCATCGACGGGATCGGGGCCATCGTCGATGCCGGCCACATCAACCTGGTCGAAACGCTTGCCGAGCGCATTGCCGAGATGTGTCTCGCCGACCGCCGTGTCGCCTCGACGCGGGTACGCGTCGAGAAACTCAATGCCGCGCCGGAGGGGGCGACCGTGGGCGTCGAGATCGAACGCGTTCGCGATTGAGCGACCCTCGAAAGTGACTGTCACAGCGGGTTTTGTACACAGGGCCGGTCGTCGCCGCGACATCTGGTCCAGGCGGAGCGAGATTTCCCATTATTTACTGACACTTAGCGCTTGACATTATTTTTTGCTATAGTTTCAGATGCTTACGAGTTCTGCCTATTTTTTGAGCAAACACGCCAACGGCTCGGATTCGTTGGGGGTCGGGTTCAAACGTCGGACTTTCCAACAAACCTATCCACAGCTTTGGTGGATAAGCTCACGGCCGCGTGAGACCACCGCTGATGCCGTCCTCGCCACCCGCTGCTGTGCCTGAGCCTGAGACCGGCTCGCAGGTGATTCGCGCCGCGCTGCGCACCTTGCCGAGCGCGCCGGGCGTCTACCGAATGCACGACGCCAAGGGCAACGTCCTTTACGTCGGCAAGGCCAAGAATCTGAAGAAACGGGTGACGAGCTACGCCGGCGCCGGGGCGCTGGGGGTCCGGATTCAGACGATGGTGGGGCTCACGGCCTCGATCGAGATCATCACCACCCACACCGAGGTCGAGGCCTTGCTCCTGGAATCGAACCTCATCAAGAAACTCAAGCCGCGCTACAACATCCTCCTCCGGGACGACAAGTCCTTTCCCTACATCGTCATCACCGGCGGCAAGCCCTGGCAGCAGCTGGCCAAGCACCGCGGCGCGCGTAGCGGCAAGGGCGAGTACTTCGGGCCATTCGCCTCAGCGCGCGCGGTCAACGAGACATTGCAGGCGCTACAACGCGCCTTTCCGCTGCGCTCGTGCTCCGACAGCGTGTTCGCGAGCCGCACCCGCCCCTGCCTCCAATATCAGATCAAACGCTGCACCGCGCCCTGCGTCGGCCGTATTGGCGGCAACGATTACGACGCCATCGTCGACGAGGCGTGGGCCTTCCTGTCGGGGCGTAGCCACGATATCCAGTCTCGGCTTTCGGCGCGCATGCAGGCGGCGGCGGGGGGGCGCGACTACGAGACGGCGGCGGTCTTCCGCGATCGCATCCGTGCGCTGACCCAGATCCAGTCGCGCCAGGGCATCAACGTCCGCGGCATCGACACCGCCGACGTCATCGCCTGCCACCAAGACGCCGGCGCCAGCTGCGTTCAGGTCTTCTTCTTCCGCTCCGGCCAGAACTTCGGCAACCGGGCCTACTTCCCGGCGCACGCGCACAGTGCCGAGGCCGCCGAGGTGATCGCCGCCTTTCTCGGCCAGTTCTATGCCGCCCGCCCGCCGCCGAAACTGGTGCTGCTCAGCCACCCCGTGGAGGCTCGCGAGTTGATCGAGGCGGCGCTCGGCGTCCGCGCCGGACGGCGGGTCCGACTGCTCCATCCCCGGCGTGGCGACAAGCGAAGCCTGGTCGTCCAGGCCGCCGCCAACGCCCGCGAGGCGCTTGCCCGGCGGCTCGCCGAGAGCGCGACCCAGCGCCGGCTCCTTGCCGGCCTCGCCAAGTCCTTCCGCCTCGAGGCCGCGCCGAGCCGCATCGAGGTGTACGACAACAGCCATATCTCAGGCAGCCATCCGGTCGGCAGCATGATCGTCGCCGGGCCCGAAGGCCTGATGAAGAACGCCTACCGGCGTTTTACCATCAAGCGCCAAGACCTCAGCCCGGGGGACGACTACGGCATGATCCACGAGGTGCTGAGCCGGCGTTTTACGCGGCTCATCAAGGAGGACGATACCCGCAGCACCGGCCAATGGCCGGATCTGGTGGTGATCGATGGCGGCGCCGGGCAGCTCGGGGTCGCGCTCGAGGTATTTGCCGATCTCGGCGTCAGCGGCGTCGCCGCGGTGGCCATCTCCAAAGGGCGCAAGCGGGACGGCGGGCGTGAACACCTCCACGTGCCCGGCCGCCCCCCGTTCCGGCTTGCCGAGGGCGATCCCGTGCTCTACTTCCTACAACGGCTGCGCGACGAGGCCCACCGATTCGCCATCGGCGCCCACCGCGCCCGGCGGGCTCGGGCGATCGTCCACTCGGTGCTCGACGAGGTTCCGGGCATCGGCGCCAAGCGCAAACGCGCACTCCTCCACCACTTCGGTTCGGCGCGCGCGGTGTCCAACGCCGGTCGCAAGGACCTCGAAGCGGTGAGCGGGATCAGCCGGGCCGTGGCCGGCACGATCTACGCCCACTTTCACGAACAGGATTGATGCTATGATCGTTGGCCGGTGACCTTCATTCCTCGGCGCGGGCGGTCACGATCGGCCATGGCACAAAGCCTTCCCAATCTTCTGACACTGTCGCGAATCGCCGTGATTCCGGCGCTGATTGCGACCTTCTATCTGCCGTTCCCGAGCGCCAACTGGGTTGGCTTTGCGCTCTTCCTCGCGGCCAGCATCACCGACTATCTCGACGGTTATCTGGCGCGCCGGCGCGATGTACAGTCGGACCTCGGGCGATTCCTCGATCCCTTGGCCGACAAGCTTCTGGTCGCTGCGGCGGTGCTGATGTTGGTCGCCTATGACCGCATCGCCGATTGGGATGTGCTCGCCGCGATCGTCATTCTGTGCCGCGAGATCTTGGTTTCGGGCCTGCGCGAGTTCCTCGCCGGGCTGTCGATCGGGGTACCGGTATCGAGGCTCGCCAAGTGGAAGACCGCGCTTCAGATGGCCGCGATCACGATGCTCTTGCTGGCCGATGCCGCTCCCTTTTCGATCCCTGCCGCCGAGATCGGCGTCGTCGGCCTATGGGTCGCGGCGGTCCTGACCCTATATACCGGCTATGACTACTTGCGCGCCGGGCTTCGCCATATCGGCGGTGCGACCCGCGGCGAGCCCAGCGGCGCACCCTCGCGTCGGGCGAAGCGAAGCAGCCGCACCGGCTGACCTGACATCGATGAAGGTCGTCGGGCTCGCCGGGTGGAGCGGAAGCGGGAAGACCACGCTACTGGTCGGTCTGTTGCCAGAGCTCATTGGCCGCGGCTTCACGGTCTCCACCGCCAAGCACGCGCACCACGAGTTCGATATCGACAAGCCGGGCAAGGATTCCTTCGCCCACCGTGTCGCCGGCGCGGCCGAGGTGTTGGTCACCTCGTCGGTACGCTGGGCGCTGGTGCACGAGAACCGGGGCGAGCCGGAGGCGAGTTTTGAGCAAGTCATCGCCCGACTGAGCCCGGTCGATCTGGTGATCGTCGAAGGCTTCAAGCAACACGATCACGACAAGATCGAGGTTCATAGTGGGGCCAACGGCAAGCCCTCGCTGGCCGGCGACGATCCCCACATCTTCGCCATCGCGAGCGATGTCGCCTTGCCCGAGGCGCCGGTGCCCGTCGTCGACCGCGACGACATCGCCGCCATCGCCGATCTGCTGCTCGCCCATTGCGGCCTCGCGCCGTCGTCAAAGACCGCCTGAGATGGCCCAGCTCGCCGACGATTGCTTCGCCTTCGGCAGCCGCCTCATGACCATGGCCGAAGCACTTCGGCTACTGGACGAGCGTGCGGTTACGGTCGCCGGAAGCGAAACCGTGGGCCTGCGCGCCGGCCTCGGACATATTCTCGCCGCCGACGTGATCGCGGACCGCGACGTGCCGCCGCACGACAACGCCGCCGTCGATGGCTACGCGTTCCGATTCCAAGACTTGCGCGCCGAGGGCCCCTCGACGCTGCGACTCGAAGGCCGCGCCGCCGCCGGGCACCCCTACACCGGCGCCGTCGGTTCGGGCCAAGCGGTGCGCGTGTTCACCGGCGCGCCGGTGCCCGAGGGCTGCGATACCGTCGCCATGCAGGAGGACTGCGAAGCGGCCGACGGGGCGGTGGTGGTGGCCGCCGGCTTACGCCGCGGCGACAACCGGCGACGCCGCGGCGAGGATGTGGCCGAGGGGCGGCTCATCCTGGCGCGCGGCCGGCGACTTCGGCCCCAGGACGTGGGCCTCGCCGCCTCGGTCGGCTGCACCGCGCTCGAGGTGTACCGCCTGCTCCGGGTGGCCGTGTTCTCGACCGGCGACGAGGTCACCGACGCGGGCCGCCCGCTCGGCGCCGGCGGCGTCTACGACGCCAACCGGTACGTGCTCTTGGGCCTTCTCGAATCCTTGCCTTGCCAGGTCACCGACCTCGGCATCCTGCCCGACCGCATCGAGGCGGTCCGCGCCGCGCTCAGCGATGCCGCGGACGAACACGATCTTCTGGTCACCTCGGGCGGCGTCTCGGTGGGGGACGAGGACCACGTCAAGACCGCGATCGAAGCCCTCGGGCGCGTACACTTCTGGCGCCTTGCGATCAAGCCGGGCCGGCCGCTCGCGCTCGGTCAGGTGGGCACGGTCCCGATTGTCGGCCTGCCCGGCAACCCGGTGGCGACGATGGTGACCTTCATGAGATTCGCGCGGCCCTTGGTTCTCCGCCTAGCAGGCGCCGGCGAGGTGGAACCCCGACTGTTCCACGTCCGCGCCGCCTTCGATTACGCCAAGAAGCCGGGACGCCGCGAATGGGTGCGGGCGCGGCTTGGCAAGGCCGAGGACGGCGAGATCGAGGCCCACAAGTTCGAGCGCGAGGGCGCCGGCATCCTGTCCTCGATGGTCGAGGCGGATGGACTGGTCGAGCTTCCCGAGGAGATGACCCGCCTGGCGGCCGGCGCGATCGTCGATTTTCTGCCTTTCAACGAGGTTTCGCGGTGAAGGTGTTGTACTTCGCCTGGCTGCGCACCAAGACCGGCGTCGCCGAGGAGACGCTGTCGCCGCCCGCCGATGTCCGTACCGTCGGCGCTTTGATCGAATGGTTGCGATCGCGCGGTCCCGGCCACGCCGCCGCGCTGGCCGACCTCAGCGTCGTCCGCGTCGCCGTCAATCAGCACTATGCCGCGCTCGACGCCGCGGTCGCGGCCGATGACGAAGTGGCGTTGTTTCCGCCGGTCACCGGGGGCCGGCGGTGATCCGCGTGCAAACCCAAGACTTCGACCCCGGGGCCGAGATCGCGGCGCTCGGGAGCGCAAGCCGCACCATCGGCGGCGTCGTCTCATTCGTCGGCCTGGTCCGCGATTCCGCCGGCGGCAAGCCGGTCACCGCGATGACGCTCGAGCACTACCCGGCGATGACCGAGCACGCGCTCGCCGAGATCGAGCGCGAGGCGAACGCACGCTGGAAACTCGAGGCGAGCCTTATCGTCCACCGCACTGGGCGGCTCGAGCCCGGCGAGCGCATCGTCCTCGTGGCGGTCGCCTCGGCCCATCGCGCCGCCGCGTTCGAGGCCTGCGCGTTCCTGGTCGACTGGCTCAAAACCAAGGCCCCGTTTTGGAAGCTCGAAACGGGCCCGGCGGGCGAGCGCTGGGTCGCGGCGCTAGAAACCGACGACGCCGCCGCCGCCCGCTGGCGCGACGAGCCGCCGGCGAAGACGGCGGATTAGCCCGGCACAAGGCCGGCGTTAGGCGGCGGCGCGGCGGCGGCGGACCAGGTCCTCGTAATCGCCCATCAGCGCGCGGGTGACCGGCCCCACGCGATAGGCGTGCCCGTCGATTTCGCCCACCGGGGTCACCTCGGCGGCGGTGCCGGTCAGGAATATCTCGTCAGCCGTGGGAAGCTCTTCGGGCCTGACCGCGCGTTCCACCACCTCGTGCCCGCGCGCTCGCGCCAGCCCGATCACCGTCTGCCGGGTGATGCCGTCGAGAAAACAATCCGGCTTCGGCGTGTGGAGTGCGCCGCCGACGACCAAGAAGATGTTGGCGCCGGTGGTCTCGGCCACCAATCCCCGCCAGTCGAGCATCAACGCGTCGTCATAGCCCTCGGCCTCGACCGCGTGTTTCGACAGCGTACAGATCATGTAAAGCCCCGCCGCCTTGGTCTTGACGGGCGCGGTATCGGGCGAGGGGCGGCGCCAGGGGCCGGTCTTCAGGCGGATGCCCTTGAGCCGCGCCTCCGGTGTGAAGTACGAGGGCCAGGGCCACGCCGCGATCGCCACCTGGATGGTCGTCGCCTGCGCCGAAATGCCCATCATCTCCGAGCCACGCCAGGCAACGGCGCGCACGTAACCATCGACGATGGCCATCTCCGCCACCAGCTCAGCCTTGGCGGCGTCGATCGCTTGCGCGGTGTAGGGCAGTTCGTAGCCGAGCGCTCGCGCCGATTCGCCGAGCCGCTCGGCGTGCTCGATCGAGCGAAAGATCTCGCCGTCGTAGGCGCGCTCGCCCTCGAAAACGCAGCTCGCATAGTGCAGGGCGTGGCTCAAAACGTGCAGCTTGGCCTCGCGCCACGGCACGAATCCGCCGTTCCACCAGATGACTCCGTCGCGATCGTCAAAGGGAATGAGAGACATGGTGCTTCCCTGCGGTTCCTCGGCCGATTCTTATTGTTGTTGCCCCTGCTAACATTATCGGGCATATATGTCAACATGGCTGACACAAAATCGAGTGCCAATCCGCTGTTTCTGCGTGAAGAGGAGTTGCGCCAGGGCATGGAGATGCTGTTCTACGCCTATCGCGACTTCACCTCCGACCCCGACGAGATCCTCAAGGAGTTCCGATTCGGCCGCGCCCACCATCGGATGATCCATTTCGTCGGGCGCCAGCCGGGGATCACGGTCTCGCAGATCCTCGGCATCTTGCGCATCACCAAGCAAAGCCTCTCGCGCGTGCTCTCTCAGTTGGTCGCCGCCGGTTTCATTGCCCAGAAACAAGAGGTCGACGACCGCCGCCGGCGCCACCTCTACCTTACCGACAAGGGCGTGGAGTTGGAGCGCCGCCTGTCCAAGCCCCAGCGCGCCCGCCTCGCGCGCGCCTATCGCGAGGCCGGCGCCGAGGCCGTCGCCGGCTACCGCAAGGTCCTAATCGGCTTGATCAACGAGGCCGACCGCGACACCATGCGCCGACGAGTGCGGTAAGGGCGAACGCGCCATGGGCGGTCACCACATCCTGGTCATCGACGACGATTCCCGCCTTCGTGCACTCTTGCGCAAGTACTTGAGCGAAAACGGCTATCGGGTAAGCACCGCGGCCGACGCCGCGGATGCCCGCGCCAAGCTCGGCGGGCTCGACTTCGATCTGTTGGTGGTGGACGTCATGATGCCGGGCGAGGACGGCCTGGCGCTGACCGAATCGCTGCGCGCCCACAGCCGCGTGCCGATTCTTCTGCTCACCGCCATGAGCGAGCCCGAGGACCGCATCCGGGGGCTTGAGCGCGGTGCCGACGACTATCTGGCCAAACCTTTCGAGCCACGTGAGCTGTTGCTGCGCATTGGCAGCATCCTCGGGCGCACCCGTCGGCCGGTGGTCGCCGACATCGCGTTTGGCGAGTACAGCTTCGACCTTGGCCGCAGCCAGCTGCGCTGCGACGGCGAGGCCGTCCATCTGACGTCTGCCGAGACCGCGCTGCTGAAGGTCTTCGCCGACAATCCCGGCGTCATCCTCTCGCGCGGCCAACTCAGCCGCCGCGCCGGCCGCGGCTCGGAGCGCTCGATCGACGTCCAGATTACCCGGCTCCGGCGCAAGATCGAGGCCGACCCCAAGGCGCCGCGCCACCTCCAGACGGTGCGCGGCGAGGGCTACGTCCTGTGGGCGAGCTGAGGTAGCGGACCGATGCTCAAGCACGTCTTGCCGCGCTCGCTGTTTGGCCGCTCGTTGCTGCTCATCATCACGCCGGTGGTGATTCTCGAGGCGGTCGCGGCCTACGTCTTTTACGAGCGCCACTGGGACACGGTCACGCGGCGGCTGGCGCAGGGGCTGGCCGGCGAGGTGGCGATGATCATCGATTCCTTGCCCGAGTACGCGGCGCCAGAGCGGCGCGTGGGCTTCGTCCGGCTGGTCGAAAAAGATTTCGGCATCACCGTCGTGCTCACCCCGGACGCGGCCCTACCGAGCGAGCCTGCACCCAACAGACTGGGCAACCGCATCCTCGACCGCATGCTCAAAGTGGCGCTTTCCGAGCAGCTCGCCCATCCCTTCCGTATCGACACCTCAAGCTACGGCGACTTGGTCGAGGTCCTGGTCCAGCTCGACCAGGACGTACTTCGCGTCATGACCCAGCGCAAGCGCCTGACCAGCACCACGACCGAGCTGTTCATTATGTGGATGGTCGGCACCTCGGTGGTGCTGGTGGCGGTTGCGGTCCTGTTCCTGCGCAACCAGATGCGGCCCATACGCCGCCTCGCCGAGGTCGCGGACCGCCTGGGCAAGGGCCGCGAGACCGGCCCCATCAAGCCGGCGGGAGCGATCGAGGTTCGCCAAGCGACGACCGCGTTCCTCGCCATGCGCGACCGGCTGCGGCGCCAGATCGGCCAGCGAACCGAAATGTTGGCCGGGGTATCGCACGATTTGCGCGCGCCGCTCACGCGCATGAAGCTGCAGCTCGAAATGCTGCCCGCGGGCGAATCGGTTTCCAATCTGAAGTCCGATCTCGCCGACATGGAGTCCATGGTCGAGGCCTATCTCGGCTTCGCGCGCGGGGCCGATTCCGAGGCCTCGGTACCGACCGACGTGCCGGCGCTTCTCGAGCGCATCGCCGCCGACGCACGCCGTGACGGCGGCGCCGTCGAGCTGACGATGCCGGGTGAGATGGTGGTGCCGCTCAAACCCAACGCCTTCCGCCGCGGCATCACCAACCTCGTCGACAATGCCCGCGCCGCCGCCCAGACCGTTGCGGTCACAGCCGCGCGAAACGGCGATTCGATCGAGATCACCATCGACGACGACGGCGGCGGTATTCCCGAGACCGAGCGCGAGGCCGTCTTCAAACCCTTTTACCGGCTTGATCAGGCGCGTAGCCCGGACGCCGGTGGGGTTGGCCTAGGCCTGACCATTGCGCGCGAGGTGATGCGCAGTCACGGCGGCGACGTCACCTTGACGCGCGCACCGCTGGGTGGGCTGCGCGCCCAGGTCCGGCTGCCGGTCTAGTTCGCCCAACCAAAACCGAAAGAGGCCGATGATGGCCGAGCGCACCGATGTCGCGATCGTCGGCGGCGCCGTGATGGGCAGTGCCGTCGCCTATTTTCTGGCTCGGGACCCAGACTTCGACGGTACGATCACCGTCGTCGAACGCGACCCCGCCTACGCGGCGTGCGCCACCACCCGCTCGTGGGGTGGCATCCGCCAACAGTTCTCGACGGCCGAGAACGTGCGCATGTCGTTGTTCGGGGCCGAGTTCGTGCGCGCCGCGCCACAGGCGCTCTCGGTCGAGGGCCAGATGCCGGACCTCGCGTTCAACGAGCGCGGCTACCTGTTCCTGGCCGACGCCGACCAGATCGGCGGGATCGAAGCAAACTGCGCGGCTCAGCGAGCGCTGGGCGCTGCTGTCGTGGTGTTGTGGCCGGACGAGATCGCGGCACGGTTTCCTTGGCTCGACCTCGCCGGCCTGGCCGGCGCCGGCTTCGGGCTCAGGAACGAGGGCTGGATCGACCCCGAAGCGCTGCTTCATGGATTGCGCCGAAAGGCGCTCTCGCTCGGCGTCCGCTATCTCGCCGACAGCGTCCTCGGCGTCGCCCTCGATGGCGGCCGGGTGGTCGGCCTCGATCTCCGCGCCGGTGGGCGCATCGACAGCGGCGCCGTGGTTGACGCCGCGGGCCCCTTCGCCGCGGCGATCGCCGCCATGGCCGGGATCGCGCTGCCGGTCCGGCCCAGGAAGCGCATGAGCTATGTGTTCGACTGCCGGACCGAAATATCGGGCGCGCCTCTGACCGTGGACTGCACGGGCGTCACCTTCCGGCCCGAGGGTAGGCGCTTCATCGCCATCGCCTCGCCGGCCGCCGACAACGATCCCGACTGCGAGGACCTCGACGAGGATACTTCCGACTTCGATACGACGGTATGGCCCGCGCTGGCGCGCCGGGTCCCCGCGTTCGCGGCGATCAAGCTTGTCGGCGCCTGGGCCGGCCATTACGACTTCAACACCTTCGATCAAAACGCGATCCTCGGGCCCCATCCCGAGATCGGCGGCTTCTACTTCTGCAACGGTTTCTCCGGCCACGGCATCCAGCAAGCGCCGGCGGCCGGCCGCGCCATCGCCGAGCACATCGTCCACGGCGGCTACCGGAGCCTCGATCTGTCGCGGCTTGGCTTCGCCCGCGTGCTCGAGAATCGGCCACTCCGCGAAGCCCACGTCGTCTGAACCCGGCTTGGTTTCGACCGGCGCGGGCGCTATCCTCGGGCCATGGTCGCAGCCGCCCACCCCGGCATCCATGCCGGCAGCTCCGAGCGCTCTAGCGCCGTTTGCTATGCCGCCGGCGCCTGGCATCAGGGCAACGTCGCCCTGACCGGGCCGATGGACCACGCCTTCTGGATGTCCTCGGTGGTCTTCGACGGCGCGCGCGCGTTTGGCGGGCTGGCGCCGGATCTCGACCTGCACTGCCAGCGCCTGTTCGAATCCGCGGCGACCATGGGGCTTCGGCCCAAACTCACGATCGAGGCGGTGATCGAGCTTTGCCGCCACGGCGTCCGCGAGTTCCCCGCCGACGCCGAGCTCTACATCCGGCCCGCCTTCTACGCCACCGCCGGTTTCGTAACCCCCGATCCCGATTCGACCGAGTTCGCGCTGGCGGTGCACAAGGCGCCGCTGCCCAAGGCTTCGGGTTTCAGCGCCTGTCTTTCCACCCGTCGGCGGCCCTCCCGCCAGGCCGCGCCCACCGACGCCAAGGCCTCGTGCCTCTACCCCAACATCTCTCTGGCGCTCACCGAGGCCGAGGCGCGAGGCTTCGAATCCGCGGTCCTTCTCGATCCCAACGGCAACGTCGCCGAGTTCGCGACCGCGAACCTGTGGTTCGCGCGTGACGGCGTAGCCTATACCCCGGCCGAGAACGGCACGTTTCTTGCCGGCATCACACGGATGCGGGTGATAGCGCTTTTGCGCGAGGCCGGGATCGAGACACTCGAGCGGGCGATCTCCTTCGAAGAGCTCGTGGAAGCCGACGAGGTGTTTTCGACCGGCAACTACGCGAAGGTCTCGCCGGTGACGCGCATCGAGGACCGCGACTACCAGCCCGGCCCGATCGCGGCCAAGGCGCGCGCGCTCTACTTCGAGTTCGCCAAGTCCTGCAGCGTTCTGTGAGCGCGCCCCGCGCCGCCTCCGCCAGGGGGGCGCTGCGCCCCGATTCGCTCGGGCTGATGCTGTTCCTCGCCGGCGTGGTCGCGGTGGGACCGCTCTCGACCGACCTCTATCTCCCTTCCTTGCCCGACATGACGCGGATCTTCGGCACCGGGGTGAGCATGGTCCAGCTCACCCTCAGCGTCTTCATCGCCGGCTTCGCGGTGGCCCAGCTCGTCTACGGGCCGCTCTCGGACCGCTACGGGCGGCTGCCGCTCCTGCTCGGCGGGCTCGGGCTGTTCTGCGCGGCGAGTCTGGCCTGCGCCTTCGCCACCACGATCGAGGCGCTGATCGGCCTGCGCTTTATCCAGGCGGTCGGCGCCTGTGCCGGTCCGGTGTTGGGGCGCGCCATCGTTCGCGATCTGCACGATCGCGAGGGGGCGGCGCGCATGATGGCCTACCTGGGCGCGGTGATGGGTTTTGCGCCCGCCGCCGGGCCGGTGATCGGCGGCTACCTGCACGGCGCCTTCGGCTGGCAGGCGAACTTCATCGCCCTTACCGTGCTCGGCGGCGGGGCCTGGTTCCTGGTGCGATTCCTACTGCGCGAGACGCTTGCGCACCCCGATCCGCGGGCGCTCGAACCGCGCCGCTTGGTCACCAACTATGCGGCCATCCTCTCTGACCGCGATTTCCTGGGCTACGGGCTCACCGGCGCCTTCGCATTCTCGGGGCTGTTCGCCTTCATCTCGGGCTCGGCCTTCGTCTTGATCGACGTGCTCGGCGTGGCGAGCGAAAATTTCGGCTACTACTTCGGCCCCATCGTGCTCAGCTTCATGGCAGGGGCGCTAGCCAGCGGCCGGCTGGTGGCGCGCCACGGCCTCGATACGCTCCTCGCGCGAAGCATCGTGGTCCTTCCCCTCGCCGGTGTCATCATGGTCGGCCTCGCGTGGAGTGGCGTCGCCTCGGTGGCCGCGGTGGTCGCGCCAATGGCGCTCTACATGGTCGCCGTGGGCTTCGTCTTGCCCAATTCCCTTGCCGCGGCGCTCGCACCCTACCCCCACAAGGCGGGGCGGGCCTCGGCGATGTTCGGCTGCCTGCAGATGGCATGCGGCGCGGTGGCCGGCGTCGCCGTCGGCGTCCTCCATGACGGCACGCAATTGCCGATGGCCGCGACCGTCGCGGCGATGGGCCTATGCGCCTTCGCCGCCCGCGCCCTCCTCGTGCGCCGCCGCCCGGGCTCGGCCCAGCCGGCCGTCGATGAGGGCGAGGCCCAGGCCGATCAGCGCCATGCCGGCGAAGTGTAGCGGCGCCAGCCGCTCTCCGAGAACCACGATGCCGAGCGCGATGGCGCTCAGCGGGATCAGGAACGTCACCACCAACAGGTTGGTGGCGCCGGCGCGCGCCAGGATGCGGAAGTAAAGGACGTAGGCGAGCGCCGTCGAGAGCAGCGCCAGGCCGACGACCGCGCCCCACACCTCGGCCCCCGGCATGGCCAGCGTCCACGGTGTCTCGACCGCCAACGCCAGCGGCGCCAAGACCAGCACCGAGGCCGTGACCTGGCCGCTCGCCGCAATCAGCGGCGCGACGCCTTGGTGCGCGAATCGTTTCCCGAAGACCCCGGCAAAGGCGTAGGAGACCGACGCGCCGAGTACCGCGAGCTGCGCCACGACGTCCGCGCCGAGCCCGTGCAGCGCATCCGGACCGATCATCGCCGCGACCCCGGCGAAGCCGACGATCGCTCCGGCCATGCGGCCCGCGCTCATCCGCTCGTCTCGGGTCAGCGCGTGCGCGACCAACACGGTGAAGAGCGGCGGCGTCGCGTTGAGGATCGAAGCGAGCCCGCTCGCGATCTGCGTCTGCCCCCAAACGATCAGGCTGAACGGGACGACGTTGTTCAACAATCCCATCGCCAGGAATGCCGCCCACGCCCGCGCGCCGCCCGGCATGCGCTCGCCGCTGGCCAGCACCGCCAGATTGAGCGCCAGCGCCGCCAGCCCGACGCGCAGCGCGACGATCGTTAGTGGCGGCAACTCGGCGAGGGCAACGCCGACGAAGAAGAACGAACCGCCCCACAGCACCGACAGCGCGCCCAGCATCGCCCACTCCACCGCACCCATCGCCCGCATGACCGCGTCCTCCCAATCCGCGGCCAAGGCTAGGCAAGCGCTTCGCGAGCGTCATTCCGATTCTTGCGCCGGCCGCACTAGAGTGGGCGCACTGGCAGACCCTCGTGCGCGGCGGTCATGAAGGCGCGCCAGATGCGGGCGGGCAGGGTGCCGCCGGTTACGCCCGGCATCGGCGCCGCATCGTCGTTGCCGACCCACACCCCGGCCACCAGATCGGCGGTGAAGCCGATGAACCAGGCGTCTCGGTTCTCCTGCGAGGTGCCGGTCTTGCCACCGGCCGGGCGGTCGAGCGCCGCGGCTCGGCCGGTGCCCTCGGCGATTGCCGTCTGCAGCAAGTCCCGCATCAAGGCGACCTCGCGCGCACCGATCGCCCGACCCAGGCCCGAGCCGGCGCGTCGATAGGCCGTTTCGCCGCCCTCGTCGCGGATCTCGATGATGCCGTGGGGCAAGACCGCGTCTCCGCCGTTGGCGAACGCGGCATAGGCGGCCGTGAGCTCGATCAGGTTGACCTCGACCGCGCCCAGCGCGATCGAGGGATGGGGCGCGATGTCGCTGCTCAGGCCCAGCCGGGCGGCGGCCTCGATCACGGCGCGCCGGCCGGCGCGTTCGGAGACCTGCACGGCGACGGTGTTGATCGAGCGCGCGAAGGCTTCGCGCACGCTGACCGCTCCCGCGAATTCGCCCGAGTAGTTGCTCGGCCGCCACCCCTCCACCTCGACCGGGCGGTCCTCCATGACCTCGTCGGGGACGAGACCGGCCTCGAGCCCGGCCAGATAGACGAACAGCTTGAACGCCGAGCCGGGCTGGCGAAAGGCGTTGATGGCGCGGTTGAAGGGGCCCTGGGCGTACGAACGGCCGCCCACCATGGCGAGGACCGCGCCATCGGGGGCCATAACCACCAGCGCGCCCTGAACGCCGGCAGGACCCTCGGCAAGCGTGGCGCCCAGCGCCTCCTCAGCGGTCCGCTGCAGACCGGGGTCCAGCGTCGTCGCCACCCGGAGATCGCTCTCGCCGCCGCCAAGATAGCTGGGCAGCCGGTTGACGATCCAATCTGCGAAGTAGCGCGAGCCGCGCGATTGTGGCGTCGACACCGTCGCCGCCGGTGCCCGCCCGGCGTTGGCCGCCACCTCGGGGGTAATGAACCCGGCCTCGACCATGTCGCCCAGCACCACGGCCGCGCGCCGGCGTGCGCCTTCGGGATTGGCGCTCGGGGCGTAGCGCGAGGGTGCCTTCAAGAGCCCCGCAAGCGTCGCCGCCTCGGCCAGATTCACCTCGCGCGCGGACTTGCCGAAATAGGTCCGCGCCGCCGCCTCGACCCCCCAGGCGCCGGCGCCCAGATAGACCCGGTTGAGGTAGAGCGCCAGGATCTCGTCCTTGTCGAGGCGGCGCTCCAACGCCAGCGCCAGCAATACCTCCCGCACTTTGCGCCCGAAGGTGCGCTCGGGCGAAAGGAACAGGTTCTTGGCAAGCTGCTGGGTGATCGTCGAGCCGCCCTGGCGGATGCGGCCGGAAAACGCGTTGACGATCGCAGCCCGAAAGATGGCGATGACGTCGACGCCGAGATGGCTCGCGAACCGCCGGTCCTCGGTGGCGATCACCGCCTCGATCAGGGCCGGGGGAAGCTCGGCCAGGGGTACCCCACCCGCGCGCAGCCCG
The DNA here is from genome assembly GCA_964446055.1 of uncultured Alphaproteobacteria bacterium. Lineage (GTDB taxonomy): Bacteria > Pseudomonadota > Alphaproteobacteria > VGEJ01 > VGEJ01 > CAYUNL01. The sequence goes on along the minus strand of CAYUNL010000017.1, from coordinate 1,258 downwards.
CCGAAGTCGGCGATGTCGGTGCCGTCCGCGGCAAGAATCGTGATCCGAGGCCCGGCCACGACGCCCTTGAGCGAATCGGTCGAGGGGAGGTCGGCGCCGTACCAAGCGAGAATGCCGCCCACGGCCACCGCGCCCCAGACGCCCAGCACCAGGAAGGCGCGGACCCCGCCGCCCAGTGCCCGCCGGCGCCGGGGCAGCCGTTTCGCGGCGGCGCTCACTCGCCGCGCGTCCGGCCGAACTCATCCAACATTACTACATGTTGTGGCGTCCGGACCCATTTGACAATGGATATTGTGGGCGATGCCCGCTAGGTGTCGAGGTTGATGACCTCCAGCGCGTGACCCTGGATGAACTCGCGCCGCGGCTCGACCACGTCGCCCATCAGGGTCTCGAAAAGCTCGCTCGCCTCGTCGGCCTCGTTGACCCGCACCTTCAAGAGCGTGCGGGCCCCTGGATCGAGCGTCGTTTCCCACAGCTGATCGGGGTTCATCTCTCCCAAGCCCTTGTAGCGTTGAATCTGTAGCCCTTCGCGGCCGAATCCCAACACCGCGTCCAGCAGTTGGGTCGGCGCCCGGACCACGACCTCCCGGTCCTTGCGCCGCAGCGTCCCGCGCCGCACGTAGTGGCCCTGGAGGCGCTCGGCCATCTCGTCGAGCTTGCGCGCCTCGGCCGAGCGGATCAGCGGCCCGTCGATGACGTGGGTTTCTTCGACCCCGCGCACGGTGCGCGTGAACCTCAGGCCGCCGTCCTCGGTCGGCGCCCCTTGCCAGCCGCGCTCGATTTCCGGCGCCAGCTGGTCGAGGCGGCGTGCCACGTACTCGGCGGCAGCCCCCGCCTGTTCCGCATCGGCCAGCCGCTTGGGGTTGAGCGCCCCGGCGATCGCGGTTTGCTCGGCCACGTCGCGCATGTAGCGCCGGGCGATCACGCCAAGCAAGCGCCGGCAGCCGCGCGCCTCCTGGACCAGCGCGTCGAGGTCCTCGCCCGCCCGCTCCTCGTCCGAGTGGAGCGTCAGAACCGCACCGTCGATGCCCTCGGCGATCAGATGGTCCTCGAGGCCCTTCTCGTCCTTGAGGTACTGGACCGACTTGCCGCGGGTCACCTTGTACAAGGGCGGCTGCGCGATATAGAGGTAGCCGGCCTTGATGACCTCGGGCATCTGGCGGAAGAAGAAGGTCAGCAACAGGGTGCGGATGTGCGCGCCGTCGACGTCGGCGTCGGTCATGATGATGACGCGGTGATAGCGCATCTTGGTGATGTC
>CAYUNL010000016.1:14560-24130 GCA_964446055.1 uncultured Alphaproteobacteria bacterium | reverse complement strand
CCTTGCGGCGGTCGCCGAAGCCCGGTGCCTTGACCGCCGCGACCTTGAGGCCGCCGCGGAGCCGGTTGACGACCAACGTGGCCAGCGCCTCGCCCTCGACGTCCTCGGCGATGATCAGCAGCGGCTTGCCCGACTGCACGACCGCTTCCAAAAGCGGGACCATGGCCTGCAACCCGCTGAGCTTCTTCTCGTGCAACAGGATGTAGGGGTCCTCTAGCTCGGTCACCATCTTCTCGGCGTTGGTGACGAAATAGGGCGAGAGATAGCCGCGGTCGAACTGCATCCCTTCGACGACGTCGAGCTCGGTCGCCAGACCCTTCGCCTCCTCGACCGTGATCACGCCTTCCTTGCCGACCTTCTCCATCGCCTCGGCGATGATGCGGCCGATCTCGGCCTCGCCGTTGGCGGCGATCGTACCGACCTGCTCGATCTCGTCGCCGCCCGCAATCTTGCGCGAGTGCTTCTTGAGATCGTCGACGACGGCGCCGACCGCGGTGTCGATACCGCGCTTGAGGTCCATCGGGTTCATGCCCGCGGCAACCGACTTCAAGCCCTCGCGAACGATCGATTGTGCCAGCACGGTCGCCGTCGTGGTGCCGTCGCCGGCCTCGTCGCTGGTGCGGCTCGCGACTTCGCGCACCATCTGGGCGCCCATATTCTCGAACTTGTCCTTGAGTTCGATCTCCTTGGCCACCGTCACCCCGTCCTTCGAGATGCGCGGCGCGCCGAAGGACTTGTCCAGCAAGACGTTGCGGCCCTTCGGCCCCAGCGTCACCCGGACCGCGTCGGCGAGCACATCGACGCCGCGCGCAAGCCGCGCTCGCGCGTCTGACGAAAACCTAACTTCTTTGGCAGGCATGGTTCCGCACTCCCTTGATCGGTTGCTAGGCGGCCTTCTTGGCGCGACGGCCGCGCTCGATGACGGCCATAACGTCGGATTCCTTCATGATCGAAAGCTCCTCGCCGTCGATCTTGACCTCGGTCCCGGCCCACTTGCCAAAGAGCACGCGGTCGCCCTTCTTCAACTCCAGCGGCTGCAGTTTGCCCGAGTCGTCGCGGGCTCCGGGCCCGACGGCGATGACTTCGCCTTCGGTCGGCTTTTCCTTGGCCGTATCGGGGATGATGATCCCTCCCGTGGTGCGTTCTTCGGTGTCGAGCGGGCGAATCAGGACGCGATCATGCAAGGGCCGAAATTTCATGTGAGTTCCTCTCCCGTAGGTCTTCGGATCGTGGCAAGTGTTAGCACTCACCGAGTGTGAGTGCTAACGGGATGTAACCCAACTTCCGGTGGGATTCAAGAGGGCAGGCGAAAAATGTTAGCAGTCGCCCAAATATGCTGCTAACCCATTGAAAATACTAATCTATTGACACTTGGTCCGCGATGCATCAAATAACGTTTCATGACGACTCAGCACGGCGACCCGGCGCTCGAGCAGCAGCTGATGGGGTATCGCCAGACCACTGCCGAGATTCTCTATCACATGCCCGACCACCCCGGCATCGTGCAGTCGTTCGTGTTCCAGCGCTATGACCTCGTGCCCGGCTACCCTGAACTCGAGCGCTTCCTGGCTTTCTGGGAGCGCGAGGTCGAGGCCAAGATCCATTCGGTTCGGGTGGCGACGCGGGCGCGCCTCGGCGCCGCGGAAGTCGGGTGCGCTTACAACAGCGGCCTCGTCCACTAACGCCGGACTAGCGGAGTGCGGCGGCGATGTTTCCGCCGTCGACGGTCAGGACCGCGCCGGTGCTCTTTTGCGCCTGGGCGAGCGCCACGAAGGCGCGGGCCACGTCGTCGGCTTCGACTTCGCGCCGCAAGAGGTTGCCCCGCATATACTCGGACTCCGACACGCCGCGAGCGGCGGCCCGCGAAGCGATGAAAGAATCGGTCAACAGCCCGCTGCGCACCCGATCGGCGTTGACCGCGCCGGTACGAATCCCGGCATCGCCGTAGTCCACCGCGTATTGCCGCATGAGCGCGAGCGTCGCCGCCTTGGGCAGACCATAAGGGCCGAAGTTTGGCCCCGGATTGATCGCCTGTTTCGAGACGTTGAACAAGAGCACCCCGCCGGTGCCCTGGCGCCGCATGACCGCCACCGCCGCCCCGGCGACGCTCTGGTGGGCGAAGAAGTTGAGATCGAAGCTCTGCCGCAGCGCCGAGTCCGCGACCTCGCCGATGCGGCCCTGCCACGCCGCACCCGCGTTGGAAACGACGATATCGACGCCACCGAAAGTCCGACACACGGTGTCGAAGGCGGACCGAACCGCGCTCGCATCGGTCACATCGCAGCCAATGCCGATACCGCCGAGCGCGGCACCGCACGCGGCGGCTGCAGCCGCGTGCTTGTCGAGCACCGCGACCTCGGCCCCTTCCGCGGCGAAGGCGGCGGCGGTGACCACACCGATCCCGCCCGCGCCTCCGGTTACGACGACGACGTGGCGTTGCAGCGGCTTCTCGGCGGCCTTGCCGAGCTTGGCCTGCTCCAACGACCAGTATTCCATGGCGAAGGTCTGGGCGGGAGTGAGGCTGCGGAAGCGGCCCACCGACTCGGCGGCGGTGACGACTTCCACGGTGTTCTCGGCGATGTCGGCGGCGATTCCCGCGGCCTTGGCCGAGTTCCCCAGGCCAAAGAGCCCGAGGCCAGGCACGAGCACCACGCGGGGCATGGGATCGAGCGGGATCTTGGCCGGCTTCGCAGTCGCGTTGTGGCGGGCGAAATAGCGTTCGTAGGCACGCGTGTATCGGGCCACCGCGTGCCGCGCCGCGGCGGCGAAGTCGTCCAGCTGCGGCGGTCGCGGCGGCGGCAAGACCAGCGGCACGCGCTTGGTGCGGATGACGTGATCGGGCGTGACCACCCCGGCCTGGCTATAGCGGCCGAGTTCGGCGCCATCGACGTAGGCGCGGATCGCGGGCCCGGTACGAAAATCGAGGATCAGGCGGCGCCACGACCCCTCCGCCGATTCCTCGGCCATCGCGCAGACGCCGCGGACGATCGGCGCGACCGCGGCCACAGGTGCGATTCGTCCCCCGCGCGCCGCGCTCGGGAACACGCGCCGCCGGCCCCGGCCAAGGTGTGCCTCGGCCACGGTAACCAGGGCGATCATGCGCCCGTAGGCCTCCTTCGCGGTCTCGCCGAAGGTGAATATCCCGTGTTTCAGCGCGATCACGCCCTCGGCGTGCGGCGCCCTCGCGTGGGCCGCGGCGACCTTTTTGGCCAGCGCGAATCCCGGCATGATGTAGGGCACCACCGCGGCCCGCTCGCCGAACGTGGCCGCGCAGAGCGCAGCCCCGCCGGGCTGGTCGGTCAGCGACAGGATGGCGTTAGCGTGGGTGTGATCGACGAACTTGTGGGGCAAGAACGCGTGCAACAGCGTCTCGACCGAGGGATTGGGAGCGGCGGGGTCCAAGAGGTTCGCGCGCTGGAACGCGACCATGTCCTCGTCGCTAAGGTGGCGACGTCCGATCAATCGCCGCATGGGCTCGAGCCGCACCGCGGGCAGCCCGGCAGGCTCGATGGCGGCCAGGTCCCAACCGCTGCCCTTGACGCACAGCACCTCGACCTGATCGCCGGCGAGGTCCACGGCCTGGGTCTTGACCGAGGTGTTGCCACCGCCGTGGAGCACCAGCCGGGCATCGCCACCCAACAGCCGGCTGGTGTAGACGCGGAGCGCGAGGTCGCGGCCGATTCCTGCGCGCGCGTAACGCGCGACCATCGCTTTGGCGGCGTTGTCGGACCACAGACTTTTCATGCGAGCGGGACCATCGTGGGCAAAGCGGGCCATGCTACGCCGCGCGCGCGCGCGCCTTCAAGCGGGGTGCCGCGGATGAGATCAATCGCATGACCGCGCAGGGTGCCAACGCCGCGGCGCTCGCCCGCGGCGTTGGCCGGTTGCTGCACGATATGGGCTACGCGAGCCTGACCGAGTTTCGCCTGTCTTCGGGGCGGCGCGCCGATGTCGCCGGGATCGACCGCAAGGACGCGATCTTCATCGTCGAGATCAAGTCGAGCCTCGCCGATTATCAGTCCGACGAGAAATGGCAGAGCTATCTTGCGCACTGCGACCGCTTCGCCTTTGCGGTCGGCGAGGACTTCCCCATCGACGTGCTCCCTGCCGAGACCGGCCTCATCGTTGCCGACGGCTACGGCGCCGCATTGGTGCGCCCGCCGCTCGAGGCGCCGATGAAGCCCAACCTTCGCAGACAAGAGCTCCTGAGTTTCGCGCGCCAGGCGGCGGCGCGGCTAGGCGGGATGTTGGACCCGAGACGGCCTGGTTGAGGAGGACCGGTCGAAAGCGGCTAGAACGTCAGCTGCTTGCGCCTGAAGGCCCAGAGACCGATTCCCGCGCAAACCAGGCCCACGGCTAGCAAGGCCAGGAACTGTCCCGCCGCCAGTCCCTGCCCCACCACCTGAGCGGGGTCGTGGTAGCCAAACACGGAGACCCAGCGAAGCCAGCTCGCTCCCGGCACCACGTCGGCGAGGAAGCGAAGGAAGAACATGCCGACGACGATTCCGATCGCAAGGCTCTCAGGCCGGCCGCCGCCGGTGGACACGACCGAGATCAGGAGCGCGATCCCAGCGACGGATAGGGCGAGAGCCCAACCCGAAGCCGAGAGCTGGAGCAGTATGGACGTCGGGAGCTGGTCCGGGAGGGTGATGAAGGCTCTGACGATCAGGCCTCCCAGCATGGAGCAGGTGAGTATCCACGTCGTACTGAGTGCGACGACCGCCGCCAGCGCCAGGTAATAGGTGCGGCGACCGAGGGGCTGTGCCAGCACCAGCTCAGCCGTTCCGTCGTCGACCCCGCCGGCGATTCCGCGTAGCCCCGAAGCCAAGGGAAAGCTGAGGATGGCGATCAGCCATACCGGATGGTTGTGGACGATGCCGACCCAGCGGGAAAGGTCGAACATCATCCCCTCGTTCATGCCCATCAGCGCGCGCAGGGTGGCTGGGAGCTTGTCGAAGAGCTGCTGCACCTCGACCGGGCGAATCGAATTGGAGAGTCCGAGTACGAACGCCAGGAAGAGGGCGGCGGCGAGGCCAAGAATCGCGATGCGGACCCGCTCCCGTCGAAAGTGCCACATGAACGCTGCGCTGAAACCGCTCATCACTGGTAGTAGCTCATGAGGAGGTCCTCGAGGTCCGGGCGCTCGAAGACCACGTCGAGCACGGTGTGGCGCGCGAGTGCCTTGATTACCTCATCGGGGCTGCTCTCGGCGTGAATCCGAAATCGTTCCCCTCGGCGTTCGATGCGGATGGTGCCGGGTATGCCGATCTCTTCTTGCGAGGGCACTGGATCGGCATACACGACTTCCACGCGCCGGATGGTCTCGGCGGCGAGTTGCGTGACCGACTTCTCGAACACCAGTTCGCCTGCGCGCAGGACGCCGACCCGCCCACAGGTGGCCGAGACCTCGCTCAGCACGTGGCTGGAGAAGAGGACCGCAGACCCCGCGTCCGTCAGCTCTCCGATGACCTCGTAGAAAGTCCGCTGCATGAGCGGATCGAGCCCACCGGTCGGCTCATCCAGAAGCGCGAGCCGTGGGCGGTGTTGGAGCGCGGCCACGATCGCTACTTTCTGTCGGTTGCCACTGGAATAGGCGCGCGCGCGTGTGCCGGGGTCGAGCTGGAACCGCTCGATCAACTCGCTGCGGTAGGCCGAGTCGACGTCTCCACGGAGTCGGGCGAGCTGCTTGAGCAGCTCCGCGCCGGTGAGTCGAGGGTCTAGCCGTACCTCGCCGGGCAGGTATCCGATTGCCCGTCGTGCGGCGATCGGGTCTTCGGCGACATCGATGCCAAATACCTTGGCCCGCCCGCGGTCGGGGGTGAGGAACCCGAGGACCGTTCGCAGTGCGGTCGTCTTGCCCGATCCGTTGGGGCCAACGAGGCCGTAAACCTCGCCGGGCGGGATCGATAGGGAGAGCTCGCCGAGGGCGCGAACCGAACCGTAGTCCTTACCCAGCGCCTCGAGCTCGAGGGCCGCGTGCTCGCTCATGACGGTCGTCTCTGTGGTCGACGTATCAACGACGGTTTAGCCGACATCGGTAGGCCAAGCTATAGCCATGAGCGCATGACCTAGGGATGCGGATCGCCGGGCGCGAGATAGCGCCGGACGTACTCGGCGACACCGTCTTCGAGACTGGTGAAGGGGGCGGCATAGCCGGCGTCGCGCAGGCGTTCCATGTTGGCTTGGGTGAAATACTGGTAGCGCGCCCGGATCGCGGGCGGCGTGTCGATGTAGGTGATCGCCGGTTTCTCGTCTAGTGCCGCGAACACAGCGCGGGCCAGGTCCTCGAAGCTGCGCGCGGCGCCGGTACCGAGGTTGAACAGCCCGCTGACGGTCGGGTTGTCCAGTAGCCACAGCACCACCTGGGCGCAGTCGGCGACGTAGATGAAGTCGCGCTTCTGGCCGCCGTCCGGGACCTCGGGCCGGTGCGAGCGAAAGAGCCGAACCGGGCCGCCCGCCACGGCCTGTTCGTAGACCTGCACGACGACGCTCCGCATCGGCCCCTTGTGGCCCTCGCCGGGGCCGTAGACGTTGAAGAACTTGAGGCCCGCCCACTGCGGCGGCCGGGGCGCGCGGTCGGACACCCGGTGCGCGACGGCTCGGTCGAAGAGGTGCTTCGAACGCCCGTACGGATTGAGCGGGCGCAGCCGGGCCAGCGCCGCGACCGAGCCGTCATCGTCGAAGCCGGCCGCGCCGTCACCGTAGGTGGCGGCCGAGGAGGCGTAGATCAGCCGCGCGCCATTGGTGGCGCACCAGCGCCACAGCGCCAGCGGAAAGGTCACGTTCTCGCGGCGCAAGAGCCCGGCGTCGGTCTCGGTCGTCGAAGAAACCGCACCCAGATGCACCACCGCCTCGATGTCGCCCTTGCGTGGGTCGAGAAAGGCGATCAGGTCCTCGGGGGCGATGACCTCGCCGATCCCCGATTTGGTGAGGTTGCGCCACTTCTCGCCCTCGCTCATCCGGTCACAGACCGCGATTTCGCCTCGCCCCCGCGAAACCAGCGCGGCGACGACGTTCGAGCCGATGAATCCGGCACCGCCGGTGACGACGATCATCGCCGTCCCTCGTGGCGGCTCAGCCCGCGAGCCGCGAGATGGTCGCGGTGGTCGAGTGTCCCGGCGCGATGTCGGCCAATAGGATGCGGCCGCCGTAGGACTGCACCAAGTCCGCGCCCACGACCTGGTCGACACGGTAGTCCGCCCCCTTGACCAATACCTCGGGGCGCACCGCCTCGATGAGCTTGATCGGAGTGTCTTCGTCGAAGACCACTACCAGGTCGACGTCGCGCAACGAGGCGAGGACGGCGGCGCGAGCGCCCTCGGGCTGGATCGGACGGTCGGGGCCCTTGAGGCGCCGCGCCGAGCCATCGCTGTTGAGGCCGACGATGAGGTGGTCGCAGGCGCCGCGCGCTTGGGCCAGGAGGGCGACGTGCCCGGGGTGCAAGAGGTCGAAGCAGCCGTTGGTGAAACCCACGGTTTCGCTTCGCCGCCGCCAGCGCGCCAGGTGGTCGAGCGCCGCCTGAGCGGTGACGACCTTGTCGCCCGCCGCCCTCGCCTCGTGGGCGTACAGCGCGGTTGCGAGCTCGTCGGGGTGGGCCACGGCGCTGCCCACCTTGCCGACCACGATGCCGCCGCCCAGATTGGCGAGCGCCGCGGCCTCTTCGAGGGATGCCCCGGCGGCGAGCGCCGTGGCGAGCACCGCGGTGACGGTATCGCCGGCGCCGGTAACGTCATAGACCTCGTGCCTCTCGGCGGCGCCGAAGTGGCTCGTCTGGCCCCCCTCGCTGACGACGCTCAGCCCGCGGCCGCCACGGGTAACGACCAGCGCCTCGAAGCCGCCGGCCGCGATCGCCTTGCCGGCCGCCCCCTCGACGGCGTCTTCGTCCTCGCATGGGTGCCCCACCGCCGCCGCGAGCTCGGCGGCGTTAGGGGTCAGGATCGCGGCGCCGCGATAGCGCCCGAAATCTGTGCTCTTGGGATCGGCGACGATGCGTTTTGAAGCGCAGCGCTCGATCAGCGCCGGCAGCACCTTGTCGCCCAACACGCCCTTGGCGTAATCGGAAAAGACGACCGCGTTGCAGGCCTCGACCTCGGCCTCGACAGCGCGCAACAGCGCTTCGGCGGTGGCGCTGGATAGCGGCGCCTCGTGTTCGGCGTCGCGCAGAAGCTGCTGCCACGCCCCGCCCTCGCCGCGAGCAAGGTAGCGGGTCTTGACCGTGGTGCGACGGCCGGGCTCGACGACGAGGCGCACGCCCGCTTGGATTTGCGCCTCGAGAAGCGCTGCAAGCGCATTCCCGGCCGCATCGTCGCCGACCACCCCCACCAGCACAACCTCTGCGCCCAGTGCGGCGATGTTGCGCGCGACGTTGCCCGCCCCGCCCGGTGAGTCGGTTTCGCGCTCGACCGCGACAACCGGGACCGGAGCTTCAGGCGAAACCCGCCGGACGGCGCCCAAGACGAAGCGGTCGAGCATGACATCGCCGACCACCAGCAGCTTGACCGCGGCCAGCCGCGCGGGCTCGATCCGCGGTCCTACCGGCGCCGCCGCTTGCCCTTCCGCATCAACGCTCATGGCCTGCATCCACGAGCGGCAGTTATACTGGCTTGCGCGGGCGCTGTCGCCCGCTCCGTCAGCTTGCGCCAGGATGCGGGATGCCCGAGGTCGCGATCAAAACCGAGGCCCTGACCAAGCGCTTCGACAACGTGCTCGCGGTTGACGGCCTGAGCGTCGAGATCGCCGCCGGGTCGGTCACCGGGCTGCTGGGCGGAAACGGGGCCGGGAAAACCACGACACTCGCCATGCTGCTGGGGCTCTTGCTTCCGAGTTCGGGCACCGTCTCGGTGCTCGGCGTCGACATGCTGCGCCACCGCTATCGCGTGTTGCCGCGGATGAACTTTTCCTCGCCCTACGTCGACATGCCGCGGCGGCTGACGGTGGAAGAGAACCTGCGCGTCTACGCAACCCTCTACGCGGTGCCCAATCGGGCGAAGCGGCTCCGCCGTATGGCCGAATATCTCGACATCACCCAGTTCATGAAGCGCCGACTGGGCAGCCTGTCGGCGGGCCAGCGAACCCGGGTCGCGCTGGCCAAGGCGCTGATCAACGAGCCCGAGTTGCTGTTGCTCGACGAGCCCACGGTGTCGCTCGATCCCGACCCCGCGGACTGGGTGCGCGGCTACCTCGACCGCTACCGCCAAGACAGCGGTGCGACCATCGTGTTGGCCTCGCACAACATGGCCGAAGTGGAGCGTTTGTGCTCCGATGTGCTCATGTTGCGCGCCGGCAAGCTGGTCGACCGCGGCGCGCCGCAGGCGCTTCTGGACCGCTATGGGCGGACCACGCTCGAGGACGTGTTTCTCGACATTGCCCGCGCCCCCGAGGCCGGCACCGAGGCGGCGCAGTGAGGCAGGCGCCCGCCGCGCCTACGGGGTTCTCACCCCGCCGCGTCTGGGCGATGGCGCTGCGCTACATATATCTGTTGCGCGGCTCGTGGCCGCGCTATCTCGAGCTCGCCTACTGGCCCACGGTGCAGATGATCCTGTGGGGTTTCATCACCCAGTTCTTCGCCAC
>CAYUNL010000016.1:13752-14550 GCA_964446055.1 uncultured Alphaproteobacteria bacterium | reverse complement strand
AATTCGAGCTACATCGTCCAGGCCTTTGGGGTGCTGCTTTCGGCGGTGCTGCTGTGGGACGTGATGTTCCGCGGCCAGCTCGGGGTCTCGATCTCGTTCTTCGAGGAGATGTGGTCGCGCAATCTCGGGCACCTCTTCGTGAGCCCGTTGCGGCCCTACGAACTGATCATCTCGCTGGTCGTGATGAGCTTCATCCGCACGATCATCGGCATCGTCCCGGCGTCGCTGCTGGCAATCGCCTTCTTCGGCTTTTCGGTCTACTCGCTGGGGCTCTCGCTGATCGTGTTTTTCTTCAACCTTTTGGTCATGGGCTGGGCTATCGGCTTCGCCATCTCGGGGCTGGTGCTGCGCTTTGGGCTCGGCGCCGAGAGCCTGGCCTGGGCGGCCATATTCGCGGTCGCGCCCTTGAGCGGCATCTACTATCCGATCTCGGTGCTGCCCGACTGGCTGCAGCCGATTACCGCCGCGCTACCATCTTCTTACGTCTTCGAGGGCATGCGCGCGGTGCTCCAGGAGGGGATCGTACGCACCGATTACATGCTCATCGCGGCGGGGCTCAACCTCGTCTATCTGGTGCTCGGCACGCTCTGCTTCCTCGGCTTCGTCCGTGCCGCCAGGGTCCGCGGCCTGCTGTTCCAGGTCGGCGAGTAGGCGGGCCTAGATCGCGAAACTCGCCATCGCCAGGAGCGCGACCAAAGCGACGTTCAAGAGGCAAGCCACGGTGTAGAGGTAAAGCGCGCGGCGCAGCTCGAGGGCGCCGCGCGAGGCCCCAAGGCTTCCGCGCATGGCCGCGACGAC
>CAYUNL010000016.1:1418-13742 GCA_964446055.1 uncultured Alphaproteobacteria bacterium | reverse complement strand
GAGTTCGAGCTGGCCCAGCGCATCGGCCAGGGGGACGACGAAGCCCTGGGCGAGGTTGTGGTGCTTTGGTGCCTCGCGAATCATGTCGGCGAACCCTCGTTCCGGCCGCGCGCCCGGAACGAACAGGGCCGCCCCCGCGACCACCAGACCGGCCAGTACCGCGGGTAGATAGCTGAGCGCCTCGTTGAGACGGCTTGGGGTCAGGCCGAAGACTCCGATCTCCGTCCGCCGCTCGTCGAGCAAGGCCGCGATCACCGCGACGGCGCGGTAGGCGGCAAGCCCCGGCAGGCCCAGCAGTGCGAACCAAAAGCTCACGCCGATGACGCCGCCGGCGACGCTGATCGCGAGTGAGGCCACGGCCGCGCTGGGCTCGCCCACGCCGCCGCCGTCGAGATGGATCATGCGCCTGCGGGCTTCCTCGAAGGGACGGCGCTGTTCGATCAGCATCGTCACCGCCGCCAGGACCGCAAGCCAGCCGAACGGTGCCAAACTGCCGAGCGCCGTTACCGCCCATCCCGCGCCGGCGCTGACGAGAGCCAGGATCACGACCGCCATGAGGCCGCGCCCAAGCCGGTTGGCGGCCCCCCGCTCGGCGCGGTTGAGCCGCGGCTCGAGGTACCCCACGGCCGCCTCCACAAGCCGTGTAGGGTGCCAAGCAAAGCGGCGAAGGCGGCCGCCTCCTAACGCGTCGAGCGCGAACGCGGCCAACAAGACGAGAAACGGCTCGGGCCTGAGACCGGCGGAAAGAACGTTCCAGCCAGGGCCCACACCGAGAAACGGATCGAGCATCGCGGCCTGAGCATGGGGGCGGGCCGTGGCGGCTGTCAATCGAGGCGTGCGTACGCGAAATGGCTTATTGTCGCCGCCGAGCGAGGTGCGATCGATGGCCGAAACCGAGCCGGCGGCGTTCTGGCGGCGCAAGAGGCTTTCCGAGATGAGCGTCACGGAGTGGGAATCGTTGTGCGATGGCTGCGGACGATGCTGCCTGGTCAAACTCGAAGACTCCGACAGCGGCGAGGTCGATTACACCAATGTGGCCTGCCGGCTGCTCGATCAGCAGGCGTGCCGGTGCAAACACTATGGGAAGCGGAGCGCGATCGTCGACGATTGCACCGTCCTTACGGCCGTGGCGGTTCCCTCCCTGACCTGGCTGCCGCCGACTTGCGCCTACCGGCTTGTCGACGAGGGCGGCGACCTCTACTGGTGGCACCCGCTGGTTTCGGGCGATCCCGACACCGTGCACCTTGCGGGCATCTCGGTGCGCGGCCGGACGGTCGGCGAAAGCCAAGCCGGCGACTACGCAGACCACATCGTCACCTGGCCCAGCGAGGCAGCGAATCCAGACGCTTAACCTTGATGGGCGGGAAGTCCGCGTGGCTCTGCGGCGGAGCGCGCGGGCACGGCGCCTGAGCCTAAGCGTTGATGTGCGCCGCGGCGTCGAACTTGTCATTCCGACCCGCGCCTCGCGGAACGAAGCGCTGGCCTTCGCGCGCAGCCGGACCGCATGGATTTGCGCTCGTCTCGATGCGTTGCCGCCGCGCGTACCGTTCGCCGAGGGCGCACGGGTCCCGCTCCTCGGGGTCCCGTACACCGTCCGCCTGTGCGGCCAGGGAGACTTGTTCGAGGGGCTCGACGGCCGGGCTGGCGTCGAGGTCCGCGGGCGCAGGCTGCTCGTCAGTGCGACACCGGACGATGCGTCGAGCCGTCTTGGCGGTTGGCTCCGCGCGCACGCCGCCCACGAGATCGGTGTCCGCGCGCGCCGAGGCGCCGAGCGCATCGGCTGCCGGATCTCGCGCCTCACCTTGCGCGATCAGCGTACGCGCTGGGGCAGCTGCTCGGCGCAAGGCGCGCTCTCGTTCTCGTGGCGGCTGGTGTTGGCGCCCGAGCCGGTGCTCGGGTATGTCGTGGCCCACGAGGTTGGGCACCTTGCCGAGATGAACCACGGTCCCCGTTTCTGGGCGCTGGTGCACACGCTCACGGGCGAGCCCGAGCAGGCTCGCGCTTGGCTGCATCGGAACGGTGAGCGGCTGTACGCCTACGGCTAGCCGAACCGTGCTAACGGGAAGCTCAGGCGCGCGCCACCACGCTCAGGAGGCAGCGGGCGACCAGCAGGTAATTGGAGTTCGGCATGTGGAACCAGCGCAGGAACTGCATGGTCGGCAGGGCGCCCCCGAACCAGCGATCGAGGAAGAGCCGGCTCATCGGGTGGAGGCGTTCGGGCAGGCAGGCCTCGACCGCCGGCGAACCCGCGCCCTGGCCGCTGGCCTCGGCCTCGCGCAAGGCCTCGGCCGCACGCGCGAACCAGCGGCGGGCTTCCGCTGGGTCGCGCCGCACGCCGTCGCCGCGGCCATAGAGGAGGCCGAGGCCGTGCATGGCGCCAACGTTGCCGAGCGCCGCCGCTTTGCGATACCAGCGCGCCGCCGCAACGTAGTCCGCCATCACCCCGCTGCCGGTGCTGTAGAGCCAGCCAAGGTTGTACATCGCGCCGGCATCACCCAGGTTGGCCGCGGCGGCGTACCAGCGGAAGGCCTCGCGAAAGTCGCGGCGCACGCCCAGCCCCTCGGCGTAGAGCGCGCCGAGGCTGACCATCGCGCCGGCATCGCCACTCGTGGCCAAGGTCGTGAAAGCCGCCGCCGCTGCCTGGTAGTCGCTTCGCTTGTAGGCCGCGCGTCCGTCGTCGGGGCCCGCGATCGCCGGCGCCGCCAGCGCCGCCGCGAGCACACTCGCACCGAGCCAGGCGGCCAGCCCGCCGACCGAGTAACGCACTCGCTTGCCTAACATTGCGTCATCCTAACCCCGCCGGCGCCGGCGTGAAAGGCGGCCGCGGCAGGCTGGGCGTTGCAACCGCTACTGGATATGATGCCCGGTCTTCAGTCGGGAGGGCCCAATGACGCAAACTAAGAAGCGGCGCGTGCCGATAAACCTGCGCCAAAGCGGCGATGGCGACGGCGCCGAGATCCTGATCTACACGCGCATTCGCAAGGGGCCGTACTGGCACCGTTCCAAGGCCGAAGGGTGTTACGTCTACGCCGTGTACAACCACGTCTACCATCCCCGCGGCTACGTCAGGCCCGAAGACGGCGGCCTGCTAAAGGAATACGAGTACCTGACCGAGCACGTGACGATGTGGAATGTCGCCGTCGAGCGTCAGATACAGCTCAAGGGCCCCGGTGCGCTGGCGCTCGCCGATCTTCTGGTGACCCGCGATCTCAAGGCGAAGTACCCGGTCGATCAGGCGCGCTACGTTATCTTGTGCGACGAGCAAGGCGGCATCATCAACGACCCGGTGCTGCTCCGCGTCGCCGAGGACGAGATCTGGATCAGCCTCGCCGATTCGGACACCGGTTTGTGGATCAAGGGCGTCAATTACCGCGCCGGCCTCGACGTCGCGATCAACGAGATCGACGTGGCGCCAGTGCAGATTCAGGGGCCGAAGTCGCGGCCGCTGATGGAAAAGCTGTTCGGCGCCGGGATCGGCTCGATCAAGTACTACGGCCTGTGGAAGACCAAGCTCGGCGCCCTCGACGTGGTGGTCTCGCGCACCGGGTTCTCGGCCGAGGTCGGCTATGAGATCTACCTGTTCGATGCCACCGCGAACGCCGATGCGCTGTGGGATACGGTCTTGGAGGCGGGGCGCGAATTCAACTTGCATGTCATCGCGCCCAGCCACATCCGCCGGCTGGAGGCGGGAATCCTCTCCTATGGCCAGGACATGGACATCGAGACCAATCCCTTCGAGGTCGGGCTCGAGTGGCAGATCGATTTCTCGAAGGCCGACTTCATCGGCAAGGCGGCGCTCGAAGAGATCAAGCGCGCCGGCGTCACCGAGCGCCTGGTCGGGCTCAGGATGGGGGGTGCGCCGCTCACCTGGTACAACGCCGATTTCTATGCGGTGCGGGCGGCTGGGACCGACGTGGGCTACGTGACCAGCGCGTTCTACTCGCCCAAGCTCGAGACCAACATTGCGCTGGCCATGGTGCCCAACGCGCACAACGCGCTCGGCACCAAGCTCACCGTCGTGCTTCCCGACGATGGCCCGGTGGAGGCGACGGTGGTCGAGGTCCCCTTCTACGATCCCAAGAAGGAGATCCCCGCGGCTTGAGAGGGCGCCATGCGGACCCATGCTCGCGCGGTGGTGATTGGCGGCGGCATCGTTGGCTGCAGCGTCCTTTATCACCTCGCCAAGCTGGGTTGGTCCGATTCGGTGCTGGTCGAGAAGGCCGATCTCACCCACGGCTCGACCTGGCATGCCGCCGGATTGCTGCCGCTCTTCAATATGAGCTACGCGGTCGGCCAGCTGCACAAGTACTCGATCGACCTCTACCAGCGGCTCGAGGCCGAGACCAGCCAGGCGGTGAGCTTCCACCAGACCGGCAACCTGCGCCTCGCAACCAACCCCGAGCGCATGGACGAGTACCGCAAGTACTGCGGCACCGCCAACACCATCGGCGTGCCCTTCGAGGTGATCGGCGCCAACGAGATCGCGGCGCTGTGGCCGCTCTGTGAGACCGACGGCCTGGTGGGGGCGCTGTTCCATCCCGACGACGGCCACGTCGCCCCCGCCGACGTGACCCAGGCCCTGGCCATCGGCGCCCGCGAGGCCGGCGCCGAGATCAACCGCGATACCGAGGTCGTGGCGATCTCCGAAGGCGCGAACGGCGAGTGGACGGTCTGCACCACCAAGGGTGACATCGTGTGCGAGGTGGTGGTCACCGCCACCGGCGCATGGGCGCGAGAGGTCGGTGCCATGGTCGGCCTCGACCTGCCCGCGATCCCGGTCGAGCACCAGTACCTGGTGACCGAAGAGCTGCCCGAGCTTCAGGAGCGCGAGGCGGCGGGCCTGGCCGAGCTTCCGGTGCTACGCGAGAGCGATGCCTCGTATTATCTTCGCGAGGAGCGCCAGGGTCTGATCCTCGGGCCCTATGAGGTCGGGGCGCCGGCGTGGGCGGTCGATGGGGTGCCCGCGGGCTTCGGTCAGGAGCTGTTGGCCCCCGACATGGACCGTTTGCAGCCGCACATCGAGGCCGCCATCGCGCGCGTGCCGATGCTCGGCCGCGCCGGCATCAAGGAATGCGTCAACGGGCCGATCCCTTACACCCCCGACGGCAACCCGCTGATCGGCCCGGCGTTTGGGCTGCGCAACTTCTATCTCTGCGAGGGCTTCTCGTTCGGCATCACCGCCGCCGGCGGCGCCGGCAAAGTGCTGGCCGAGTGGATCGTCGGCGGCGAGCCCTCGATCGACTTGCTGGCGGTCGATTCCCGCCGCTTCGGCGCCTATGCCAACAAACGCTACGCCGAGCTCAAGAACGTCGAGGCCTACGAGAACGTCTTCACCATCCACTACCCCGACGAGGAACGCCCGGCGGCGCGCCCGGCCAAGACCAGTCCGTGTCACGAGCGCCTGGCCGCCCGCGGCGCGGTGTGGGGTCAGCGCTATGGCTGGGAGCGGCCCAACTGGTTCGCACCCGAGGGCATCGAGGGCCACGACGTCTGCAGCTTTCGGCGCACCAACTACTTCGGGCCGGTGGGCGATGAGTGCCATGCGGTTCGCCAACGCGCCGGGCTCATCGACATCACCAGCTTCTCCAAGTTCGAGGTCGCGGGCCCCGGCGCCCAGGCCGCTCTCGACCGCCTGGTCGCCAACGCGCTGCCCGAACGGCTCGGCGGTATCAAGCTCGCGCACGCGCTGACCCAAGCCGGCGGCGTCCGTTCGGAATTCACCATCACCCGCCTCGGGCCGGAGCGCTTCTACCTGGTGAGCTCGGGCGCCGCCGAGCGCTACGACCACGATCTCCTGCGCAAGAGCCTCGCCGGCGATGGCGTGACGGTGGAGAACGTCACCGCGGCCCACGGGGTGCTGGTGGTCGCGGGGCCCGAGGCGCGCGCGGTGCTGGCGCCGCTTACCGATGCCGATCTCTCGAACGCAGCCTTTCCCTGGTTGAGTGCACGCGAGATCACCCTCGGGCTGGCCCCGGTGCGCGCGCTCCGGGTGAACTTCGTGGGCGAGTTGGGCTGGGAGTTGCACCACCCGATCGAATATCAAAACCACCTCTTCGATTGCCTGATGGCGGCGGGCGAGGAACGCGGCATGGCGCTCGTCGGCATGCGGGCGATGGACGCGCTCCGGATCGAGAAGTCCTACCGCATGTGGGGCCTCGATCTCACCCGCGAGTACTCGGCGTGGGAGGCCGGGCTCGACCGCTTCGTCGACCTCGACAAGGGCGCGTTCGTCGGCCGCGAGGCGCTGGTCGAACAGCGCCGCGCCGGCGTGCCGCAGCACTTCGTCACCCTCGAGGTGGATGCCGAGGATGCCGACGCGCTCGGCAACGAGCCGGTCTGGCAAGCCGAGCGCATGGTCGGCCGCGCCACCTCCGGCGCCTACGGCCACACCCTCGGCAAATCGCTGGCGCTCGCCTATCTCGAAGCGGCGGTGGCCGAGCCGGCAACCCAACTGGAGATCGAGATCCTCGGCGCCCGCCGCGCCGCCACCGTCATCCCCGATTCCCCCCACGACCCCGAGAACCACCGCCTGCGCGCCTGAAACGGGTCCGCGCGGAATCCAGCCAAGCTACTTGACAAGCCTGACGTGGCTGATTCAAAGTGAATGCGTTGGTACTATATCTAGTGGTCCCATGATACGTATCATGAACATCTTGTCGGAGAGGCCCTGAACCGATGAAGAAAGGGACCCAAGAGATGCGAGAGACGCTGGCCGAGTATTTCTCGAAAGTATACGCGCCCGACTCTATCCCAGGTGGCATTCTTCGGGCTGCCCGTCCCAATGAAAGCGTCGACTGGGACGAGGAAGAAGACACCAGGCGGAGCGAGCGAACCGTCGATTCGTTTGTCAAGGACTATGATGCTGCAGTGAAGCGGCTTGCGACACGCAAGCCGTAGCGTGGCGCTCTCCCGAGAATCTCCCTCAGCTGCCCACTAGGCAGCCGGTCTTGCGGTACAAGTTGCGATGGAATCGTACCCGCCAGACTATGTTCCGCCTTTTACGGAGGACGACGTTCTTCGCAGGTTCCAGTTTCTATCGGAACGGTGCCTACGCTATATGAAAGCGATGCACAGCTCGCATCCGAGGTGGAGGCTCCGCTTTGACCACCTGGTGATGCTGAACGTGGCGCACAGCGCCATGGACGACATTTGGAGGTACAAGTCCTACCACCTGCGCGATCCCGACATGCGATCGGACGCGGTGAAACGCGCGGCATTCCTGACGAAGTGGATCACTCGATTGCGGCCGATATACTTTGCTCGCATCCTGTCTGCGGGCGATCCTGAGGCCGCGTTTGACAAGAAAGATACAACGCTGCTGGCGAACGAGGGGTTCGCAGTTCATATATCTCTGACCACTCTCGCGACTGAAATGGGCAAAGATGAAATCGTTCTGGAGCAGGATTTCTTTGCCCATTTCCTTTACGATCTATACTGTCGGAGCCTGTCGGAGGACGCATTGATCGGTTTGTACGAGATCATGCGAGGCGCCGTGCAAGGTAGGTCGGTCCTCCTCAAATAGAAGCCGCATCATCGCCAGGTGTCCCCGAGCGTTCGTTTCGGAGCCCTTGGAAAGCGTCACTAAAGGCGGCCGCCATGATGCCCGTCGGCATCGCGACAATCGCGACTGCTGTCAGAGCGGTCAGTCCTGCAAGTATTTTGCCTAACGCCGTCAAGGGATAGACATCGCCATAGCCGACCGTGGTCAGCGTAGCAATAGCCCACCACATGGCTCGCGGAATGCTGCCGAAGGCGTCGGGCTGCACCGGTCCTTCGATCGCGAACAAGAGCGTTGCCGCGACCACCAATACGATGATCGCGAACCCGAAGCTCAGTGCGAGTTCGGGAGAGCGCTGGCGGATCGCCCTTCCAAGTAAGCGGATGGCAAATGACCAGCGGCTGTTCCTCGTGAGACTAAATACACGAAGAACGCGTGCTAGCCTGAGCAAGATTCCGTAGAAACCCGGAAAGCCCACTAACAAATCAATCCACAACAATAGCGTGGCGGCCAAGTCCGCTAGACTCGAAACTGTGAAGGCATAGCGTATGCGGCCGACAACTCCGGCGTAGTCACGATTCTCGGTGACTGCCCAAAGCCGGAAGACATACTCAAGGAGGAA
Organism: uncultured Alphaproteobacteria bacterium; assembly: GCA_964446055.1. Taxonomy (GTDB): domain Bacteria; phylum Pseudomonadota; class Alphaproteobacteria; order VGEJ01; family VGEJ01; genus CAYUNL01. The sequence goes on along the minus strand of CAYUNL010000016.1, from coordinate 5,622 downwards.
AACTACGGCAAAGAATATGTTCAAGAAGATGAAGACGGGCGGCGCAACCGCTCGTATTTGCGGCTCAGACTCAATAATCGCAGACAGGATGCCTAGCGTCACGAGCCAAAGAATGACGCGGTTGACGGGGGACATTCCAAGGCCGGGCCAAGCCAAAGGGTCGAGGCTCCTGTTCAAGCGAGCACGAAGACTTTCCATTTCTCCCTCCAATCGCTTCGAAGCAAGAGACTAACGGGCCGGAGACTCTTGCTCCATCGTCATCCGCGTCGCCGGCCGGGAATTCTTCATCCCCTACGCAACCGTTCATGAAACCGACACCAATACCGTGCTATGCAGCGTGCCGGGCCCGCCCTCGGATGCCGTGGCGGTCGGTGCTCGCCATCTACGCGCGCCGCGGCTGGAGATCATGCAATGTCGAGTTTTCTTGGCGAGGCGGCGCGCCGCGCCATGGCGTACGCGGGCGCCGGCGTGTTGCTGGCGCTGGTGAGCGGGGTGTGGCCGGCTCACGTGGCCGCGGCGAACCCGCTGGTGGGGGTCGCCGCGGTGGTCGACGGCGATACCATCGAGCTCGACGGCGTCCGCGTCGAGCTCTACGGGATCGATGCACCCGAGATCGCCCAGACCTGCACCGTCATGCTGTTCCCGTGGAAGTGCGGGCTCGAGGCGCGCAAAATGTTGCGGGCGCTGGTCGCTGGTCGTGAGGTTTCGTGCCTCGGCCGGGTACGGGCGCCGGATAGGGTTCTCCGCGCGGTCTGCATGACTGGCGGCGTCGATCTCAACCAGACCATGGTGCGCATCGGCATGGCGCTGGCGTGGCGCGACCAGTCCGACGATTACGTCGGCGACGAAAGCGCGGCGCGCGGCGAGGAGGTCGGGGTGTGGCTAAGCCGCTTCGATCCCCCGTGGGACTGGCGCGCCGCGCGCGACTAGGCGCGCCTACATCGTCTTCCAGTCACCCACCTTCTCGAAGCTCTCCGCCACTCGAAACATCGTCGCTTCGTCGAGGTGCCGGCCCACCAGCTGCAGCCCGATCGGCAGATCGTCGGCCACGCCGCAGGGCACACTGATGGCCGGATGCCCGGTGGCGCCGAACTGGCAGGTGTTGCCGATCATTCGCATGGCGAAGGCCGCGGTCTCGGCGATCCCGCAATCGGGCTCGGGTATCGGGGTCGCGCGGAACGGCGTCGTCGGCATCGCCAGCACGTCATAGGATTCAAGGACCTCGTCGTAGGCCCGCCCGAGCGCCATGCGGAGGTGTTGACCCTTGGCGTAGTAGTGGCCGTGGGTGGCCCGCCCGAGGTACTCGCCCAGCAGCAGGATCGACTTGAACGCCACCGACAGCTCGTCGGGCCGCGCCCGCCAGGCGCGCCCATAGGTCTCGGCCAGCGTCTGGTTGTAAAAGCCCATCCAGTTGGTGCCGGTGAAGTTGCCCTTGATCATGAACTCGGCCGCGCCCTCGGCATAAAAGCCATAGAAGATGCGGACCCCGTCGAGGTGCATGGGCACCGAGACCTCTTCGACCACGGCGCCGCGCTTTTCAAGTTCGCCGAGCGCCGCCCGCACCTTGCGGTCCACCACCTCTTCGCTCCCGGGTAGCCCCAAGTCCTCCCACTCGGGCTGCCCGAACCCCTCTTTGACGAGGGCGATGCGCGTGCCCCGCACGCCGCCGCCGATGGCTGTGGCGTAGTCCGTCGTCGCCGGCACGACGCCGCGCTGGCGGGGGTCGAGCGGATCGGGGCCGGCGATGGCGCTCAACATGCGCGCGGTGTCGAGTACCGAGGTGGCCATCGGGCCGATGTGATCGAGCGTCATCTCGACCGTTACCACGCCGGTATAGGGGACCAGCCCATAGGTGGGCTTGAGCCCGACCACCCCGCTCCAGGCCGCGGGGATGCGGATCGAGCCGCCCTGGTCGCCGCCGAGCGCGAGTTCGATGTCACCGGCGGCGAGTGCCGCGGCGCTGCCGTTCGATGAGCCGCCCGGCGCGTGGCTTGGTCTGCGTGGGTTGCGCACCGTGGCGAAGACGTCGTTACCCTCGATGGCGCCGCCCACCCCGTCGTTGACGGTGGTCTTGCCGAGAATGGTGGCGCCGGCATCCAAGAGCCGGGTGACCGCGGTGGCGTCGACGTCGGCGACAAAGCCCTCGAGGTGGCGCGAGGCGTTCATCATCGGCAGGCCGGCGACCGAGATCGTGTCCTTGATCCCGGCGCGCATCCCGGCCAGCGGTCCGCCCGCCGCGCCTTCGATCGCGCAGCGCCAGTACCACGCGTTGTAGGGATTGTCTTCGCGCTCGGGGCGATAGCCGGGGTCCCGCCGATACCGGACCGGCGGCCTGAAGGTCTCCTGCGCGTCCATCCAGTCGAATACCCGGAACGTGCCGGCCATCATCCCGCGATAGGTCTCGGCGTCCGCTTGGCTGAGCGTCATGCCGAAACTGGCGGCGATCTCGATGACGTCAGCGACGCTCGGCGGGCTCGGCGGCTCACTCACCGGCTCTGTCCTCGGGCGCGGGTTCCGATCCGCCCACCCGGCTCGGCGTCCAACCCAGCCGCCGCGCGGCCTCGGCCAGGAACTCGGCGTGCTTGAAGGCGGCCAGCACCGGGTCGATCACCGGTACGCCAAGCTCCTCCTGCAGCTGCTTGTGAAATCCGTACTCTGCGGTGCAGCCAAGGATCAGCGCCTCGGCGCCGTCGTCTTCGACACAGCTCCTTCCGAGCCGCGCCATGCGCTCGGCGGTCGATGAATCATTCTGGAACTCGTGCACCCCCATGCCCAAGGCGCGCATCGAGGTCATGGCGCGCCCGTGGCCGTAGCGGCGCACGTTTTCGGCCATCTTGGGGATCCACTTCCGCTTGCCGACCAGGACCGAAAAGCGGTTGGCCAGAGCCCGGGCGATCGCGCACGCCGCCTCGCAGGGCGCGGTCACCACGGCGGTGCCGGAGACCTCGCGGGCCTCGCGCAGGCCAAGATCGTAGAAGCCACCGATGATCACCGCGTCGCAATCGCGAGACGCCGCCCGGGTGTGCCCGACCACATCGCGGATCACCTGCGCCTCATAGGCGTGGTATTCGAGGTGGCGCGGCCGCCCCGCCGGCAGCGTAACCACGTCGATCTCGGTGCCCGCCCGCCGCGCCCGTTCCATGAGCCCGGCCATCTCGGCGGCATACGTGGTGGTGCCCACCGGGTGGATGTAGCGGATTCGCATCGACCCGCCGCCCGCCTCAGTAGGCTTGGCCGTCGTTGTGGGTGAAGGTATAGCTCTCCGCCCCGTGTTTCAGCGCCAGGTCGGCGTCGGGGTAGGTCACGTCGTCGCCCGGCGAGCGGTCGCCGACCTCGAGGTAGATAGCCGCCTGCGGGCTCTTGTTGACCAGGTGGTGGCCGTCGGGTGCGGCGGCCGCGAAACCTGCGGCCATGCCCGGGCCCAGGGTCTGCTCGCCACCCTCGGTGATCAGCGCCAGCTCGCCTTCCAAGACGTAGATGAACTCGTCGCGCCGGGTGTGCCAGTGGCGAATCGAGGACCACGCACCGGGCTCGAGTCTCACCAGGTTTACGCCGAAGTTCTCCAGGCCGGCGGCCTCGCCCAGTGCCCGCTTGATGCGCCTGCCGACGCTGCTCCGATAGGGTTCGGGATAGCCCGTGCCTTCTCTCCCTTTGACAGTCTCGGGATCGAACGCGGGCATCGAGAGTCCGCTTTTGCCTGCCGGCGCCATGGGCTCACACTCCGTTCCTGCTGGACCTGCTGCGAGCTTACCAGAATAGGGCGGTGGCAGGCTGCTTGCGTGGCCCCACCCGCGGCACATAGAATCGGCCCTGGCGTCGTTTCAGGGGACTGACGTTGTCAAAAGAGCGCGCGCTCGCCTCCATCAAGATGTTCGGCGGTTTGCCCGCCGATGCGATGCGGCGGGTCATGAGTAAGGCAAGGTGGCGCGAGTGCGCCCCGGGCGAACGAATCATCGAGCGCGGCCAGGCCTCGCAGGAGGTTTATTTCGTGGTTGATGGCAACGTCCGGGTGCTCAACTTCGCGGCCTCGGGCCGGGTCGTCTCCTTCGCCACGATCGGCCCGGGGGGATTCTTCGGCGAGCTCGCTGCGATCGACGGCCAACCGCGCTCGGCAACCGTGGTCGCGCATACCAAGTGCGCGCTCGCGGTTCTCGAGGGTGAGGAGTTCAGACGCCTGGTGCTGTCATTCCCGAAGGTCGGCGTC
>CAYUNL010000016.1:0-1408 GCA_964446055.1 uncultured Alphaproteobacteria bacterium | reverse complement strand
GCTGCACACCTGCTGTTGCTGTTCGGCGGCACCGTCGCGCTACTGCGCCGCCTGTCCGAGGTCATCCGCCTTGCCGACGAGCGTATCACCGACCTCAGCTCGCTGGGCGCGGCGCAGCGGGTTTGCCTCGAGCTCCTGCGCCTGGCCGAGCGCGATCCGGTGGTTGGGAAAAACTGGGTGGTTTACCCTCTGCCCACCCAGGCCAACATCGCCAGCCGCATCGGTACCACCCGCGAAACCGTGGCCCGGATGATCAGCCGGCTCTCGGCGGATGGCATCGTCGAGCGCAAGTCGAAATCGCTCTACATTCGCGACCGCGACCGGCTCGAGGCGCTGACGCTGGACGTCACCTAGCGCGGCGCGCCGCCGCGACGCTCACTCGGCAGGTACCAAAACCTCAGGAGCGGCGGCCTTGCGTGGGGCCGTTCCCGGCGGCTCGGCGAACAAGCCCCAATCGGCGATCTCGCTTTCCGGCGGCGCCTCCGATCCCCACTTACGACTCGGTGTCCAGCCCAAGCGGGTCGCCGCGTCGCCCAGGAACTCGGCGTACTTGAACGGCGCCAGCATGGCATCGAGAACCGGCACCCCGAGCGCCTCCTGGAGTCTCTCGCAAAAGCCGAAGCTTGCCGTGCAGCCGAGCATCAACACCTCGGCCCCGTCTTCCTCGACGCAGGCACGGCCGACGCTCAACATGCGCTCGTAGACGGTATCGTCGTTCTGAAAATCGTGGACGCTCAACTCCATCGGCCGCATCGAGGCCATGGCGTGCTCGTGGCCGTAGAGGCGTACGTTCTCGGCCATCTTGGGGATCCATTTGCGCCGACCGACCAGCACCGAGAAGGTATTGCCCAGGCTGCGCGCGATCGCGCACGCCGATTCGCAGGGCGCGGTGACGATGGCCCGGCCCGAGACCTCGCGGGCATCGCGCAGGCCGACGTCGTAGAAGCAGCCGATGACGAAGGCGTCGCACTCCCGCGACGCCCGCCGCGCCTCGGCGACGATATCGGCGACCACCAGCGCCTCGTAGGCGTGATACTCGAGGTGCTTGGGCCGGTCGGGGGCGAGCGAGATCACCTCGACCGTGGTCTCGGGCTGCTTGAACTGGTTCAAGATGTCGGCCATCGCGGCGTCGTAGACGTCGGTGCCCACGGGATTGAGATATCGAACGCGCATGGCTCTTCCTCCTCGGTCTTCAGGTGGTCATATCGTAGTCGGAATCGCGGCCTCGCGGTAGCGCAGGTGACGGTTCGCGCTAGCCGGGCGTGCGGGGATGGCGGCACCGGCGTATGTAATGATATATTGTTGCGTTTGGCGCCGCTCACGCGGAGATAGTCGACGTCATGGGCTCTGCCGGGTCACGGCCCTTTCACGGGCACGATCATGACCACGCCGGCTGTGTCGAGGCGGC
>CAYUNL010000015.1:0-25040 GCA_964446055.1 uncultured Alphaproteobacteria bacterium | reverse complement strand
GACGACCCCCGATTCGCCGGGCCGGGGATGTCGGGAACGCTGCTGGAGGGAGATCTCTTCCACGACGCCGAGGACTGTCGCCGGCTCTATGAGGATGGACGGGTCGCTTTGGTGGTCCCCGACGCCCCGATCCCCGAACCCCAAGAGGATAGCGGGCCGAGTCTGTTGGCGACCGGCAGCGGTTTCTTCGTCGGCAACTCCGGTCACGTACTGACCAACCACCACGTTATCGAGGAGTGCAACTCCACGGCGGTCAAGCTGATGGGGGAGCAAAGCGTCGAGGCCGCCGTCATCTCGATCAACCAGGTCAACGACCTGGCGTTGCTGAAGGTGGACTTCCGGCCGAACGCCGCGGCCGCCTTTCGCGGCGGGTCATCGGTCCGCCAAGGCGAAGAAATAGTGGCCTACGGGTTTCCTCACTATGGCCAGTTTTCCTCGCAAGGAAATCTGACCGACGGGCTGATCACCGCGCTTAGCGGATTCGAGGACGACCTGCGCTTCCTGCAGATTTCGGCGCCGGTGCAAGCCGGTAACAGCGGTGGCCCGCTGATGGACCGGAGCGGGAATATCGTCGGCGTCATCGTCGCCAAGGCGGACGTGCTGTCGTTCGCCGAGGAATCGGGTGGTGACCTGGTCCAGAATGTAAATTTCGCGATTCGCGGCTCTCTCGCGCAAACCTTCCTCGACACCAACAACGTCGATTACGACATCGGCGATTCGAGCCAGCCCATCGCCATCGCCGACATCGGCGAGCGGGCCCAGGATTTCACGGCCCTCATCCTGTGCTTCGAATAAACGGGTTCGCGGCCAAAGCCTAGACTCGCGACCCGATCATCAATCCGGCCAGGCCGAGTGGTGCGGGTCGATCACGAAGGGATGCTTGTGGCGTTGCGCTGGGTGGCGATGCGGGTGCGCGTGCGGCTCGGGGCCCTCCCAACCTTCGTGAGTATGTCGATGGTGCCCGTCGTGAACATGGTGGTGGTCATGGGTCATCGCTTCATGAAAGTGATCGAGCTCGAGCGGGTCACGCGACGGCCACAGCACCAAAGCGGCGGCCGTCGCGACCAAGGCCAGCACTCCGAGGGTGGCGAACGCGGACGATAGGTTGAGCGCCGTGCCGAGCCATCCGGCGATCGGGTAGGCGACGAGCCAACCCGCGTGGGAGAGTGCAAAATGCGCAGAATAGATGGCAGGTCGATCGTCTTCTTGGGCAGAGCGCCTGAGAAGCCGACCCGCCGGCGTCTGCACGAGCGATGACCCGGCCCCGAGAACGAACCAAAGCGGGAGGAGTGCGACGAAGCTCGGCTGCACAAGGCCGATCAGCAGGCCGGCCCCGAGGATCACCCCGCCCGCGAGCATGAAGGGGCGGTCCGGCATCCGGTCGAGGAGCCGTGGCAGGAGAAGGGCGACCGCCATCGACCCGGCGCCGGTGGCGACGAACGCGAGCGCGGTGTCGCTCTCGCTTCCGCCGAGTCGGTCGCGGACGTAGACCACCGTGTTGACGATCACCATCGCGCCGGCAAAGGCGACCGCAATCGACAAGGCGAGGAGGCCGCGGAGCCTGGGCGTCCCAAGGTAGGCGGAGAGCCCGTAACTAAGATCATGCCACAGGCCCGCCCCGCGCCCGCGCGCGCGTGCGAGCGGCAGACTCACCGAGAAGACCAAGAGCGCGGAGGCCACGAAGGCGACGGCGTTGGCGGCGAACAAGCCGTTGTAGCTGACCACCAGGAGCGCCGCGGCCGCCAGCGTCGGGCTGAGAAGGTTTTCGAGGTCGTAGGCCAATCGAGAGAGCGACAGTGCCCGGGTATACTGCCGCTCGTCGGGGAGAACGTCGGGGATGGTTGCCTGGAAGGTGGGCGTGAAGCCGGCCGAGGCAGCGTTGATCAGGAAGATCAGAAGATAGACCTGCCAGATCTCGCTGACGAAGGGCAGGCAGAGGACGAACCCCGCACGCGAGACGTCGAGCGCGATGAGGAATCCTCGGCGCGGCAGGCGATGCGCGAACGCGCCCACCAGCGGCGCGATGCCGACGTAGGCGAGCATCTTCAAGGCAAGGGCGGTGCCGAGGACCGCCCCGGCATCGCCGCCCGCGAGATCATAGGCGAGCAGCGCCAGCGCAATGCTCGACAGGCCGGTGCCCACGAGGGCGATCACCTGGGCCGTGAGCAGCGTGCGATAGGTGCGGTTCGCGAGCGGCGAGGCCATGTCCGAGTATTGGCTAGGGCGTGGCCTGTGGCGGCGGCTGGGTGTCGGGCATCGAGGCGCCTTGTTCGCCGGCGAGCCAGGTCTCGTGTGCGTGCAGCCAGGCGACGCCGTGCGGGGTGTCCTCACTGCGCGTGAAGGGCGCCGTGACCAGACGGCAGCACCTCGCGCCCTCGAGCGGCTGCCACTCCTCGTACATCACCAGGCAGAGGTCGCCTTGGTGGTGATGCATACGGACATCGTCGATCCAGATCGCGAAAGCCTTGACCGGATCGGCGTGAATGCCGTGCGCGGCGCGGGTCCATTCCAGGATGCCGGCGCGCCGGTAGATGACGCCGCCCGGGTCCACGACCACCAGCGAAGGCGCGAACACGCGGGCGTAATCGCGGTCAAAGATCTCAGTCGAGCGTGGCAGGGCGCCCGTCAGCCAGCCCTCGAGGAAGCGATGGAGGCGCCTTACCTCGGCGTCGCAACCATCGTGCATTGGCGGCGCGCTCAGACGCCTCGTACCGCGAACATCATCAAGACGTAGGTGGCGGTGATCACGCCGAGGCCGAGGCGGGGGATGATCTTCAGCTTGGCGTGTACGTCGGTGATCGCCTCATCGGAGATGTCGCGGCGGCCCAAGCCGATCCCTCGGGCCAGGCGATTCTCGAGCAGGAAATGGAACAGCGTGAGCGCCAGGCCGATCGAACCGCCGATCAGAATCGAAAGGCCCCAGCGCCCCTCGGTGAGGAGGGCGAGGTCGCCATCGGTGATTAGGTAGACGAGCGCCGCGCCGCTGATCACGGCGGTCAGGGATAGCACCGAGGCGAGCGTGAAAATGCGCGGGAAGACGGTGGTCAGGAAGCGCTTGAGGGTCTCGGCGTCGTACTTCGCCAGCACCGGGATGAGAACGAAGTTGATGACCACCACCTCGCCGAACCACGCCGAGGCCGCGGCGACGTGAATCCAGCGTATGGGAATGAGCCAGTCCTGCAACGAAGAAGGCTCCGGTGCGCGCCCCGGCTCCGGCGCTACTCGGCGGCCTCGGCGGCGGCGCGGTCGGGGGGGTCGTCGACCATGCCCTGCACCGTCTGGTCGAAGTCGATCAGACTGCCGGTCATCATTCCCGATTCGTCCGAGCACAGGAAGGCCACGGCGCGGGCCACCTCGCGCGGCTTCAAGAGGCGGCCGAAGGGCATCTTGGCCTCCTCGCGCTCGAGCCAACCATCCTCGGCGCCGTGGAAGGTGCGCTGGATGATGTCCTCGGCCGGGGTATCGGTCCAGCCGATGTTGAGCCCGTTGACCCGGATGCGGTCGAAGCGCAGCGAGTAAGCGGCGCTGCGGGTGACGATGGCGAGCGCCGCCTTGGACGCCGAGTAGGCGATGATCTTGGGGAAGCCGCCGTGCATCGCCACCGAGATGATGCTGGCGACGGCCCCCGCGGTGTGCTCGCGCCGCATGATCTTGGCCGCGCCCTGGATGAGAAAGAACGGAGCCCGGGCGTTGACGTCCATCATCTTGTCCCAGAACTGGGGCTCGGTATCGAGAATCGTGCCGCGCTCGGTGAAGGCGGCGCAATTGACCAGGCAGTGGAGATTGCCAAACGCCGAGTCGGCCTCGGCGATCACCGCCGCGCAGTCGTCGAGGTCGGAGAGCTCGGTCGCTTTGAAGCGGGTCTTGCAGCCGCCCTTGGTGAGATCGTTGGCTACCGCCTCGCCGCGCTCGGCGTTGCGCCCGGCAATGACGAGCCCGGCGGCGCCGCGTTCGGCGAAGAGCCGTGCCGTGGCCTCGCCCAGGCCCTGCGTTCCGCCGGTGATGACGGCATATTTGCCGGCGAACTGCTGGGTGAACTCGGTGCTGGATGTCATCTCTTCCCCTCTCCCGGTACGGCTAGTCGACGATCTCGAAGCCGGCGGCGGTGAATACTTCGCTCAGGTGGCGGTGGCCGATCCTGGCGTATTCCGCGGGTGGCGCCTTGGCCGGGTCCTGCTCGGCCTCGACCACCACCCAGCGCGCATACTCGATCTCGGCCAGCGCCTCCGCGACCTCGGTAAAATCGAGCGAGCCGTCGCCGGGCACGGTGAAGACACCTTCCAGGACGGCGCCGAGAAAGCTCATGTCCTCGGCCTTGGCGCGGGCGAACACCTCGGCGCGGATGTCCTTGGCGTGGACGTGGTTGACGCGATGGCCGTGGCGGCGCACGACCTCACCCATCGCTGCGCCGGCGTAGGCGAGATGGCCGGTGTCGATCAGCAGGCCCACCGCCTCGCCGGTGTTGGCCATCAAGAGGTCGATCTCCTCGGCGGTCTCGACCACGGTGCCCATATGGTGATGGAAGGTCATGGGCACGCCGCGGGCGAGCATGCGCTCGGCTACTTCGGTCAGCTTGGCGCCGTAGGCGGGGAAATCGGCGGCGCTCAAACGCGGCCGGCCACTCAACGGAGCCGATTGGTCGCCCTGCACGCTGCCGGTGGTCTCGGCGTAGATCAGCGCCGAGGCGCCCATGACGGCGAAGGTGTTGAGCTGGTCTTCGATCCGCACCATCTCCTCGTCAACGCTGAGTTCCAGCAACAGCCCCGAGAACCAGCCCGATACGAGCTGCAAGCCGTGGCCCTCGAGGATCGGCTTGAGGAGTGCCGGGTCCATCGGGAACTTGACGCCGGTCTCGGTGCCCGAGAAGCCCGCGGCGCGGGTTTCAGCGAGGCAGACCTCGAGCGGAGTCTCGCCGCCAAGCTCGGGCAGGTCGTTGTTGGACCAGGCGATCGGCGCCATGGCCAAGCGGATGGCCATGGCTCAGACGCCCACCCGCTGCTTCTTGCGGCTGCTCTCGTAATCGGCACGGGCGGCGCGGACCTCTTCCCGCCCGCTGACCTCGGGCACGCCCACGTCCCACCAGGCATCGTCACCGCCGGTCCACTGCTCGGGATGGGTCTTGATGACGATGACCGTGGTGCGGTCGTTGGAGCGGGCGCGCTGGAAGGCCTGTTCGAGATCGCCGATGCCCTCGACGGTCTCGGCGATAGCGCCCAGCCCTTCGGCGTGCTTGGCGAAATCGGCCGGGACGTAGTTGGTGGTCTTGCAGTGCTCGAAAAGGTTGTTGAAGGAGGCCGAGCCTACGGCATTCTGGAGCCGGCGAATGACGGCAAAGCCGCCGTTGTCGCAGACCACGATGATCAGCTTATGCCCGGTGATGACCGAGGAATAGATCTCGGAGTTCATCATCAGATACGAGCCGTCGCCGACGAAGATAACGACCTCGCGCTCGGGGTTGGCCATCTTCGAGCCCAGGCCGCCGGCGATTTCATAGCCCATGCAGCTGAATCCGAACTCGACGTCGAAGGCGCCCGAGGCGCGCACACGCCAGCACTTGAGGACCTCGGCCACCAGGCCGCCGGCGGCGGTCAGCACGCGGTCGGAGGGATCGGCAGCGCGGTTGATGGCGCCGACGACGTGACCGTAGCTCGGCGGCGACTGGTTGGTCGGTCCCGTGACCTGGTCGATGTAGGCGTTCCACTTGGCGACCTCCTTGGTCGCCTTTTCGCACCACGAGGCCGGCGCCTGCCAATCGCCAAGCGCGGCGTCGAGCTCGGTCAGCCCGACCTGAGCGTCGCCGATGACCGAGATCGCACGGTGCTTGACGGCGTCGAAACGCGCCGCGTTGAGCGAGACGACGCGAACCTCGGGGTTACCGAATACGCTCCACGAGCCGGTGGTGAAGTCCTGCAGGCGGGTGCCTACGGCAAACACGCAATCAGCCTCGGCGGCCATCGCGTTGCCCGAGCTGCTGGCGACCGAGCCGATGGGGCCAATGTTGCAGGGATGGTCCCAGGTCAGCCCACCGCGCCCGGCGATGGTCTCGGCGACCGGCAGGTTGTGGCGCTCGACGAACGCGGCGAGCTCGGCGGTGGCTTGGCTGTAGATGACGCCGCCGCCCGAGATCACCAGCGGCTTCTTGGCCCCGCGCAGCGCCTGCGCCGCGGCAACCAGTTCCTCGGTGTCGGGCCGCGGACGGCGTTGCAGGTGCACGGTCGGCTCGAAGAAGACTTCGGGATAATCGTAGGCCTCGGCCTGGGTGTCCTGGGGAAGGCCGATGAAGGCGGGGCCGCAATCGGCGGGATCGAGCATCACTGCCACCGCCTGGGGAAGCGAGGCGACCAGCTGCTCGGGCCGGTTGATGCGGTCCCAAAAGCGGCTGACGGCGCGGAAGGCGTCGTTCACCGACATCGTCGGATCGTCGAAGTGCTCGACCTGCTGCAACACCGGATCGGGGATCCGCCCGGCGAAGACGTCGCCGGCGAGGATCAGCACCGGCAGCCGGTTGGAATGGGCGGTCGCGGCGGCCGTCAGCATGTTGGTCGCGCCTGGTCCCACGGAGCTGGAGGAGACCATGATCTGGCGCCGCAGTTTGGCTTTGCCGTAGGCGATGGCGGCCAGCGTCATCGACTGCTCGTTCTGGCCGCGCCAGGTCGGCAGGACGTCGCGCACTTCGTAGAGCGCCTCGCCCAGGCAGGTGACGTTGCCGTGGCCGAAGATCGCGAAGACGCCCGCGAACAAAGGCGCCTCGGCGCCGTCGACGATGGTCTTCTGGGCGACGAGATACTTCACCAGGGCTTGGGCCATGGTCAGGCGTACGGTCTTCATGATGTCCTCCCAAACGAGTTGTGCCTGCATCATAGGTGATCGCCGAGCCGTGGAAAAGACGACGCAGCTAGCGCATTCCCAATCTAGTGAGATGAGCGCATGATCCGCGTCATGCTGGGATTCGCCTTATTCGGGGCCGGACGCATCGGCGCGCTGCATGCGCGGAACCTGGCTGCTAACCCGCGCGCGAACCTGATCTGCGTGCACGACGTGCTCGGCGAGAAGGCGCGGGAGCTGGCGACGAAGCACGACGCGACGGTAGCGCCCGATCCCCAAGCGGTGTTTGCCGAGCCGGCGGTGGACGCGGTGCTGATCGCCACGCCGCCGGCGAGCCATGTAGACCTGATCGTCGGAGCCGCCAGGGCGGGCAAGGCGGTACTGTGCGAAAAGCCCATCGACCTCGACCTCTCGCGGGTCGAGCGCTGCCGCACCGAGATCGCCGGACTCGGCGCGATGATCCAGATCGGCTTCAACCGCCGCTACGATCCGCACCACCGGGCGGTGTACGACGCGGTGCGGGCGGGCGAGGTCGGTGCGGTCGAGATGGTGATCGTGACCAGCCGCGACGGCGGCCTTTCGCCGATGAGTTTCATCCTCGAATCGGGCGGGCTGTTCCGCGACATGACCATCCACGACTTCGACATGGCCCGCTTCATTCTGGGCGAAGAAGTGGTGGCGGTGCGCACGATGGCCAGCGTCTTGATCGAGCCCGACCTGGCGGCGGCGGGCCATGTCGACACCGCCATGATTTTGATGCGCGCGGAATCGGGGGCGCTCTGCCACATCAACAACACCCGCCGCGCCGTCTACGGCTACGACCAGCGGGTCGAGGTATTCGGCAGCCGAGGGATGGTGCGTTCGCGGAACCTGCGGGTAAGCTCGGTCGAGCGCTACGACGCTGCCGCCAGCGCTACCCGCGATCCGCTGCTCGACATATTCAGCGTGCGCTACGCCGAGAGCTACGTCCGCCAGCTCGACGACTTTATCGATGCCGTGGAGGGCGGGCGCGAGCCCTCGGTCACCTTCGAGGACGGGGCGCGGTCACAGGTTCTGGCGGCCGCGGCCGAGGAGTCTTTGGCGAGCGGCCGCGAGGTCCCGGTGGCGATCTGAGGGCGGTTGCGAATCCTGGGCACTGAGACAGTGCCGAATCCTTTGACGTGCGGCGGGCCGCCGTGGTCTAGTGCGGGCTACGGAGAAGAACGCCTGACGGCGCCCCGTGTCCGTGACCCAAACATATCGGGAGGCTGGCAATGCTGGGATTTGCTTTGTTCGGCGCGGGGCGTATCGGCAAGCTGCACGCCGACAACTTGAACGCAAACTCGCGCGCGAACCTAATCTCGATCTACGACGTGATCGAGGAGCCGGCGCGGGAACTGGCGGCCAAATATGACGCCAAGGTCGCACCCGATCCCGAATCGGTGTTCGCCGATGCGACGATCGATGCGGTGGTCATCGGCTCCTCGACGGCGACCCACGTCGAGCTGATGACGGCGGCAGCCAAGGCCGGCAAGGCGGTGCTGTGCGAGAAGCCCATCGACCTCGACGTCGATCGTGTGAACCGCTGCCGCGACGAGATCGCCGGACTTGGCGTGCCGATCCAGATCGGCTTCAACCGGCGCTACGACCGCCACCACGGGGCGCTGAAAAAGGCGCTGCTCGCGGGCGAGATCGGCGCGCTCGAGCTGATGGTCATCACCAGCCGCGATCCCGCTCCCTCGACCCGCGAATACCACTCGACCTCGGGCGGGTTGTTCCGCGACATGGCGATTCATGACTTCGACCTCGCCCGTTTCATTCTGGGCGATGATGAACCGGTCGTGGTGAGCGCGACGGGAAGCGTCAAGGTCGAGCCTTTCTTCAGCGACATCGACGATGTCGACACGGCGATGCTGTGGATGCGCACGGAATCGGGTGTGCTGTGCCACGTCAACAACTCGCGCCGCGCGGTCTATGGCTACGACCAGCGGCTTGAGGTCTTCGGCAGCAAGGGCATGTTGATCTCGAACAACCTGCGCGCGACTTCGGTCGAGCGCTTCACCAAGGACTCGGCGGGCATGCGCGACCCGTTCGTGGATTTCTTCCTCGAGCGCTACGGCCCGAGCTACGTCCTCGAGCTCGACGACTTCATCGACGCCGTCGAGGACGGACGCGAGCCCAGCGTGACCTTCGAGGACGGCCGCCGCGCATTGCTGCTGGCCGACGCCGCGGCACGGTCGCTGGCTTCGGGCCAACCGGTGGAGGTGGCGGCCTAGCCCGTGCCGGCGGGCCCAGCGCCGGGCATTGTGCGGGCGCGGCGAATGGTCCACATTATCGAGAGTTGCCGCGCTATGGCGTGAGCGGCAAAGGGAGGTGGCGATGTACCAGGACTACGGTCTTTATATTGACGGCGAGTGGCGCCCCGCGGAATCGGGCAAGACTTACGAGCCGGTGAACCCGGCAACCGAGGAGGTGCTGGGCGAGGCGCCGAGCGCAGGCGAGGCGGACGTCAAGGCCGCGATTGCGGCGGCCCAGCGCGGTCTCGAGGTGTGGCGTAAGACCGACCCCTGGGAGCGCGCCCGTATTATCCGCCGGATCGGCGACCTGATGGCCGAGCGCACCGATGACCTGGCCAAGTGGCTGACGCTCGAGCTCGGCAAACCGCTGGCCCAGTCGAAGGGCGAGCTGGGTTTGTCGGTCGACCAGTTCCACTGGTTCGCCGAGGAGACCAAGCGCATCTACGGCCAGACCGTCGAAGCGCGGACCGCCGATGAGCGGCTGATCGTGACCTACCAGCCGGTAGGGATCGTCGCCGCCTTCACGGCGTGGAATTTCCCGGTGGTGCTGATGTCGCGCAAGATCGCGCCGGCGCTGGCGGCGGGCTGTTCGATCATCTGCCGGCCCTCGATCGAGGCGCCGGGCTCGGCGATGGCGCTGATCCAGTGCTGCCACGACGCAGGCGTGCCGCCCGGGGTGGTGAACATGCTGACCGGCCGGGCCTCGGCCATCTCGCCGACGCTGATGGGCGCCCAAGCGGTGCGCAAGGTCTCGCTGACCGGCTCGGTCGACGTCGGCAAGCAGCTCCTGCGCGAGGCCGCCGACACGGTCAAGCGGGTGAGCATGGAGCTTGGCGGGCACGCCCCGGTGATCGTCTTCGACGACGCCGACGCCGAAAAGGTCGCGGAGATGTCGGCGATTTCGAAGTTCCGCCACTGTGGCCAGGTGTGCGTCTCGCCCAGCCGCTTTTATGTCCACGAGAGCAAGGTCGATGCGTTCAGCAAACGCTTCGTCGAGGGCGCCGAGGCGCTCAAGATCGGCAACGGCATGGACGAAGGCGTCGACCTCGGGCCGATGACCACCAAGGACCGGCTCGATGACATCGAGAGCATGGTTGCCTCAAGCGTCGAGGAAGGCGCCAAGCTCCTGACCGGGGGCAAGCGGCCGGCGGGATTCAACCGCGGCTTTTATTACGAGCCCACCGTGTTCGGCGAGGTCAAGGACGACGCGCGGATCATGACCGAGGAGCCCTTCGGCCCAATCGCCCCGATCACCAGCTTCAAGGACTTCGACGAGGTGATGGAGCGCGCCAACTCGCTGACGCTGGGCCTGGCGAGCTATGTGTTCACCGGCTCGCTCAAGCGCGCGCACGCGGCCTCGGCGGCGATGGAGGCGGGCATGGTGGCGATCAATACCTACGCCATGGCCACGGCCGAGGCGCCCTTTGGCGGCATCGGGGATTCGGGCATGGGCCGCGAGGGCGGCTCAATCGGCATCAAAGACTACCTCGACGCCAAATACACCCGTATGGCGCTGGTTTAGGAACTCCACCGCGGCCGAGGTTGCGGACATGAGGACTGGCCCACGAGGCGTGTGAGCGCCTCGAAGGGTTGGCGGACGCCCGGTGGGCCGCGCGCGCCTTGGTGGCGGAGCGGGTAGGCACCTTGAGGGCGAGCGAGAGCGATGCCTTGCTCGCGGATCTCTTGAACGCCGAGAATTGACTCTCCGGCCTGGCGGCGAAGTTTCGCATGACATTGCGCGACAAGGGTTGAGCCCTCGGGAGCTGGCCCGTCTGCGACGAGACCGCCCCCATGAGCGGATCGCCGGTACGGCGACGAGTCTCCCGATCACATATATGTAACAGTTGAAGGCCTCAGTTTGGTAGCGTGCACGCTCGTTGTCCTGAAATCCCCGCGCGTTGGAATCACTGGAGTTGTCAACCGAAGAACTGTCGACAAAGGACGGTGACGGCAATCGCATAATCAGGGCCTGCCGGGGCAGTCGAATCGAAATTGGGGCCCTCGTCCTTCCATTATCACTTGAGATAAGGTCGCGCTAGGACGCATGCCGAGTCGCTGGAGTTGACCGAGCAGAGAGGGCGGTCATGCTGATGAAGTGGATGCTCGTCGTGTCCGCGTTCGTATGGTGGGACTACGATCCGGCGCTCTTTGCGACCGAAGCCGAGTGCATGGCTGCGGCCAAGGCCGTCGTCGAGGCGAACCCCGGCTTCGAATGGGTCGACGGCCCGCGCGATGTGGAGGGGTGGATTCACCCGCGCGATTTGGAGGGATGGGTTCCGCTGGTCATGCATACGACCGTGGAGTGTGTCGGGGCGGATGTGGACTAGCTAGTTGGCGACCGGGCATAGCGGGTCGCACTGAAATGCTCGTCTCGCGCGTGGGAGACTCTGCCCCAAAGACGCTGCCCCAAAGTGAGTGAGGGTCGCAAAGAATGACGATGAAGTGGCTCCTTGTCGCGTCCGCGCTCCTCGGGACGGACGCTGATCCCATGCTGTTTGCGACCGAAACCGAGTGCATGGCCGCGGCTGCCTCGGTCGCTGAAGCGAACCCGGGATGGGAGTGGGTTGACCGCCCGGGTGCGGCCAGCGAGGCGCACCAGCTTGTCGCCCGCGATATCGTCGAGTGCGTCGGGGCGGACGAGGGCTGACCGCCAAGCAGAATCGCTGGCGGCGGCGATGGTCGCGCGCCTCGCGAGTGGGGCAACCTCTTTGAGGAGGGGGGGTGCAAGGGACGGTGATGAAGTGGCTCCTCATGGTGTCTGCGCTGCTTGGGACAGACTCCGATCCCATGCTGTTCGCGACCGAAGCCGAGTGCATGGTCGCCGCCAAGGCACTCGTCGAGGCGGACCCCGGCTTTGAATGGCTCGACGGCCCGAGCGGGTTGAAAGGGTGGATACACCCCGACATGTCCTCGGCGCGGTCGGGAGGCGGCGATGAAGTGGGTGCTGGTGGTCTCGATGTTTCTCGGGCACGACGCCGGGCCGGTGAGCTTCGCGACCGAGGCCGAGTGCATGGCCGCGGCGGCATGGATTGCCGAGGCCGACCCGGCGCTGGAGCGGATCGACGATCCCGACATCGTGGAAGGGCACATCCGGCCCGTGATACGAGGCACCATCGAGTGCCAGGGGCCTGAGGATCGGTTGGAGTACCAGGCGCCACCGCCACCTCGCCCCGAGCCGGCCTAGCCGCCGGCAGGGGCAGGTTTGAAACCTGCCCGGACACCGCGTATGGTCGCGGCGGACGTCGGGATCGGGGTCTGAAAGGGTCATGGCTTCACCAACGCGCAAGCGCGGCGCGGCCAAGCTGGCGGCGGTGCCGGCGGTCGGCGCCGCCGAGCTGGCGACGCTAAAGGCGCTCGAACAAAAGGTGCTGTGGCTCTCGACGTGGATGATCCACCACGCCAACCACGTGCGTCCGGCCCGCGACGGGCTCAAGGTCGGCGGCCACCAGGCCTCGTCGGCATCGCTGGTGAGCCTGATGACGGCGCTTTATTTCAACGTCCTGCGGCCCGAGGATCGGGTCGCGGTCAAGCCCCACGCGAGCCCGGTCTTTCACGCCATCCACTACCTGCTGGGCCGCCAGAGCCGCGACAAGATGATGCGCTTCCGGGCGCTGGGCGGGGCCCAATCCTATCCCTCGCGCACCAAGGACACCGACGACGTCGATTTCTCCACCGGCTCGGTCGGGCTGGGCGTCGCCATGACGTCCTTCGCCACGCTGGCGCAGGACTACGTGCGCATGAAGGGGCTGGTGGCCGACGACCAGCGCGCGGGCCGCATGGTGGCGCTGATGGGCGACGCTGAGCTCGACGAGGGCAACGTCTTCGAGGCGCTGCTGGAGGGCTGGAAGCACGACATCGCGAACACCTGGTGGATCGTCGATTACAACCGCCAGAGTCTGGACAGCGTCATTACCGACCGGCTGTTCGCCCGCGTCGGCGACATCTTCCGCACCACCGGCTGGGAGGTGACGACGCTCAAGTACGGCCGGCGTCTGGAGGCCGCCTACCGAGAACCCGGCGGCGAGGCGCTGCGCAAATGGATCGACGATTGCCCCAACTCGCTCTACTCGGCGCTCACCTTCAAGGGCGGCGCGAGCTGGCGCGAGCACTTGAAGCGCGATCTCGGCACCACCGCCGGCATCAAGGCGCTGCTGGACGAGCACGACGACGATTCCTTGCACGCGCTGATGACCAACCTCGCCGGCCACGACATGGAATCGATCCTTGAGGCCTTTCACGCCACCGAAAAGGACGAGCCGCGGCCCCGCTGCTTCATCGCCTATACCATCAAGGGTCACGGCCTTCCCTTCGCCGGCCACAAGGACAACCACGCCGGGCTGATGAACCCCGACCAGATGGATGCCTATCGCAAAGCCCAAGGCATCGCGGAGGGCGAGGAGTGGGAGCCCTTCGCCGGGCTCGAAGGAGATGTGCAGGCGCTGCGCGATTTCCTTGCCGCGGTCCCCTTCGCCAAGGCCGGCGCCCGCGCCTTCCCCAGCGCCGCGGTGCCCGTGCCCGAGCGGCTGGAGGTTCCCGAGGCACGACAGATCTCGACCCAGGAGGGCTTTGGCCGCATCCTCAACGAGTTGGCACGCGGCGATTCCGAGCTCGCCGAGCGTATCGTCACCGCCTCGCCCGACGTCACCGTCTCGACCAACCTCGGTCCCTGGGTCAATCGCCGCGGCATCTTCGATCGCCACAAGCGCGAGGACGTCTTTCGCGCCGAGAAGGTAGTCTCGGCCCAGCGATGGGCGATGTCGCAGGAGGGCCAGCACATCGAGCTCGGCATCGCCGAGCACAACCTGTTCTTGCTGTTGGCGGCGTTTGGGTTGTCGGGACCGCTGTTCGGGGTGCGCCTGTTGCCGATCGGCGCGTTGTACGATCCCTTCATCGCGCGCGGCCTCGATGCGCTTAACTACGCGTGTTATCAGGACGCGCGGTTCATGGTGGTGGGCACGCCCTCGGGGATCACGCTGGCGCCCGAGGGCGGGGCGCACCAATCGGCCCTGACCCCGCTAATCGGCATCGGCCAAGACAAACTCGCCGCCTATGAGCCGGCCTACCTTGACGAGCTGGGCGAGATCATGCGCTGGGGCTTCGAGCACATGCAGGCGGCCGAGGGCGGCGCGGTCTATCTGCGGCTCTCGACCCAGGCCATAGAGCAGCCCGATCGGGCCTTCGACGCGGCGTTGCGCGGCTCGGTCATCAAGGGTGGCTATTGGCAGGCGCCGCCGGGCGCCGGTGCCGAGATCGCGATCGCCTATTCGGGTGCGGTCGCCGCCGAGGCGCTGAAGGCGCATCAGGCATTGATCGAGGACATACCGGGCGCCGGGTTGTTGGCGCTGCCCTCGCCCGACCGGCTGTACCGCGACTGGCTGGCTTGCCGCGGCACCGGCCAGGCCTCGCACGTCGAAGCCCTGCTGGCAGGGCTCGGGCCCGAGGCGGCGCTGATCACGGTCCTGGATGGGCATCCGGCGAGCCTGTCGTGGCTCGGTACGGTGGCGCGTCATCGCATCTATCCGCTGGGGGTCGACCGCTTCGGCCAATCGGGCGACATCCCCGACCTTTACCGTGTGTACGGCATCGACGCGGACGCGATTCTAGAGGCCTGCGCGGCCGCTTGCCTGGCCGGACGCTAATGGCGGGCGAGGTTGTCGTACACCGGGTCGCGGGCAGCGCGTCCAGCCAACCCGATCCCGATCCGGTGACCACCGAGATCGTTCGCAACTCGCTCAACTCGGCGGCGAACCAGATGAAGCGGGCACTGATCCGCACCGCGTTCTCGCCGATCATCTACGAGGTCCTGGACTTCGCCGTGGCGATCTACGACCGCGACGTCCGCCTGTTGGCTCAGGCGCCCAGCGTGCCGCTCTTCATGGGGACGATGAATTTCTGTGTCGAAGCGGCGATCGAGGCGGTGGGCGGCGAGGCGGCCTTGGAGCCGGGCGATATCGTGCTCTACAACGATCCCTATCGCACCGGAACCCACCCCCAAGACGCGGCGGTGGTGATGCCGGTGTTCCTCGATGACGGCGCGCTGGTCGGCTATACCACGATCAAGGGGCACTGGCTGGATATCGCCGGGAAAGAGCCCTACTCGACCGATACGGTGGACGTCTTCCAGGAAGGCACCGTCTACCCCGGCGTCAAGCTCTACAGCGCCGGCCAACTGGTCGAGGACGTGTGGCGCACGATCGCCGCCAACACCCGGGTGCCCAAGCTGGTGGCAGGCGACGTGAACGCCGAGGTGGTCGGGGTGCGGGCCGGCGCCGCCGCCCTGGTGCGCGTGGTCGAGCGTTTCGGCGTCGCCGGGTTCCGCGAATCGGTCGATCGCATGTACGATCACGGCGAGGCGGTGGTGCGCGAGTATTTCGCGAAGATCCCAGACGGGCGCTACGTCGGCCGCGGTCAGCTGGATAACAACGGGCTCGACGCGACCCCGATTCCCTTCGAGATCGCCGTCGAGGTCGAGGGCTCGAGCGTTCGCATCGACTACTCGGGAGCGCCCGAGGCCCATCCCGGCCCGACCAACTACCCACTGCCCTCGACGGTCTCGGCGAGCCGGGTCGCAATCTCGATGCTGGCCGGCGGTTCGGAGGCGCCCACCGAAGGGCACTTCCGCCCGATCGAGGTGGTGACCCGCCCGGGTTCGATGTTCCATCCCTTGCCGCCCTCGCCGATTTTCCTTGCCGCCTGGCCGGCCATGCAGTCGATAGAGGTCATATACAGCGCCATCTCCAAGGCCATGACCGAGGCGGTCCCGGCGTGCTCGGGCGGCGACCTGGCGGCGATCGTGTGGTGGGGCACACGCGAGGCGACCGGCGAGCCCTGGGCCGACGGCTCGCCGCACCCGGTCGGCCAAGGCGGGTTCGCGACCGGCGATGGCGGCACCATGATGCACATCTCGGAATCGGCCACCCGCTTCTCGCCGGTCGAGGTCTGGGAAACCCGCAACCCGTGGCTGCTGGAGAAGATGGAGCTGGCGACCGATTCGTGCGGTCCGGGGAGACACCGGAGCGGACTTGGCCTCGACTTCCACTTCCACATGCTGGAGGACGCCTTTGCCACGACGCTGGTCGAGCGCAGCGAAAACGCGCCATGGGGTCTGGCCGGAGGCGGCGAGGGTCGGCCCAACCGGGTCGCACTCCGCCTGCCCGACGGCAAGCGCCGCGAGTTTGCCAAGGCGACCCGGCTTGCGGTGCCCAAGGGTGCGACGCTCGAGCTGATGTGCGGCGGCGGCGGCGGATACGGCCCCCCGGACGAGCGCGACCGCGGGGCGGTTTTGGCCGACCTGCGCGAGGGTTACATCAGCGAGGCCCACGCGCGCGAGCACTATCCGCACGCCTTCGTGGATCTGCGCGCGCGGCCCGCCGCCGAATGAGTGGGTCGCGGCGGTGAAGCCAGGGGAGATCGTCGTCTACGCGGTGCCGGCGGGCGGGACGCGAACCGGGCCCGACCCCGATCCGGTGACCACCGAGATCGTCCGCCACTCGTTGAACTCGGCGGCCAACCAGATGAAACGGGCGCTGATGCGGACCGCGTTCTCGCCGGTCATCTATGAGGTGCTGGACTTCGCGCCGGCGATCTATGACCGCGAAGTGCGGCTCTTGGCGCAGGCGCCGAGCATGCCCCATTTCATGGGGACACTGAACTTTTGCATCGAGGCGGCGGTCGAAGCGGTCGGCGGCGAGGCGGCGCTGGAGCCCGGCGACATCCTTTTCTACAACCAGCCCTATGGGACCGGATCGCACGCCCAGGACGGCGCTTTGGTCATGCCGGTGTTCCTGCCGGCGGGCGAACTCGTCGGCTACACCGCGGTCAAGGGCCATTGGCTCGACATCGGCGGCAAGGACCCCTATTCGACCGATACCGTCGATGTCTTCCAGGAAGGGACGATCTACCCCGGCGTCAAGCTCTATCGCCGCGGCGAGCTGGTCGCGGACCTCTACCGTACGGTCTTGGCCAACACCCGGGTGCCGAAAATGGTCGCCGGCGACATCAACGCCGAGGTGGTCTCGGTGCGGGCCGGCGCCGAGGGTTTGATCCGGGTGGTCGAGCGTTTTGGACTCGATACCTTCAAACGCAGCATCGAGCACATGTTCGACCACGGTGAGGCCGTGGTGCGCGACTACCTCGAGAAGATTCCCGACGGGCGCTACGTTGGCAATGGGCAGCTCGACGACAACGGAGTCGAGACCGAGCCGGTGCCCTTCGAGGTGGCGGTCGAGGTCGAAGGATCGACGGTGCGGATCGATTACTCGGGTGCGCCGCCGATGCAGATCGGACCGTTCAACTGCCCGCTGCCCGAGACCGTGTCGGCAAGTCGGGTGGCGGTCACCATGCTGGCGGGCGGCTCGGAGGCGCCGTGCGAGGGACACTTCCGGCCCATCGAGGTGGTGACCCGGCGGGGTTCGATGTTTCACCCGGTTTCGCCGGCGCCATGCTTCCTATACGGCTGGCCGGCGATCCAATCGATCGAGGTGATCTACGACGCGGTGGCGAAAACCGCGCCTGAGCGCGTCCCGGCGTGGTCGGGAGGCGACATTTGTTCGCTGGTGTGGTGGGGCATTCGCGAGGAGACTGGAGAGCCCTGGGCCGACGGCTTTCCCCAGCCGGTAGGGCAGGGCGGGCACGTCCGGGGCGATGGCGGGACCCTCATGCATATCGCCCAGGCGGCGACCCGGTTCTCGCCGATCGAGGTCTGGGAGGCGCGCAACCCGTGGATGATGGAGCGGGTGGCGCTGGCGCCCGATTCGTGCGGCGCGGGCAAGTATCGCGGCGGCCTGGGGCTCGACATGAGCTTCCATCTGCTGGAAGACGCCGACGTGACCGCGGTGATCGAACGCTGTGACACACCGCCGTGGGGGCTCGTCGGTGGCCTCGAAGGACGGCCCAACGACGGCGCCATCCGCTATGCCGACGCCAGCCGGCGCGCGATCCACAAGGCGACGCGCGTGAGGGTGCCCAAGGGCGCGACGCTCGATCTGTTCTCCGGCGGCGGGGGCGGCTACGGTCCGCCCTCGGAGCGCGACCCGGCCGCGGTCCTGTCCGACCTGCGCGAGGGCTATATCAGCGAGGCGCATGCCCGCAAGCATTACGGCCACGCCTTCGCCGCGAGCAAGGTGCGGCCGGCGGCGGCGTGAGCGGCGACAAAATTCTAGGATCGCAAATACTCTGTGATATAGAGTGCGGCCCGCAGTCGAGAGGCCGGGCGGCGCGGGCGTGGTGGAACTGGTAGACACGCCAGATTTAGGATCTGGTGCCGAAAGGTTTGGGGGTTCGAGTCCCTCCGCCCGCACCAACCCAGTTCTTCGCGATTCTCCCCGCCGCAGCGGTTGCGCGGCAAGACAAGGCTAGGCGATGCAGGTTTCAGAGACCGCGTCAGAGGGATTGAAGCGCGAATACAAGGTCGTCTTCGACGCCGCCGAGATCGAGGAGCGGCTCAAGGGCCGACTCGACGAACTCAAACGCAGTGTCCAGTTGCCCGGGTTCCGCACCGGCAAGGTGCCGGAGACGCTGTTGCAAAAGCGGTTCGGCAAGTCGGTCATGGCCGAGATCCTGGAAGACGTGCTCAAGGTCGGTACCGAAGAGGCGCTGAGCCGCGAATCGCTTCGCCCGGCGATGCAGCCGCAGGTCAAGATCACGCAGTTCGAAGACGGCGCCGATCTCGAATACGACGTCGAAGTCGAGGTCTTGCCGGAATTCGAGCTGGCGGAGTTTTCGAGTATCGAGGTGGAGCGGTTGAACATCGAGCCCACCGAGGAGGACCTTGAGGCGCGCCTCAAGGAGTTCGTGGAGCGCCAACGCACCTTCGAGCCGGCGGCCGAGGACCACGCGGCAGAGATCGGCGACCTGGTCGTCCTCGATTACAAGGGCAGCGTCGGCGGTGAACCGTTCGAGGGTGGCGCGGCCACCGATCACGCGATCGCGTTGGGCGAAGGCCGCTTGATCCCGGGCTTCGAGGACCAGCTGGTTGGCGCCCGTGCCGGCGGACACGTGACGGTCGAGGTGAGCTTTCCCGAGGACTATGGGAACAAGGAGCTCGCCGCCGCGGCGGCGAGCTTCGAGGTCGACGTCAAAGAGGTGCGGGAAGCGCACCTGCCAGAAGCCAACGACGAGTTCGCCAAGGGTCTGGGTCTCGAGGATCTCGGCAAGCTGCGCGCGGTCCTGGGCGAGCAACTGGGGCGCGAATACGCCACGCTTTGCCGGGCGCGGGTCAAGCGGGGACTGTTGGACACCCTGGCGGAGGCATACGATTTCGAGTTGCCGCCGGGGCTGGTGGGAGCTGAGTTCGATTCGATTTCGCATCAGGTGGAGCACGACCGCTCGCACGGCCACCCCGACCCGGACTTCGAAGGCAAGACCGACGAGGAGCTGAAGCCCGAGCTCACGGCGCTCGCCGAGCGCCGGGTGCGCCTTGGCCTGTTGCTGTCCGAGGTCGGACGGCGCAACAACATCTCGGTCGGCGAGGACGAGATCGGCCGGGCGATCGCCGAGCAGGCACGGCGCGTACCTGGCCAAGAGCGGCGCACCTACGAGTTCTTCGAGAACAACCCCCAGGCCGTAGAGCAATTGAGGGCCCCATTGTTCGAGGACAAGGTGGTTGATTTCATCCTCGAAATGGCCAATGTCAGCGAAAGAACGGTTACCTTCGAGGACCTCGTCAAAGAGGATGCCGCAGCCGGCGAAGAAGCGGCGACGCCACAATCGGAGCCACAAGGATAAGCCGATGCGCGAGAGCGATCACAACCCCATGAGCAACCTGGTCCCCATGGTGGTCGAGCAGACCAACCGCGGCGAACGGGCCTACGATATCTTCTCGCGGCTCCTGAAGGAGCGCATCATATTCCTGGTCGGACCGGTGGATGACACCATGGCGAGCCTGGTGGCGGCGCAGCTTCTGTACTTGGAGGCCGAGAACCCGAACAAGGACATCTCGATCTACATCAACTCGCCCGGGGGCATGGTCTCGGCCGGGCTAGCGATCTACGACACCGTCCAGTACGTCCGGCCCAGCGTGTCGACGCTGTGCATCGGTATGGCGGCCTCGATGGGCTCGCTCTTGCTGACTGCCGGCGCCGAGGGAATGCGCTATGCGCTGCCCAACTCGCGGATCATGATCCACCAGCCGACCGGCGGCTTCCAGGGGCAGGCCAGCGACATCGAGATTCACGCCCGGGAAATCCTCGATCAGCGCGAACGGCTCAATGCGATCTACGTCAAACACACCGGACAGAAACTGACGACGATCGAGAAGAAGATGGAACGTGACACCTACTTGAGCGCCGAAAGCGCCAAGGAGTTCGGCCTTATCGATGATGTCGTAGCCAGCCGGCCGCCGGCGCCCAGCGATGACGAGGACGAAGTGGCCAAGCCCGACGAGCCCGCCGGCTAAGCGGAATTACCGTTAACGATTTATTGATTTTGCCGAGGCACCATCGGGGCCGCGATGTTTTGACCGGCGCGCTTGCCGGGGTCGGGCCGGGTCATCGTCGCGGCGCGCACACCGGATTCAGCCCGGGAACGCCTTGGGTTCGCTACATTTGGGTTGTGCGCGGCGAACCGGAGCAGGTAACATGATTCTAGTGCTCGGTCGAAAAAGAGTGTCCCCATGAGCAAATCCGGCGCTGATTCGAAGAACACGCTGTACTGCTCGTTCTGCGGCAAGAGCCAGCACGAGGTTCGCAAGCTGATCGCGGGGCCGACGGTATTCATCTGCGATGAGTGCGTCGAACTGTGCATGGACATCATTCGCGAGGAGCACAAGAGCGCGCTGGTGAAGTCGCGCGACGGGGTGCCCACGCCGACCGATATCTGCAACGTACTCGACGATTACGTGATCGGTCAGGGTCACGCCAAGCGGGTCCTGTCGGTGGCCGTGCACAACCACTACAAGCGGCTCAATCACGGGGTGAAGAACAACGACGTCGAGCTCGCAAAATCGAACATCCTTCTGATCGGACCCACCGGCTGCGGCAAGACGCTTTTGGCGCAGACGCTGGCCCGCATCCTGGACGTGCCATTCACCATGGCCGACGCGACGACGCTGACCGAGGCGGGCTACGTCGGCGAGGACGTCGAGAACATCATCCTTAAGCTGCTGCAATCGGCCGATTACAACGTCGAGCGGGCGCAGCGCGGCATCGTCTACATCGACGAGGTCGACAAGATCAGCCGCAAATCCGACAACCCCTCGATCACCCGCGACGTCTCGGGCGAGGGCGTCCAGCAGGCGCTGCTGAAGATCATGGAAGGCACGGTGGCCTCGGTGCCGCCGCAAGGCGGGCGCAAGCACCCCCAGCAGGAGTTCCTCCAGGTCGATACGACCAACATCTTGTTCGTCTGCGGCGGCGCCTTCTCGGGGCTGGAGAAGATCATCGCCGGGCGCGGCCGGGGGACCTCGATCGGCTTCGGCGCAGACGTACGCGCCGCCGACGACCGCAAGACCGGCGAAATCCTTCAGGGCGTCGAGCCCGAAGATCTCTTGAAGTTCGGACTGATTCCGGAGTTTGTCGGCCGGCTGCCGGTAGTGGCGACGCTGACCGACCTCAACCAGGGTGCGCTCATCGAGATCCTGAGCAAGCCCAAGAACGCGCTCGTCAAGCAGTACGAGCGGTTGTTCTCGATGGAAGACGTGCGCCTCACCTTCTCGGAAGACGCGCTGCGGGCGATCGCCAAGAAGGCGCTGGCCCGCAAGACCGGGGCCCGAGGCCTGCGATCGATCATGGAGGCGATCCTCTTGGATCCCATGTTCGACCTGCCCGCACTCGACGGGGTCGAGGAGTTGGTGATCAACAGCGAGGTCGTCGAGGGCCGGGCACGGCCGCTGCACATCTATTCCGATCGCCGTGACGATGTGGGCACGAGCGCCTGAGACCGGCCTCGCGTCTTGAATCGCGGCCCCGCGATCGTTATCTCTTTTGTGGCCCGTAGGCCACTCGCCGTCGTCCGTCCCCGCCGGCCCGGCCAACCGGAGTGAGCATGTCCGTCCCTGAAGTGACCCGCGCGACCAAGTCTCCCGTTCTCCCGCTACGCGACATCGTGGTTTTTCCGCACATGATCGTGCCTCTGTTCGTGGGTCGCGAGAAGTCCATCAACGCGCTCGAGGACGTGATGCGCGAGGACAAGCAGATCCTTCTGGTGGCGCAGAAGAACGCGAGCGAGGACAACCCCAGCGTCGACGATATCTACCGGGTCGGGACGATCGCATCGGTTCTGCAGCTACTGAAACTCCCCGACGGCACCGTTAAGGTGCTGGTCGAAGGCGCGGCCCGGGCGCAGGTCGAGGAGCTTTCCGACAACGGGCGCTTCTTCGAGGCCCACGCCGAGACAATGGCCGAACCCGAGGATACCTCGACCGATACCGAGGGCCTGGCGCGCTCGGTCGTGACCCAATTCGAGCACTACGTGAAGCTCAACCAGAAGATCCCGCCGGAGGTCCAGGTCTCGCTCAGCCAGATCGAGGACCCGAGCAAGCTGGCCGACACCGTGGCCTCACATCTGACGCTCAAGGTGGCCGAGAAGCAGGAACTGTTGGAGCTCGGCAGCATCGCCGAGCGGCTCGAGCGGATCTACGGATTCATGGAGTCCGAGATCGGTATTCTGCAGGTCGAGAAGAAGATTCGCGGGCGCGTCAAACGTCAGATGGAGAAGACCCAGCGCGAGTACTACCTGAACGAGCAGATGAAGGCGATTCAGAAGGAGCTGGGCGAGGGCGAGGACGGCCGCGACGAGCTGGGCGAGCTCGAAGAGAAGATCAAGACCCTGAAGCTGTCGAAAGAGGCGCGCGAGAAGGCGCAGGGCGAGCTCAAGAAGCTGCGCAACATGAGCCCGATGTCGGCCGAGGCGACGGTCGTGCGCAACTACCTCGACTGGATTTTATCGATCCCGTGGGGCAAGCGGAGCCGCATCAAGAAGGACCTGAACCAGGCCGAGCGAATCCTCGACGAGGATCACTACGGCCTCGAAAAGGTCAAGGAGCGCATCGTCGAGTACCTCGCGGTGCAGCAGCGGACCAACAAGGTCAAGGGGCCGATCCTATGTCTGGTGGGCGCCCCGGGCGTCGGCAAGACCTCGCTCGGCAAGTCGATCGCGCGCGCCACGGGACGCAACTTCGTGCGCATGTCGCTCGGCGGCGTGCGCGACGAGGCCGAGATTCGCGGCCATCGCCGGACCTATATCGGCTCGCTGCCGGGCAAGATCATCCAGTCGATGAAGAAGGCCAAGACCGTCAATCCGCTGTTCTTGCTGGACGAGGTCGACAAGATGGGCGCGGACTTCCGGGGCGATCCCTCCTCGGCGCTCTTGGAGGTGTTGGATCCCGAACAGAACAACACCTTCAACGATCACTACCTCGAGCTCGACTACGATCTCAGCAACGTCATGTTCATCACCACCGCCAACACGCTGCGCATCCCGCCGCCACTGTTGGACCGCATGGAGGTGATTCGCCTCTCGGGCTACACCGAGGACGAAAAGATCGAGATCGCCAAACGCCACCTGATCCGAAAGCAGATGGAGGGCCACGGCCTGAAGGAAGGCGAGTGGTCGATCTCGGAGGCCGCGCTCCGCGACCTCATTCGGACCTACACCCGCGAGGCCGGGGTCCGCAATCTGGAGCGCGAGATCGCCAACCTGACCCGCAAGGCGACCAAGGAGATCGTCAAAAGCGGGCTGAAGAAGGTGGCGGTCAGCCGCCGCAACCTCGAGAAGTTCGCCGGCGTGAGGCGATTCCGATTCGGCGAGATCGAGGCCGAGGATCTGGTCGGTATCTGCACCGGGCTTGCCTGGACCGAGGTGGGCGGCGAGCTTCTCTCGATCGAAGCCGTGATGCTGCCCGGCAAGGGCAAGATGACGATCACCGGCAAACTCGGCGACGTGATGCAGGAATCGGTGCAGGCGGCGGCCAGTTACGTGCGCTCACGCTCGATCGACTTTGGGGTCAAGCCGACACGATTCGAGAAGACCGATATCCACATACACGTGCCCGAAGGTGCGACGCCCAAGGACGGCCCCTCGGCCGGGGTCGCGATGATCACCGCGATCGTATCGGTCTTGGTTCAGAATCCAGTGCGCAAGGATATTGCCATGACCGGCGAAATTACCTTGCGCGGCCGCGTGCTGCCGATCGGCGGTTTAAAAGAGAAACTTCTGGCGGCGCTACGCGGTGGCATCAAGACGGTGCTGATCCCGGGCGAGAACGAGAAGGACCTGGCCGAGATCCCCGACAACGTGAAACGCGCCTTGGAGGTGGTCACGGTCCAGACCGTTGACGAGGTGCTCGAGCGCGTGCTGGTCAACCCGCTGGTCCCGATCGAATGGAACGAGGAGGATATCGCCGAGGGGGTTGCCGCCGAGACCCCGGACGAGGGTCGGGACAGCGTAGTCGCGCATTAACCGGCCCCCCGGCCCCGAAAAGCTGGGGATATCTCGATTTTCTCTTTGACGTGGCGCGACGCGGGGCTCTACACTTTCGGCCTAGAACTTGGCATACGCTACCCGTTTCGTAAAAAATTCTTCATATCGACAGGGGGACGACCGTGAACAAGAACGATCTGATTGCGGCGGTTTCCAGTTCCGCCGCCCTAAGCAAAGCGGACTCGGCCAAGGCCGTCGACAGCGTGTTCGACTCGATCGCATCGACGCTTTCCCGGGGAAATGCCGTTCGACTGGTAGGCTTCGGCACCTTCAGCGTCGCCAATAGAAAGGCGTCGGAGGGTCGCAATCCGCGGACCGGCGAACGGATCCACATCCCGGCCTCGAAGCAGGCCAAGTTCAAGGCCGGTAAGGTGCTCAAGGACGCGGTTAACCGCTGAGCTAAGGGCGCGCGCGTCGGCGCCGTGAGTGAGTGCGGCGCCGGCGGTCCGAGGCGATTGACGATCGGCGAGCCGCGGCGCGGGGTTCCTGTCGCGGGCGATTAGCTCAGCCTGGAAGAGCGCC
>CAYUNL010000014.1:241-25260 GCA_964446055.1 uncultured Alphaproteobacteria bacterium | reverse complement strand
GCAGTCCGAGCGAGGCCAGGACCGAGCAGCCCACGGCATCGACAATGCGTTCGAAGCGCTTAGGGGTCACCTCGTCCCAGCCGAGCCGGGTCTGAATCACGCGGCGCCCCGGTCCAAAAACCACACATTGGCCGATGACGGCGTGGGCGAGGATGCGAACCGATTCGTCATCGGCGGCGGCGTGGCGGGCCGCCGCGACCAGCTCGCAGACGGCGTCATGAACAGGGTCGATATGGCCGGCCATGACGTCGTCGAACGCCACCGAGGGCTTGTTGATCTCGCGCAGCATGATCTGCATCCGCCCGCCCGGGAGCTCGGTCAGTACCTGCGCCGCCAACATCCGCCGGACGAAGGCCAGCGCGACGCGAGCGAGGGTGGCCCGGTCCGCGCCGGCGCGCAGGATCCCCGACCGGATATCGTCGATCAAGGCGCGGCGCAGCGGTTCGGTCTCGCGCAGCATGCGCGCGATCACCGCACGGTAGAGGCCCTCCTTGCCGTCGAAATAGTAGGTGATGGCCGAGAGATTGACGCCCGCGGCCCGGGTCAGCGCCCGCGTTGAGACATCGGCGTAGCCGCGCTCGGCGAACAACTTTGCCCCGGCCGCCAGCAGCCGCTCCGCCGCGCTGCGGCGCCCCTGTCCAGCGCCCGCGCCGGGTTCGGAGCGTTGCGCGTCCTCGGCGTCGAGCACGCTCTCGATCGGGCTCACGCCCGCGCTAGCCATTTGCCCCCGGCTCCTTCAGCCCATAAAAATCAAACGTTTGAACTAGACATGGCGCGCCCCCCATTTGGTGTCAAGTTTGTAATCTTTGCCGGCCCCGCGAAATTCACCGAAAGTCGCGCGTAGCAAGGGCTTCAGCGCATCACCAGGTAGACGGCTTGAGAAAGCCGGCCTATTCTTGAGACTTCTGACTCCGTCGGGCCACCCATGCCGCAAAACCCAACACCTAGGGAGATGATCGAACGGCTGGTCGGCTTCGACACGACCAGCCGGGAATCGAATCTCGAGCTAATCGGCTTCATCGCCGAGTACCTCGGCGGGCACGGGATCGAGAGCGAGATCATCCACGACGAGAGTGGGCGAAAGGCCAACCTGCACGCGGTGATCGGGCCGGTCCGCGACGGCGGCGTCGTCTTGTCGGGGCACACCGATGTGGTCCCGGTGGACGGCCAGGCATGGCGCTCCGATCCGTTCGTCGTGCGCGAGGCGGACGGTCGGCTCTACGGCCGAGGCACCGCGGACATGAAGAGCTTCATCGCCATCACGCTGGCCCTGGTGCCCGAGTTCCTCGCCCGCGACCTACGTGTGCCGATCCACCTCGCGTTCTCCTACGACGAAGAGGTCGGCTGCCTGGGTGCCCTTCGCATGGTGCCGCGGATCGTCGCCGGTGCCGCGGTTCCGGCGGTGGTCATCGTCGGCGAGCCGACCGAGATGACGGTGGTGAACGCGCACAAGGGCTTGCGCGGTTTCAGTACCACCGTGACCGGGCTCGAGGCACATTCGAGCGCGACCCACGTCGGCGTCAGTGCGGTCTCGGCCGCGGCCGAGCTGATCTCGCATCTGCGCGAATTGGCCGAGGAGATGGTGGGGAGGGCCGAGGCCGACAGCCGCTTCGATCCGCCCTATACGACGATCAACGTCGGCACCGTCGCCGGCGGCACCGCGCTCAATATCATCGCCAAGGAGTGCACCTTCGCGTGGGAATACAGGCTGGTCCCGGGTGACCCCGAAGACGAGATCATCAACCGCTTCGAGGCCTATGCCCGCGACACCGTGGTGCCGCGCATGCAGGCGGTTTCTGAGACCACCTCGATCGTCACCGAAGAGCGCGCGCGGGTCCGGCCGCTGGTGCCCGAGGACGGCTCGCCGGCCGAGACTCTGGTCCTGGCGCTGGCGCGCAAGAACGCGTGCGGCGCGGTTTCCTATGGCACCGAGGCCGGCATTTTCCAGGGCGCGGGCATCCCGAGCGTCATCTGCGGGCCCGGCTCGATCCGCCAGGCACACAAACCCGACGAGTTCATTGCGCTCTCCGAAATCGAGGCCTGCGCCGCCTTTGTGCGCCGGCTCCTCGATCATCTCGCCACGACCTGAGCGCGACGCTATCTCAGATATTTCGCAAGGTGCTCGCGAATCCGCGCCTCGAGCTGGGCGTTGAGGTCGACCATCAGGGCCTCGGTCATCTCGAAGAAGACGGTGCGCCGCTCGTTCACCGTGATGTCCTTGGACACGCTTTGCGTGCGCGTCGCCGTGGCTTCGACGTGGGCGTCGCGAAAACCGCGATCGGAACGGATCTCGAGGACCACGTCCAGGACGCCCTCGTAGCGCTCCGATTGCTCATCGGTGAACGCCCCCTTGAGCCCACTCTCGCGCTCGAGTGCGGTTTCGGTTACGCCGGCCTCGTGCACGATGAAGCGGGCCCAGCCGGCGTCACCGACCGCCTGGATGCGGTCCTGGGCCCAGCGCTCGGCGGCCGCGGCGGGCGTCGTCGGGAAGGTATGCTCGACGTTGGGCGCGGCGAGTGGCGGCTCGTACGCGACGACGATCTCGAACCGCGCGACATCGAGCCGGATGGCGCCGAGATGGCCATAGGAGGGCTCGGGAAACTGAGGGGTCGGGGGCGGCGGCGCACAGGCCGCCAGAGCCAGCACCAGCGGCGCTAGGAACCCAAACGATGCGCGATTCGCCCAACGCATGACGTGCTATCTTGATCGCACGGCGCGCGGTTTACAAGCGCCCTCGCCGACCTCACGATAGACACCACGCGAGCACCCCTTTCTGCGCGTGCAGGCGGTTCGCCGCTTCGTCCCAGACCACGCTCTGCGGCCCGTCGATTACCTCTGCGCTTACCTCGCGCCCGCGGTGCGCCGGCAGACAGTGCATGAAGATTGCGTCGGGCTTTGCCAACGCCATCAGCCGCGCATCGACACGGTATGGGACCAGCCGATCGCCGACGTCGGGCCGCGTCTCCTTGCCCAGCGATTCCCAGGTGTCGGTGACCACACAATCGGCGTCCGCCAGCGCCTCTTCGGCGCTTTCGGCCAGCACGATCCGCCCGCCCTCGCGGGCCGCCCAATCGAGCGCGACGGCGGGTGGCTCCAGGCCCTCGGGACAGGCAAGCCGAAGCTCGAATTCGAAGCGTACAGCGGCGTGAATCCACGAGGTGGCGACGTTATTTCCGTCGCCCGACCAGGCGATCGCACGGCCCGCGATGGGCCCCCGATGTTCCTCGAACGTCATCACGTCGGCCATCAGCTGGCAGGGGTGGGTGCGGTCGGTCATGCCGTTGATCACGGGCACCTCGGCATGCGCGGCAAGCTCGGCCAGCGTCTCGTGATCGGCGGCGCGAATAACGATGACATCGGCGTAGCGCGAGAAGACGCGCGCGGTGTCGGCGACGCTCTCGCCGCGCCCCAAGTGGAGGTCGTCGCGATTCAACACCAGCGAGTGGCCGCCGAGTTCGTGCATGCCGACATCGAAGGAGACCCGCGTACGGGTCGAAGGGTGCTCGAAGATCATGACCAGTACCCGGCCCGCCAGGAGGTCACTGCCCTTCGCCGCGGCCTTCAGCGCCGCGGCGCGGTCGAGGATGCCGCGGAGCGTCGCGGTCTCCAGCGCATCGAGGTCGAGAAAATGTTTCGGCCCGCTCATTGGCCGAGCTCAGCGCATACGCTGGTCAGGATCTCCAGCGCTTCGTCGATGTGCGCGTCCTCGACGTCGAGCGGTGGCGCGAGCCGCACCACGTTGTCGGCGGCGATCACGGTCAAGAGCCCGTTGGCGCGCGCCGCCTCGATCACGTCGGTGTTGGGGCAACGGCACTTGAGCCCCAACATCATGCCGCGGCCCCGCACCGTTTCGATGACCCCGCTGTTGGATTTCAGGAGCGTCTGCGCGCCCTGCATCAGACGCTCGCCGCGAGCTTGCACGCGATCGAGGAAGCCCGGTTCGAGGACCAGGTCTAAGACCGCGTTGCCAACGGCCGAGGCGAGCGGATTGCCGCCGAACGTCGAGCCGTGGCTGCCCGCGGCCATGCCGGCCGCGGCCGCCTCGGTAGCCAGGCAAGCGCCCATCGGAAACCCGCCGCCGATGCCCTTGGCCACGGCCATCACGTCGGGCGGGGTGGACTCCCACTCGTGGGCAAACAGCCGTCCGGTGCGTCCCATACCGCATTGGACCTCGTCGTAGAACAAGAGCACGCCGGTTTCGTCGGCGATCTGGCGCAAGGTCCGGAGGAAACCCTCGGGCGCGGCGTTGATCCCGCTCTCGCCCTGTATCGGCTCGATCAGAATGGCGGCGGTCTCGGGTCCAATCGCCGCCCGTACGGCGTCGGCATCGCCCAGGGGCACCTGGTCGAAGCCCTCGACCTCGGGCTCGAACCCCGCGAGGTGCTTGGCCACCTTGCCCGCCGCCAGCGTCGCCAAGGTGCGTCCGTGGAAAGCGCCGGCGAAGCTGATCACGCGGTAGCGTTCGGGGTGTCCGGTCGCATCGTGGTGCTTGCGCACCACCTTGAGGCCGCACTCGACGGCCTCGGCGCCGGAGTTGCAGAAGAACACGGTGTCGGCAAATGTGGCCTCGACCAGGCGTTTGGCCAGCCGCTCTTGCTCGGGAATACGATAAAGATTTGAGACGTGCCAGAGCTTGCCCGCTTGCGCTGTCAGCGCGGCGACGAGGTGGGGATGGCCGTGGCCAAAAGCGGTGACGGCGATCCCCGAGCCGAAGTCGAGATAGCGTCGCCCGTCCACGCCGTAGAGGTAGGCGCCCTCGCCGCGCTCGAAGGCAAGGTCGATACGGCCGTAGGTCGGCATATCGGCGGAGATCACCGCAGCAATCCTTCTTCGGCGCCCAGCGGCGCCCGTGAAAATCGCGAAAGGCGCGGAGTATGGAAACCGACCCGCCGGCTGTCAATCGAGCTCGGCGAGGCCGGTGGGCGCGGCCCTAGGCTCTAATGTCTAGGCGTAGCGATCAACGACAAGAGCAAGGCTCTGTTTCAAGCCTCCCCGGTATCGGAACTATTGCAGCGACCGGGGGGCCGAACTTCCTTCGGTCGTGATGTGGATATCTTGCGTATGGTCGCCATAATAGGTGCCGGCGCAGTTCATGTTCACAAACTGTACCCGCAGATGCCAGGTCCCGGCCCGCTCCGGCACGCCGACGATGTTTCCATCATCGATGTATAGCCCCGGCGGCAACGCTCCGGTGACGATTTCCGTAGCGTCAATGTACCAATCGCCCCCCGTGCAGTGGGCCAAGGGACTCCATTCGACCGGCAAGCCAACATATCCCTGCAGGTCTCCGGTGCAATAGGAAGCGTCGTAACATTCGAAGCCCATGTTACCGTACCAGCCGGCGCCCTCGTGCTCCCAGGCTTGGGCTTGCGGCACCATCGGTCCGTACCCCGACAAGGCGATCAAGACCGCGACCACCGCGCCAATCCGACGATACGATCGAGTCGTTTTCTCCAAAGTCATCGTTCGGGTACCCCTCTGGTCAAGAAGACAGCCGCTCTCGCGTCGCCGGACGGCGCCTATTTCGGCAAATCGATCGCGACGGATTGGATCCGCCGATCGAGGCGTACCAGAACCTCTTCGGTGAGGTCGGGGACGGCGGGCGTGCCGAGGATCGCCGATCGGGGCAAAACCATCGCCAAGCCCTGCTCCCCCGTGATCTCGTCGACGACCTGCCCAATCGCAGCCGCAATCCTCCGCAACGCGTCGCGCAGCGCATCATCCAACCTGCCCTGGCGCTGCAACGCTTCGCTCTGACGAGCCGCCGCGCGTTCCCGCAATTCCAGCAAGCGAAGCTGGTAGGCATCGTCCGACAGGCTCGCGCGATCGACAAGGATGCGCTCGTACGACTCGGTAATGCCCTGCATATTGGCTTCGGCTTCCTGTTGGTATTCGGCTTGCACCCTCTCGATTCGCACGCGGACGTCGTTGGCGGCGGCCGAGTTCTCCATGAGAAACTGCACGTCCACTACGGCAATGCCCGCGGCGGCCGATTGGTCCTGGGCCGAAGCGACGTGGACACCGGCAACCAGCGTCATGACCGACAGCGCCGCGGCCAACGCCATGATCCTCCGGTTCACCTCCATACTCCGGGCCTCGTCGCCCTAGAACCGACCCTCGCCGGTCAGCAGCCACTTCAACTCCTTGTCGAGGCCCGGGGTCCGCTTGACCCGCACGCTCGCGGCCTCCTGCCAGTACCAGGTCCGTCCGCCGGGGTAGGGCTGTACGTACGGGTTTTCTCGAAACAACCAGTTCGGGATCGGCGGCTTCGTCTCACCGCGGTAGAAACTCGGAAAATCATAGTGTGAGCCCGTGGGCGACTGCGCTTGGGAGCGCGAGCGGAGCACGCGATCGAGCTGTTGGGCCGACGGCGGCTTCTTGGCAAGGCCGGCCTGCAAACCGGCTTTCGCGGCCCCGCCACGGCCAAGGACTGCCTGCGATACCGCCAGGGCATCGTCCAATATGAGGGGCAGCGAAGCGATGATGAAGGCGTCACCGACCCAGGCGCGATGCATCGGGTCGTTCCACCAGGCCTGAGCTTTGACCCGCCACTCGGCGTCCGGGTCGGTGTAGAAGTAGTAGGCCGAAACCAGCTTCCGCTAGGCCGCCACGGCCTTGTGGCGGCGCCCGGCCCGGGTCACCGTGTGCCGCCAGCCACGCGTCACCTCGGCCCGGGCCAGCCGCCTCTGGCGTTCCGCCTCGGCCAGGGCCTCGGCCTCCTGCCGCAGTCGCTCTGCCTCGGCCTGGGCCGCAGCCTCCTGCCGCTCACGCTCGGCCGCAGCCTGGGCCTCGGCCTCTTGCCGCTCGCGCTCCGCCTCCTGGGCGCCGTAGTCGGCCTCGGCCTGTCGCTCCAGGGCCAGACGCAGGTTGGCGAGGACGGTCGGATCATCGGGACTGTACTCAAGAGCCAACTGGAAATAACGGATGGCATTGGCCCAGTCTCCATACTGGAAGGACTCAATCCCGCGGTCGTTCGCCTCATGCATCGCCATCTCGAGTTGCTGCTGCAACTCCTGCTGCGTCGGCCCCGAGGGTTGGTCGGGCGTCGAAGTCCCGCCCCCACCGCCGCCGCCGCCGCCACTGGGCCCATCGTCGCAGAGGGCCACGCAACCGCTCGGCCCAACGTCCTGAGCGAGGGTGGAATGAATGCCGAGAAACACCATCGCCACGGCAAGCACGGCACCGCGGCCGAGCCGCCAAAGCAGCACTTGGTCGAAGCAACCCCGATAAACGTCCAGCGAACGCGGGATCACAGAATCTCCCACCCTCGGTGTACGGGATCGCGGCGAGGCACGTCCGACGCCGCTCTCACACCGGCCACTCACATCCTTCAACTTCGTACCGCGGGCATGGCTAGCGAGCACTGATATGGATCAATGGGCCCGGGTTCGGTCGTGGATCAGGGCGGCGGTCTGTGGCTCGCCGCACACCCGGGGTCGGCGCGAGGCTCAGGTCTTGAGTTTGTAACCGCGGGCAAACATCAGGTAGCAGCAGAGCCAGAGCGCGGCGTCGATGGCGGCGACAACGGCGGCGCCGAGGATTACGGAGCTGTCGGATTCGCCGATGAAGCCGTAGCGAAAACCGTCGATCAGATAGAAGAACGGGTTGACCTGGCTGGCGGCGGCGAAGACGCCCGAGAGATGCTCGACCGAGTAGAAGGTCCCGGAAAGGAACACCAGCGGCGTGATGATGAAGTTCTGGACCGCCGCTTGGTTGTCGAACTTGTCCGACCACACCGCGACCATGATGCCGATCAGCGACAGCATGATTGCTGAGGCGACACCGAAATAGGCGATGGCCAGGGGATCGTGGATTGTCAGCGGAACGTCGAGCAGCATGACCGCCCAGATGACGATGCCGACGCCGATGCCGACGACAATGCCGCGGGTCACCCCGCCCAAGGCGTACCCCATCGTCAACTCTCCCGGGCTCAAGGGCGGCATCAGAACATCGACGATATTGCCCTGGACCTTGGAGACCATGATCGAGGACGAGGTGTTGGCAAAGGCGTTTTGGATGATCGACATCATGATCAGCCCCGGCGCCAGGAACACGAGGAAGGGGACCCCTTCGATGCCGCGCCCGGTGCCGCCAAAGGCGAGGTTGAAGATCAGGAGGAACAACAGCGCCGTAATCACCGGCGCCAAGATGGTCTGCTGTAGCACCTTCCAGAAGCGCTCAACCTCCTTGATGTAGAGCGTCCATAGCCCCAGCCAATTGACGCCGCCGAAGGGGCGGGTGTGAGGCGCGCGTACAGTGTCGTCGAGTGCGATTCGGGTCACGCAAGAATCTCCACAGTTTGGGGCGGCGCGGGCGTGCCCGCCGACCTATTCCTTGTCGACACGTATATGGGCGACCGGGGCGTGGCCCTGCTTGTCCTCGCCGAAAAAGACGGTCTGGTGGGGGAAGGGGATCTCGATGCCGTGCTCGTCGAACTTCTTCTTGAGGCGGCGGTTGAACTCGCGACCCACCGTCCACTGCTTGATCGGCTTGGTGGTGAGGCGGGCGCGCACCACCACCGCGGAGTCTTCGAAGCGGTCGACGCCCAGGATATCTATGGGCTCGAGGATGTGCGGGCCGAACTCGGGATCGGCGCGCAGCTCGGCGTCGATCTCGCGCAGGAGATCGGCCACCTGGTCGGTATCCTCGCGGTAGGCGACACCGACATCGAGAACGTATCGCGAGTACTCCTTGGTCATGTTGGTGATCGCGCCCACGGTGCTGAAAGGGATGGTGTGGACGCTGCCGGCGAGGTCGCGCAGGCGAATGGTACGGATGGTAATCGCCTCGACCAGCCCGCCCTGGCCGTCGATCACCGCCACGTCGCCCACTTGCACGGTGTCCTCGAAGAGCAAGAAGGCGCCGGTGATCACGTCCTTGACCAGGGTCTGGGCGCCGAAGCCGATCGCCAGGCCTACCACGCCCGCGCCAGCCAAGAGCGGTGCGATATCGATGCCGAGCGCGGACAGGACGGTGAGGCTGGCGACGATCACGATGACCACCAGAAGCGCGTTGCGCGCGAGCGGCAGCAGGGTCCGCGCACGCGCGCTGCGCTCACGCCGTTCGCCATCGGCGCTCTCGTCACCCGCGAGGTAACGCCCGATCAGGCCGCTCGCGCCCTCCCACACGACCAGCGCCACGACAACGATGGCGAAGATCTGGAAAGCCCTGCCCAGGAGGTCGCGTCCGGTCTCGCCGCCGAGGAAGGCGAAAACGTCGACATCCCACGACTGCAACACCGCCAGCGCGGCGAGTAGGTAGACGATCCATTCGAGGACCCGGCCCAGCCCCGAAACGTAGCGGTCGGTGCGCGCCTCGATGTAGGGAAAGCGGGCCCGGATGTCGGCGCTGATGCGGAACAGCCGATCCATGGCGGCCCGCAATAGGGCGAGCGCGAGGCGGGCGACGACGAGAGCCAGGAGCGACAGTGCACTCGCCCGCGCCACGAAGGCGAAGCCCCCGGCGACGTCGAGCACCCAGACGATGGCGACCGCGATCAGGTAGAGCGAGGCAAGGATGTGCCAAACATCGGCGAGGCGGTCGCGCAGCACGCGGAGGCCGCGCCCGCCCTCCTCGGCGCTGGCGGCGCCACGGATCCATTGCGCCACCGCCCCACGGTTTTGCAGGACGACAAGCAGGACCATCGCCGCGAACAAAAGCCCGACCAGCTTGAGCACCGCCTGGCCGCCGGCCTCGGGCATGCCGAGAGCAAGCGCCGCCTCGACGAGGAAGTAGCCGTAGACCGCCACCCGCACCAGGCGGCGGAACCAGACGTAAAGGTAGGCGGCGGTGCGGTCGTCGAGCGCGACCAGGCGCAACGACGGCGCCAGCGGCGTGAACGCAAGACGCGCCGCGGCGCCGGCCGCCCAGGCGATGAGCGCGGCGCTGATCGCCGCGACCGCAACCAGCCGCACCGTAGGGCCGGGCTGGACCGCAGCAAGGGCGATGTAGGCAACGCCGGCAAAAATGCCGATGGGCAGGAGATCGAGGACGGTGCGTGCGGCCAGCAGCGGCACGCGGACCCAAAACGTCGTGGCATCGCGCTCCTCGAGACGCCGCTGCGGCCGGCCCAATGCCGCCGCCGAGAGCGCCCGGGCGATGAGCCCGGCGGCGACGACGACCGCGAGTTTCCAGACCACCTCAACCCACAGCGCCCGCCGCTCCGGCGTCTCGAACTGCTGGCCGAGCCAGCGGCCGGCGCGCTGCCCCCCTCCCCCGGTGGCGAAGAGATCGGCGAAGCCCTCGCTAAGGTCGGCGATGCGCTTGGAGAACCCACCCAGCGCGGCGGCGCCGAGGTCGGCCGCGGGCGCCGGCTCGGCTCCCTCCCGCGCCTCGATCAGCAAGCGCAGCTGGCCCAACAACCGCTCGCGGGCCGCGTCGTCCTCCAGCGTCTCGATGAGCGCCTGCACCTCCGCCGGTTCGGGCGCGGCTGCGTCGGTCTGGCCCAACGCAGGCCAACCCGCGGCGAGCGCGAGGGCGAAGACCAAGATGCCCGAGCGAAGGCGAGACATGGGGCGGGCGAATCCTAAAGCGAGCCGGGCGCCGCCAAGACTACACCATCGGCGGGGCGCCGGTTTGAACCGGTTGCTACGTCGTGCCGAAGGCGCGCTTGAGAGCAGCTGCGCAGCGGGCGACCAGATCGCCGGTGACCTCGAGGCCGGCGCCCCACAGGTGGAAGCCGTGGGTCACTCCCTCGAAGCACACGTATTCGACCGGCACCCCCGCCGCCGCCAGCTTGTCGGCATATGAATTCCCATCGTCGAGTAGGGGATCGTGGCTCGCGGTGACGACCAGAGCGGGCGCCGACCCGCTCACGTCCGTGGCCAATAGTGGTGAAACACGCGGATCCGCGGCCTCGGATGGATCGTTGATGTAGGTGGCGATGAAGTAGCGCATCGCCGCCTGGGTCAGCATGTAGCCCTCGGCGTAGCGTCGATAGGATTCCGTATCGGTCACGGCGTGGGTGACGGGGTAGATCAAGAGTTGCAGGGCAAGTCGCGGGCCCCCGGCGTCCGCTGCAAGCTGGGCGATCACGGCCGCCAGGTTGCCGCCCGCGCTGTCGCCGCCGACCGCAACGCGCGAAGGATCGGCGCCGATCTCGGCGGCGTTGGCAGCTGCCCACTGGCACGCCGCCCAGCAGTCATCGACGGGCGCGGGAAACTTGTGCTCCGGCGCCAGGCGGTAGTCCACCGACATCACCACCGCACCGGCGGCGTTCGCCAACTCGCGGCATTCTGGATCGTGACTATCCAGGCTGCCGACGACCCAGCCGCCGCCGTGGTAGTAAACGACCAGCGGCGGCGCTGGGTCCGATGGAACGCCAAGCGGCGAGTAGACGCGGATGGGAATCGCCCCGGCAGGTCCGGGGATCGTTCGGTTGGCGACGCGCGCGACCTCGGGTGGCGGCGAGTAGAAATCGCCGTCGCGGGCGTCGAGATTTGCGCGCGCCTCGGACGGCGGCGTGTCTTCCACCGCCGGTCCTCCGGCTTCCTCCAAGACGTCGAGTATCGCCTGCATCTCGGGGAGTAGTTCGCCCATGCTGGGTCCTCCGGCGCTGCTAGTTGACCGCGGCGCGCGTCGACGACGGGCGCTGATCCGTTGAGACTAACGCGCTCACGCGGCGCCGAAGGCGCGCTTGAGCGCCGCGCCGCAGCGCTCGTGAAGATCGCCGCTGGCCTCGAGCCAGGTGCCCCACAGCTGGAAGCCGTGGGTCATGCCGTCGTAGCAGGCGTACTCGACGGGGACGCCGGCGGCGGCGAGCTTGTCGGCGTAAGCCTTGCCCTCGTCCACCAGGGGGTCGTGGCTCGCGCTGACGACCAGCGCCGGTGCGGCCCCGCTCACGTCCTCGGCCAACAGCGGCGAGACGCGCGGATCGCCGGCCTCGGAGGGATCGTTGAGGTAGCTGTCGATGAAGTACTGCATGGCCTCGCGGGTCAGCACGTAGCCCTCGGCGTAGCGGTTGTAGGACTCGGTGTCGGTGGCGGCCGCGACGACCGGATAGATGAGGAGCTGCAAGGCGAGCCGCGGGGCGCCCTGGCGCACCGCGAACTGGGCGGCCACCGCCGCGAGGTTGCCGCCGGCGCTGTCGCCCGCCACCGCGATCCGCGCGGGATCGCCGCCGATCTCGGCCGCGCTCGCGGCGGCCCAGGTCACGGCCGCGCAGCAGTCCTCGGCGGCGGCGGGGAACTTGTGCTTGGGCGCCAGCCGGTAGTCCACCGACATCACCACCGCGCCCGCCGCGTTGGCGAGCGCGCGGCATTCGGGATCGTGGCTTTCGAGGCTGCCGAAGACCCAGCCGCCGCCGTGATAGTAGATCAGCACCGGCAGCGGCGGATCAGCCGCGACGCCGAGCGGGGTGTAGACGCGGACCGGGATCGGTCCCGCCGGCCCGGGGATCGTGCACTCGGCGATGGCGCCGACTTCGACCGGCGGCGAATAGTAGGCGCCCTCGCGGGCATCGAGATAGGCCTGGGCCTCGGCCCAGTCGTCCTCCTGCCAGTCTGGCATTCCGGCCTCCTCCATGGCATCGAGGATGGCCTGCATCTTGGGATGGAGCTCGCTCATTGCCCGCCCTAGTGGAGCGCCGCGTCGAGTCGGGCCAGACGCTCGGTCTCGGCGGCCAGTGCCGCTTCCATGTCGCAGCCGTACTCGCCCACCCCGGCGCTGTAGTCGGGCCCACTGAGGATCGGCCCGTGTGCCTTGCCGGCCTCGCCGTAGGTCTTGAGATTCTGGTGCTGGGTTGGCTGGTGCAGCGAGAGGAGCTCGCGCCGTTGATTGTGCACGGTCGTGAAATGATAGGCGAGCCCGGCCCGCTCGTTCTCGGTGGTGTTCGCCGTGGTGCCGTGGGGAGTGCCGAAGCAGAAGAACACCGCCCCGCCCGCCTCGAGCTCGATTGGCACCGCCAGGTCCTCGTCGGGGGGATGGCAGCGGGTGTGGTGATCGCTTTCGGGATCGCGGCGATGCGGCATCAGGGTCTCAAAGGCGCGCGGGATCATGCGGATGGTACCGTTGGCCACGGTGGCGTCGTGGATCGCGATCCACATGGCGGTCCCGACCATGGGATCTGCGAAGTCGAAGTAGGCGTTGTCCTGGTGCCAGTTGGTGGGCGAGCCGACCCGCCCCGGTTTGAGAAAGATTTGGTCAAGCATCTTGTAGGCTGGATCGCCCACGAGCTGCGGCACCGCTTCGCGCACGCGCGAGTGGAAGACGAAGGCGGCGAAGAAGCGGTGGTGATACGACAGCGGGCAGATTTGCAGGTTCTGCCGGTTCCCCTCGCTGGTCTCGCCCGCGGTGGCGACGTTGGTGAACACGCCGCCCTCCTTGAGCTCGGCCAGGCCGC
Organism: uncultured Alphaproteobacteria bacterium; assembly: GCA_964446055.1. Lineage (GTDB taxonomy): Bacteria > Pseudomonadota > Alphaproteobacteria > VGEJ01 > VGEJ01 > CAYUNL01. The sequence continues at coordinate 11,921 of CAYUNL010000014.1, read as the reverse complement.
CGCGCAGGGCCGCCACCTCGGTCGCGCCGAAGAAGTTGGGCACCGCCACGTAGCCCTCGCGGCGGAAGTGCGAAACCTGCTCTTGCGAAAGCATTATCCCTGGGCCCCATGTCCCTGCCCCGTGTCGGCGGCATGTTAGCCGATGCGAACCGCACCGTTCCAGTCGCAAAGACGCTGTGCGAGAATGGCCGCCGCCGGCGGCACAGGAGGACCGATCATGGCCAAGCCCGAGAAGCCCTATCGCCACCGCACGATCGGCAATCACCAGCTTCGTCCCGAATCGTTGATGATGAGCTACGGCTACGATCCGGCGCTGTCCGAGGGCGCGGTCAAGGCCCCGATCTTCCAGACCTCGACCTTTGTGTTCGCCAGCGCCGAGGACGGCAAGGCGTTCTTCGAGCTGGCCTATGGGTTGCGCGAAAAGCGCCCCGCCGAGGAACCGGGGCTGATCTATTCGCGCATCAACAACCCCGACCTCGAGATCCTAGAAGACCGGCTGGCGCTGTGGGAAGGCGCCGAGACCGGTTTGGTGTTCTCGACCGGCATGGCCGCGATCTCGACGACGTTGTTGTCGTTCCTACGTCCCGGCGAGACCATCGTGCATTCCGAGCCGGTCTACGGCGGGACCGAGTTCCTGATCCGCAACATCCTGCCCAAGTTCGGTATCACGCCGGTGGCCTTCGGCGGCTCATCGGGCCGACGCAGTGTCAAGGAGGCGATCGCCAAGGCCCGCGGCCTCGGCCCTACCGCCGTCATCTACATCGAAACCCCTGCCAATCCGACGAACGCGCTGGTCGATATCGAAGCCTGCGCCAAAGCGGCGCGCGCGCTTGCCGGGCAAAAGCGGGGGCGGCCACTGGTGGCGGTCGACAACACGATGCTGGGGCCGTTGTGGCAGCAGCCGCTGGAGCTCGGCGCCGATTTGGCGCTCTATTCGTTGACCAAGTACGTCGGCGGGCACTCGGACGTAATCGCCGGCGCCTGTCTCGGTGCCGAAGAGCATCTCGCGGCGGTGCGCGGCATGCGCACCATTCTCGGCACCATCTCCGATCCCCATACCGGTTGGCTGGTGATGCGCAGCCTGGAGACGCTGAAGCTGAGAATGACGAGCTCCATGAAGAACGCCCGCTACGTGGCCGAATTCCTGGCCGACCACCCCAAGGTCGCCGCGGTGCACTACCTCGGCTTCGTCGACGAGGAGCACCCCGACTTCGCGCTCCGCAGGCGCCAGTGCAAGGCCGCGGGTTCGACGTTTTCCTTCGAGGTGCACGGCGGCGAGGCCGAAGCCTTCCGGCTCCTCAACGCGCTCAAGTTGGTCAAGCTGGCGGTCAGCCTGGGCGGCACCGAGAGCCTGGCCGAGCACCCTGGCACGATGACCCATTCCGACATTCCCGCCGAAAAGCAGGCCGAGATCGGCATCACCCCGGGACTGGTTCGAATCTCGGTTGGCATCGAGCACCCCGAGGACCTTATCGCCGACCTCACCCAGGCGCTCGAAGCGGTGTGAGCGTGGGCAGCCGGGCGGGTAAGGCCGCTAGTGGCTGGTGACGAGCTGGGAGAAGCGGACCGGCATCATCTCGCGGGTCTTGATGCGCCCCTCGGCGTCCTTGGTGACCAGCAAGAGCTGTTGGGCCGATTCGATGCCGGCGGGGATCACCATCGTGCCGCCAGGCTTTAGCTGGCCCAGCAGATGCGGCGGCATGAGTTCGGGCGCGGCGGTCACGATCACCTTGTCGAAGGGCGCATGCTCGGGCCATCCATAGGCGCCATCGCCGACCCTGAGCTCGATGCCGCCGTAGCCGAGGTCGCCGAGGCGCCGCCCCGCGCCGGCCGAGAGTTCGGACAAGATCTCGACCGAGTAGACCTTGGCCGCAAGCTCGGCCAAGACGGCTGCCTGATAGCCGAGCCCGGTGCCGATCTCGAGGACAACGTCGTCGGGCTCGATCGCCAGGAGATCGGTCATCACCGCGACCATGAAGGGTTGGCTGACGGTCTTGCCGTGGCCGATCGGGAGCGGTGAATCGGCGTAGGCGACATCGCGCAGCTCCGCCGGGACGAACTCGTGCCGCGGCACCTTGCCCATCGCCACCATGACCTGGGGATCGAGCTCGTGCTTACCGATCGCCTCGCCCGCCAGATCGGCGTACTGGGCGATCTCCTCGACCATCATCCTCCGCAGGGCGGAGAAATGGGACGGCTCGGCCGGCTCGCTCATGGCACCGAGGATGCCACATCGGCCGCCGGCTGTCGCGCAAGCATCGGCGCCCATCACGCGGGGTTGATACGATTCCCGCGGGCCGCGTTTCAAGCCTCGGCGAGGATCGTGTGGTAACGGTCGATGTCGATGTTGCCGCCCGAGAGGATGACGCCGACGCGGCGGCCGGCGCATTGGGGGCGCTCCAGCCCGACGGCGGCCAACGTAGCGGCGCCGGCGCCTTCGGCGATGTTGTGGGTGTCGGTGTAGTAGTCGCGCATAGCGGCTTGCATCGCGGCCTCGGAGACTGCGACGACGCGCTCGGCGCCCTTGAGAATGAGGGCCAGCGAGTCGGCGTCGGGGATTCGGGTGGCGAGGCCGTCGGCGAAGGTATCGCAACTCGGCGTCGACACAGGCTTTCCGGCTGCGAAGGACTTGGCGTAGGTTGGCGCGACTTCAGCGACCACACCGACGATGCGGGTCGCCAGTCCAAGCGCATCGCGCGCGGCGATCGCGCCGCAGATACCCGAGCCCAGCCCGATCGGGACGTAGAGGGTTTCGAGGTCGGGGACGGTGCGCAGGAATTCGAGGCTGTAGGAGGCGACGCCCAGCGACAGCGTCGGGTCGTAGGAGCGGACCATGTGCAGGCCTCGCGCCTCAGCCACAGCGAATGCGTGCTCGTAGGCGGCTTGGAAGTCGTCGCCCTCCTCGATCAGCTCGGCGCCAAAGGCGCGCATGGCGCGGTTCTTTTCGACGCTGTTTCCGTGGGGCACGACGATGGTCGCGCCGAGCCCTGCGCGGGTGGCCGCGAAGGCGACGCTTTGGCCATGGTTGCCGCGGGTGGCGGCGATAACGCCGGCGAGGGTGGGCTGCTCGGCGCGTAGGGCGTCCATGTAGACGAGGCCGCCGCGAAGCTTGAACGAGCCGATCGGCGTATGATTCTCATGCTTGACCCACAGCTCGCAGCCGTAGCGCTCGGCCAGGAGCGGCCAGCACCGTTGCGGCGTCGGCGCGACCGTTTCGTGGACGAGTGCGGCGGCGTCCTCGAGCGCAGCGAGGTTGGGCATCGCTACGCCGAGGTCACGGTGGTGATCTTGTCGTACGCCGGCAGGGTCAGGAACTCGGCAAACTCAGGCGCGGTGGCGACGGTCTCGAACAGCGCCACCGCCTCGTCGAGGCGGTTTTCGGCATCACCGAGCTCGTCGCGCATTGTGGAAACTTCCTCGGCGATCACCGTCTTCACCAGCGCGGCATCGACGGTGCGGTCGTCGTCGAGCGTGGCCCCGTGGCGCAACCACTGCCACAGCTGGGCGCGCGAGATCTCGGCGGTCGCCGCGTCCTCCATGAGGTTGAACAACGGCACGCACCCGTTCCCGCGGAGCCAGGACTCGATGTAACGGATGCCGACGCTGACGTTGAGCCGCACGCCGGCTTCGGTGATCGCCCCCTCGGGAATCTCGAGGAGATCGGCAGCGCCGACCGCGACATCGTCGCGGGTGCGTCCGATCTGGTTGGCTTCCGTCATGGCGGCGTCGAACTCTTCCTTGGCGATCGGTACCAGGCCGGGGTGTGCCACCCAGGTGCCGTCGTGGCCGTCCCCCGCTTCGCGCTTCTTGTCGGCGCGCACCTTGTCGAGCGCCGCCTGGTTCGCCGCCTCGTCACCGCGGATCGGAATCTGTGCCGCCATTCCCCCGATCGCGTGGGCGCCGCGGCGATGGCAGGTCTTGATTGCCAAGAGGCTGTAGGAGCGCATGCAGTGACGCTCCATCGTCACCTGGGCGCGGTCGGGCATGAGGGCGCTTGGGTCATTGCGGAACTTCTTGATGATGCTGAAGATGTAATCCCAGCGCCCGCAGTTGAGCCCCGCCGAGTGCTCGCGCAGCTCGAAGAGGATCTCGTCCATCTCAAAGGCGGCGAGGATGGTCTCGATCAGCACCGTCGCTTTGACGGTGCCGCGCGGGATGCCGAGCGCTTCCTGCGCGGCGACGAAGACCTCGTTCCAGAGCCGTGCCTCAAGATGGGATTCCATCTTCGGCAGGTAGAAGTATGGGCCAGTTGCGGCGGCCTTTAGAGCGCTTGCGTTGTGGAAGAGGTAGAGCGCGAAATCGAAGATACCGGCCGAGACCGGAGCGCCGTCCACCTGCACGTGAGCTTCCACAAGGTGCCAGCCGCGAGGGCGAACCAAAAGGGTCGCAGTCCGCTCGTTCAGCCGGTAGGACTTGCCACGCGCGGGATCCTCGAACGTGATGGTCCGGGCGATGGCGTCGCGCAGGTTGATCTGGCCGCCGATCATGTTGTCCCACGTGGGGGCGCAGGAATCTTCGAAATCGGCCATGAAGACGCTGGCCCCGGAGTTGAGCGCGTTGATGATCATCTTGCGCTCGACCGGCCCGGTGATCTCGACGCGGCGGTCCTGGAGATCGGCCGGCACCGGCGCGATGGTCCAGTCGTCGTCGCGGACCGCGGCGGTCTGGGGCAGAAAGTCCGGCTTGTCGCCGGCAGCGATGCGCGCCTGGCGCTCGGCCCGGCGATCGAGGAGCGCCAGCCGCTCGGCTCCGAAGCGTCGCTCTAGCATTGCCACCAGGTCGAGCGCCGCCGGGGTCAGGATCTCGTCGTAGCCCGGCTGTGATTCGCCCAAAACCTCGACGCCACTGGCTAGGCCGCCGAGCACCTGCGATTCCATGGTCTCGATCGCCAACGGTACGCCTCCCTTTTGCTTCACGCTTCGGTGTGTTAGTTCCCGCATTATCATCGCCGCGTCAAAGGGTTTCTCTCAAATGTCAATGGACGAGACGTTTCTTCAGTTCCTGAGTAACGAGGCCGCAGAGGTGCGCGCCGCCGGACTGTTCAAGGAAGAACGCACCCTTGTCTCACCCCAGCAAGCCGAGATCCGGCTGCAGGATGGGGCCGAGGTGCTGAACTTCTGCGCCAACAATTATCTCGGGCTGGCGAACCATCCAGCGATGATCGAGGCCGCGAAAGCGGGGCTTGATCAGTATGGCTTCGGTGTTTCCTCGGTCCGCTTCATCTGCGGCACCCAGACGATACACGGCACCCTCGAGGCGCGGATTTCGGAGTTTCTCGGCACCGAGGACACGGTCCTCTACCCCTCGTGCTTCGACGCCAACACCGGTCTCTTCGAGACCATTCTTGACGAGCGCGACGCAATCATTTCGGACGCGCTGAACCATGCCAGCATCATCGACGGGGTGCGGCTGTGCAAGGCACGCCGGCTGCGCTTCGCCAACAACGATATGGCCGATCTCGAGCGCAAGCTGGAGGAAGCCGCGGACTGCCGATTCAAGTTGATCGCCACCGACGGCGTGTTCTCGATGGATGGAGTCATCGCCAACCTGCCAGCGATCTGCGAGCTTGCCGAACGCCATGGCGCCATGGTCATGGTCGATGATTCCCACGCGGTGGGCGTGGTCGGCAAAGGCGGACGCGGCACACCTGAGCACTGCGGCGTCGAAGGCCGCGTCGACATCATCACCGGAACGATGGGCAAGGCGCTGGGCGGCGCCTCGGGCGGCTACACGGCGACACGTCGGGAGATCGCCGAGTGGTTGCGGCAGCGTTCGAGGACGTACCTGTTCTCCAATAGCCTGGCGCCGATGGTCGCCACCGCGACGCTCGCCGCCCTCGATCTGTTGCACTCGAGCGATACGCTGCGCCGCAAGCTGGGCGAGAACGGCGCCTACTTCCGGGCCGCAATGGAGGCGCTAGGCTTCACACTGGCTGGCGCCGGCCACCCCATCGTGCCGGTCATGCTGGGCGATGCGCGGCTCGCCTCGGAGATGGCTGCGCGGCTTTTGGGCGAAGGCATCTACGTAATCGGCTTTTCTTTCCCCGTCGTGCCCAAGGACCAAGCGCGAATCCGCGTGCAGCTTTCGGCCGGGCACGAGCGGGATCATCTCGACCGCGCGATCGAATCGTTCGCCAAAGTCGGCCGCGACCTCGGCGTCATCGCCTGAGCCGGCATGAAAGCGCTCGTGAAATCGCGGGCCGAGCCGGGCATCTGGATGGAGGATGTGCCGAAGCCGGCGTTCGGCCCCAACGACGTGCTGATCGAGATCGGCAAGACCGCGATCTGCGGCACCGACGTTCATATCTACAACTGGGATTCGTGGTCACAACAGGCGATCGCGGTGCCGCTGACCGTGGGTCACGAGTTCGTCGGAACGGTGGCCGAGGTGGGAGCAGAAGTCCGAGGTTTCGCGCCGGGAGATCGGGTTTCGGGCGAGGGCCACGTCACTTGCGGCCATTGCCGCAACTGTCGTGCCGGGCGGCGGCACCTGTGCCGCAACACTGTCGGGGTCGGCGTCCAGCGCGCCGGCAGCTTCGCCGAGTACCTCGCCATCCCCGCGGTCAACGCTTTCAAGCTGAGCGAGGCGGTGAGCGACGAGGTGGCCGCCATCCTCGACCCGCTGGGCAACGCCACCCACGCGGCATTGTCCTTCGACCTGGTGGGCGAGGACGTGTTGATCACCGGTGCCGGCCCGATCGGGGTGATGGCGGCGGCGATCGCCCGCCACGTCGGCGCCCGCCACGTGGTTGTTACCGACGTGAACGACTATCGGCTCGAGCTGGCGCGCATCAACGGGGCGAGCCGCGCGGTCAACGCCGGCGAAGAGAGCCTCGATGAGGTGATGGACGGGCTGGGAATGAACGAGGGCTTCGACGTCGGCCTCGAGATGTCGGGCAACGCCGAGGCGCTGCGCGACATGGTGCGTGTGATGAACCACGGCGGTCGCGTGGCGGCCCTGGGGATTCCACCCGGCGAGGTATCGATCGAGTGGAACCAGATCATCTTCAAGAGCCTTACCGTGAAGGGCATCTATGGCCGCGAAATGTTCGAGACTTGGTACAAGATGGCGACGATGCTCGAAAGCGGTCTCGACGTGAGCAAAGTGATCACCCACCGCCTCAAGGCTGAGGCCTACGCCGAAGGCTTCGAGGTCATGCGTTCAGGCCGCTCGGGCAAAGTCATCCTCGACTGGACCTGAGCCCCGCCCCAAAGCGCGCCGCGCTCGCGCACCAGCGGTAGCAGTAGCGCCACTAGCAGGGGCACGTTGCCCGCCACGAAGAAGGCCGCGCCGCTTGCGAGCTTGGCCGCGCTGTCGATAACGAACCAGGCGATCACGCTGGCCGTGAGCGCGCTCGCCAGCCACGGCTCGGGACGCGCGAAAGCCGAGCGGGCGATCGCGTAAATGAGAATACCCCACGCCGCCATCACGCCGCCGGCCCCGCCGATCACGTAACGCTGGAAGCGGACCGTTGCCGCATCGGGCCCGGCATCGGGCCAGAAGATTGGGTCGAACACACCCGTGAACGCGGTGATCACACTCACCGAAAGGACGCCCATCGCCAAGCCCATGATTGCCATGAGCGCACCCACCACCATCAGCCAGTTTCGCCACAAGCTCGACATACCCTCGACTCCCCTTGATCAATCGTCGATCCGAGTTGACGCCGGATCGGGGAAGCGCCGCAATTACCCCATAGGTAAGTGACTTGGTGTACCAGCACGCTAGAATGGCGGCGTGGGAACCGCGGAGGCCATGAGCGACGTCGCTGCCAGCCCGTTTGGGCGGCAGCTCAAGAGTTGGCGGCGGGTGCGCCGAATGAGCCAGCTCGACCTCGGACTGATGGCCGAGGTCTCGCCGCGCCATGTCTGCTTCGTCGAGAACGGGCGGGCGCGGCCGAGCCGGGCGGTGGTGATGCGACTGGCGGAATCGCTCGAGCTGCCGCTGCGCGACCGCAACGCGCTTTTGCTGGCGGCGGGTTTTGCGCCGGCCTATTCCGAGGGCGAGCTCTCGGATGCGGCGCTGGCGCCGGTACAACGGGCGATCGGCTACGTCCTAGATAACCACGAGCCGTTTCCGGCGTTCGTGATCGACCGGCTGTGGAACGTCGTCATGGCCAACCGCGCCGCGAGCATGATGTTCCCGGGCGTCAGCGAACCGGGTAAGACCGTGAACGCGATGCGCATGCTGTTCGAGCCCGGCCCGTTGCGCGCGATGGTGGAGAACTGGGACGAGCTGGCGCGGGCGACCCTGTTGCGGCTACGGCGCGAGGCCGCGCGCGCCGGTGCCGACCCCGAGCTCAACGAGTTGATCGAGGAGGCGGCGGCCCACGTCGAGGGCGGGTCGCAGCTCGAAGAGAGCGAGTTCAGCTATGGGCCGATGATGCCGACGCGCATCCGCATGGGCGAGCGCGTCCTCGCCACCATCTCGACGGTGGCGAGCTTCGGCACCGCGCTGGATGTCACCGTCAACGAACTCAGGATCGAGCTGGTGTTCCCGGCGGACCAGGAGACCGAGGGTTTTTTTCGCGACCTTGCCGTCTGAATATCGCTCACCTTCGGATTTCACTTTATGGTGCGGGATCAACGCCCGCAGCGGTTTGGGAGCGAGGGATGACGGGAACCCCAGCGTCAGAGTTTCGCGTCGATCGCGTCTTGGTTCGCGGCTTTTCGATTCTGGCTCGCAACGTCGTCCCGTTTGGGCTGCTGGCGCTTGCGTTCACGGCACCGCCCCATCTCTACGCGCTGGCGGTCGACCAACCCAGCGAGCCCGCCGCCACCGCGTCGACCGGGAGCGTGGCGATCTTCGTCGCCGACATCCTGTTGCGCTATCTGCTCACGGCTGCCCTGGTGTACGGGACGATCCGCGAGCTTCGAGGATCGCACGCGAGCCTGGTCGAGTGCCTTAGCCGCGGGCTCGGTCTGGTGTTTCCCGTGGTCGGGGTCGCCATTTTGGTCGGGGTCGCGACCGGCTTGGCGACGCTGCTGCTGATCATCCCAGGCTTGATCGTCGCCACCATGTTGTGGGTCGCGGTGCCGGTGGCGGTGGTCGAGCGGCCGGGCGTAATCAACTCGCTTACCCGCAGCGCCGAGCTCACCAAAGGGTACCGCTGGCCGGTATTCGGAGTGCTTGCGACGGTTGTCGCACTGAACGTCGTGTTGGCGATACTGGCCGGCTCGCTGGTGGCGGGGGAAGACGACACGACGGCCTTCCTTCTGGTCTCGTGGATCGTCTCGGCCATCTTCGGCGCCGTGATCGCGGTCGTCAGCGCGGTCAGCTATCACGACCTGCGCGTCGCCAAGGAAGGCCTCGGCGCTACCCAGATCACGGCGGCCTTCGACTAGGGATTGAGGATGTTGCGCATTGGTACTGGGGCCGGGTTTTCGTCCGACCGGTTGGACCCGGCTCGGGAGCTCGCAGAGCGCGGCGCGCTCGACGTGCTCGTCTTCGAGTGCATCGGCGAGCGGACGATGGCCTACGGACACCTCGAGCGGCGCGCCGATCCGGCCGCCGGGTACAATCGCTACCTCGAGCGCCGGCTGCGGGCGGTGCTGCCCGCGTGCGCGGCGAGCGGCACCCGCATCGTCACCAATATGGGGGTCACCAATCCCCGCGGCGCCGCCGAGAAGGCCGCCGAGGTGGCGCGCGAGTTGGGCCTTCGCGGGCTCAAGATCGCCTGCGTCGAGGGCGACGAGGTGAGCGATCGCATCGCCCCCGACACTGAGGTCCCGGAGCGCGGCTGCAGCGTTGCCGAGATCGGCCGAACCCTGGTAGGGGCCAACGCCTATCTCGGCGCAGAGGCGCTGCTGCCGGCGCTGGAGGCCGGCGCCGAGGTCGTGATTGCCGGCCGCATCGCCGATCCATCGCTGTTTCTGGCGCCGATGATCGCGCGCTATGGATGGCGCCACGACGACTGGGAGGTGCTGGGCGCAGGCACCGCGGTGGGCCACCTGATGGAGTGCGCGGGCCAGATCACCGGCGGCTACTTCGCCGATCCCGCGACCAAGCCGGTGGCCGGACTCGCCCGGCTCGGCTTCCCGATCGCCGAGATCGACGAGGACGCCGCAGCCGTCATCACCAAACTGGACCAAACCGGCGGCGTGGTCGATACGCGCACGGTAAAGGAGCAGCTTCTCTACGAGATCCACGACCCAGCCGCCTACCTCACCCCCGATGTTACCGCCGACTTCTCGGGTCTGACCGTAGAGGAGACGGGAGCGGATCGGGTGCGGGTACGCGGCGCCAGCGGACACCCGCGTCCGGACCGGCTCAAGGTCACGCTCGGCTTCGACGGCGGCCTCCTGGCCGAGGGCGAGGTCGGCTATGCCGGCGCCGGGGCCGGCGCGCGCGCCAGCCTGGCGGCGGACATCTTGCGCGAGCGGTTTGCCGGCCTCCACGGCATCAACGAGCCGATTCGTATCGATCTCATCGGCATCGCATCGCTACATGCCAGCGCACCCGCTGGGGCGCCGCGCCCCGAGGCCACCGATGTGCGGGTGCGCGCGGCGGTTCGTACAGGCTCGGAGGAGACCGCCGATCTCGTGCTCTGGGAGGTCGAGAGCCTGTTGTGCAACGGACCCGCCGGCGGCGGCGGCTTCCGCGGACACACGCGCCCAACCATCGTGACCTATTCGGTATTCATCGATCGCGATCTGGTGAGCCCGCGCATGAGCGTGATCGTGGCATGAGCCGACGTGTCCCGCTGCGCGAGATCGCCCACGCCCGCGCCGGTGACAAGGGCGATACCTCAAACGTCTCGGTCTTCCCCTTCGATCCCGCGCATTATCCGGCGCTCAAAGCGCAACTGACGGCCAAGCGCGTCAAGGGCGCGTTCGGCGACATCGTAAAGGGCACGGTGCGGCGCTACGAACTCGACGGTCTGGCGGGCCTCAACTTCGTCATGGAGCGCGCCCTCGAAGGCGGCGTTAACGAATCGCTCAACCTCGATTCCCACGGCAAATCGTGGAGCTTCCTGATGCTGGGGATCGAGATCGAGGTGGAGGACGGGTGAGCCCGAGCTACGGCGAAGATCTCGCCTATGTCCACCACGTCGGCTTCGGCGACTTCGCGCGCGGTGCGGCGCCCGGGCTTCTCGCCGCGCTACGCGAGGCCGTTACCGCCGCTCGGTCTGCCAACTTCGTCGATGACCGCTGGAGTGGTGGCGCGCCCGGAGAGATTCGAACTCCCGACCCCCAGATTCGTAGTCTGGTGCTCTATCCAGCTGAGCTACGGGCGCCTGTGTGGCCGTCGCGGCGGCGGGCTATCGCGGCTGACTGGCGGACGAAGCTAGTCAAATCCGCCAAGAGTGGCAAGAGCACCCGCCAGGCGGCCGACGCAAAAGCGGCTTGTCGCGGACCTGACCTTTGGTTAGGATCGCGCCGAATCTCACCAATCCGCTGCAAGTTTACATTTCCCATACAGAATTTGGGAGTCGCGGTGGGGTTTTGGCGGGGGGCCGTGAGCCGAGATACTTCTTCGTTGCTGGTGCGTAGAAGAATGGCTGTGCATACCTGGCGCGCTGCACTGTTGAGCGCGGCGGTCGGGCTGTCGGGCTGTTCCTTCGCGACCGAGTCGCTGTGGCCGTCGCTCACCGGCGCCGACCCCGAGCCGGCGGCGGAGACCATTGTCATTGCCGAGTCCGCAGCTGAACGCGGCGAGGCGCCGATCTTGATCCCGACGA
>CAYUNL010000014.1:0-231 GCA_964446055.1 uncultured Alphaproteobacteria bacterium | reverse complement strand
CCACGGATTTCGCGGCCGTCTCGGTGACCCCCGCGCAATCCACCGGTACTTTCGTCGGGCAAAAGGTCGTGCAGCTTCGCGGCGAGCTCGCCACGCTTCAGGCGCGGATCACCCAGCGCAACGGTCAGCTTCAGCTGATTCGCACCAGCGCGGTGCAGAACTCGCAGCGCTACCACGGCACCGTGGCCGCGATCAGCACGCGGCTGCAGATCGGCACCACGCCGGGCAATC
>CAYUNL010000013.1:14148-26716 GCA_964446055.1 uncultured Alphaproteobacteria bacterium | reverse complement strand
GGTCCTCAAAGTTGCGGTGTACCTGTTCGGCATCGAGCATCTGTCGGGACTGGCCTCGGGCCGCTGGCTGATCTGGGTTGCGGCGGCGAGTATTGTCGTCGCTTCGATCATCGCCATGCGACAGGACGACTTGAAGCGGCGCCTTGCCTACTCGACCGTGAGCCAGCTTTCTTACATTGTCCTGGGCGCCCTGATCGCCAGCAGCGCCGGAGTCCTGGGCGCCGGAATGCACATCGCGATGCACGCCTTCGGCAAGATCACGCTCTTCTTTTGCGCCGGCGGCATCTACACCGCCGCGCGCATCACCAAAGTAAGCGAGATGCGGGGCCTGGGCCACGCCATGCCGGTGACCATGACGGCGTTCCTGATCGGCAGCCTGACCGTCATCGGGCTGCCACCAATGGGTGGCCTGTGGAGCAAGTGGTACCTGGTCATCGCCGCGCTCGACGCCGGTGAGATCGCGCTTTTGGTGGTCATACTCGGGGGCTCGCTGTTGAGCGCGGGCTATCTCATGCCGCCCGTAATCAGCGCCTTCTTCGGAGCGCCCGGCGCGGCCGGCGGCGCGGCGGAGCGCGGCCTCCGCGAGGCCCCCCTGCCCTGTCTCATCGCCATGTCGCTGACCGCGGCCGGCTGCGTGGCACTGTTCGTCTTCCCCGATCCGCTCCTTGGCCTGGCCCGAGCGATCGAACTCGGCGCGGGGTAGAGCACGGTGGATCGCGAACCCAAGCGCTTCCTCGACCGGGCCCAGAACGTCCGCTGGGTTTTGCGATTCTTCTATGCGATCTGTCTCGCGCTGTTGGCCGCCGATTGGCTGGTCGACCGGCACGTCGCCCACACCGTCGAGAAGCTCTTCGGTTTCTATGCACTCTATGGCTTCGTCTCGTGCTGGATGCTGGTGATCGTGGCCAAGCAGCTGCGCCGGCTGGTCAAACGCCGCGAAGACTACTATGGCGATTAGCGGCGCCGTCACGGAGTGGCTGGGCACACCGCTGGGCCTCCCCTGGGGCCTGGCGCCGGCCGCGATCTTCTTCGCCGGGGCGCTGATCTCGGTGTTTCTCAGGCCGCGCGATCAGGCGGCGATACTCGTCCTCACGCCGATGATCGGTCTTGTCAATTTACTTTATCTAAACGATGGAACCTATTGGCGTTACAGCATTGTTGATCAAGAGCTAACCCTGATCCGGGTCGACGGGCTAAGCCTGCTGTTCGGCCTCATCTTCCACCTCGCGGCGTTGATCTGGGCCGTTTTTGCACTCCATGTTCGTGACCGCATCCAGCATGTGAGCGCGCTCGTCTACGTTGGCGCCGCACTCGGTGCGGTATTCGCGGGCGACCTGATTACGCTGTTCGTGTTCTGGGAGATCCTGGCTGTGTCCTCGGCCTTCCTGATCTGGGCACGGCGAAGCGAGCGATCGAGCGGGGCCGGACTACGCTATCTTTTGGTCCACGTCGTTTCAGGGCTGCTCCTGCTAACCGGCGCGCTTATCCTCATCGGTGAGACAGGTAGCGCGGCGTTCGACCATATCGGCCTCGATAGTATCGCCGCGTGGCTCATCTTCGTTTCCTTCGGGATCAAGTGCGGGTTTCCGCTCCTTCACAACTGGCTCACCGATGCCTACCCCGAGGCCACGCCGACCGGGACCGTGTTCCTAAGCACCTTCACCACCAAGGTCGCGATCTACGCGCTTGCGCGCGGCTTTCCGGGGACCGAGCTTCTGATTTACATCGGCGCGGCCATGACCGTGTTCCCCATATTCTACGCCGTGATCGAGAACGACCTTCGCCGCGTCTTGGCCTACAGCATGATCAACCAGCTCGGGTTCATGGTCGCAGGGATCGGCCTGGGCACGGCCCTGGCGCTCAACGGCGCGCTCAGCCACGCTTTCAACGACGTGATCTTCAAGGGCCTCCTCTTCATGACCATGGGGGCGGTGCTGCACCGCACCGCTCGGATCAACGGCTCGGACCTCGGCGGGCTCTACAAGACGATGCCGCTCACCGCCACGCTTTGCATCATCGGCGCGGCCTCGATCTCGGCGTTTCCGCTCTTTAGCGGCTTCGTGTCAAAGTCGATGGTAATGGCCTCGCTGGTCGAGGAGGGCTACGGCGCCGTCTGGCTGGCGATGCTGTTCGCATCCGCCGGCGTTTTCCACCACGCCGGCATCAAGATTCCCTACTTCGCCTTCTTTGCCCATGATTCCGGCGTCCGCACGAAAGAGCCGCCGTGGAACATGCTCCTCGCCATGACCATCGCCGCCGTGCTTTGCGTGTTCAACGGCTCATATCCTTGGCTCCTCTATGACTTGATGCCGTTTCCGGTCGATTACGTTCCCTACACCGAGACCCACGTCATCGCCCAGCTGCAGCTCCTGTTCTTCTCGGCCCTCGCCTTTGCATGGCTGATGGTGACCGGCATCTACCCGCCCGAACTTCGCGCGGTGAACCTCGATGTCGAATGGCTGTACCGCGGCATCGGCACCCGCATCGTGCGCGTCCTCGGTGCAGCGACCGAGGCAACCGACCAAGCCGCGCGCGTTACCGCGCGACGCGGTCTCGACGAAATCGTGGGCGGCATCGTGCGCGTTTCCGGCCCGGCCGGCGTGCTGGCGCGTACCGGATCCACCCGGGCCGCGGTCCTGTGGATCGCGGCCGCGTTGGCGGCCTACCTCGTCTTCTATTACGCCTGAGCCGAAACGCTAGGATTGGCGGCGCGGGGTGAACTTGGTCGCGGGATTACCCGGCGCGTTGGCGAAAGGATCTTCCGCGGGCGCCCTTGGCCCCCGATTCTTGCGGCCCTGGCCGGGAACCCATTTGGTGGCGCGCGCGCCGTCCTTGGTCGCAAGCTGTGGCGGTCGCGCCGCGGACGCCGCCGGGGCTGCCGCAAAGACGATCTCTTCATTGGCTCCCTGGGCGCGAGCACTCTGAAAGCTGGGATCGGCCCGCACGATGTCGCCGAGGTGCGCTGCTCCTAGGCGCCCGAACCGCTCCCAAACATCGTCGAGGAATCCGGCGACGGCACCGTGCGGGGCCTTGAAATCGAGCGCCGGCGGTCCGCTTCGAAACACATGATAGATGGTCGGCTCAACGGGGCCGGATTCGGTGGCGAGAAACGTCGCCGGCATCAGCTTCTGGCCCCCGTTTGCCCCGGCCCAGCGGGCTTGCGCGAGGTATAGAAGGTTTTGCAGCGCGATGGCGTCGAGCGGCGTACCGCTGGAATCGCCTCGGCCAAGAAACCAAAAAGTAATGTCGAGCGGTGAGCGAACGGTGACCGGCATGCCTCTCCCCATTGGCTTGGGCAGGCGATTGTAGAGGAGTATGGTTAACGAAATCTAACCCAAAGCCCGAGGTGACCCGTGGACATCAGCGGCGAGTATCGGATTCCCGCCCCCAAGGAGCAGGTTTGGCGGGCGCTAAACGATCCCGCCATCCTGGAGCAGGCCATCCCCGGATGCCGAAGAATCGGGAAGGTGTCCGACACCGAGATGACGGCCACGGTCGTCGCCAAGTTCGGCCCGGTTAAAGCGGTCTTCTCCGGGCGCGTGACGCTTTCCGACCTCGATCCGCCCCACGGTTACACCATCGCCGGCGAGGGCGAGGGCGGTGCGGCGGGCTTCGGAAAGGGAAGCGCCAGGGTAACGCTCGCCGAAGCGGACGACGAGACCGTGCTCCGCTACACGGCCGAGGTCCAGATTGGGGGCAAGCTCGCCCAAGTCGGTCAGCGCCTGGTCGGCTCCACGGCGAAGAAGACCGCCGACGATTTCTTCGCCGATTTCGCCGCCGCCGTAGCCGCCGAGGCGCCGCCTGCCGAGGCGCCGGCGGTCCCGGTCCCCGAACCGACCCTACCGGTCGGCCAGCAACGCGGGGTACGCAGCTTGGCTTGGTCGATCGGTCTCCTCATCGTCATTGTCGCGCTTTGGGTCTTCTACTCGACCCAAGGCTTGCCTTGACCGCCGGCCGGGCGTGAGCGAGACTCCCGCGGGCTGGCGAGCGATACGGAGCCCGGCTCCCCCAAACAGCGGAGTAAAGCCCGATGCCGAGCGTTTCAATGACGATCAATGGTGCGGTGGCCAGCGGCGAGGTTGAAGCGCGCACCCTCTTGGTTCAGTTCCTCCGCGAGCACCAAGGCCTGACCGGCACCCACGTCGGCTGCGATACCAGCCAATGCGGTGCCTGCGTCGTTCACGTCGACGGCCGCGCCATCAAGTCGTGCACCCTGCTGGCGCTACAGGCCGAGGGCGCTGATGTGACCACCATCGAGGGATTGGCCGAGAACGGCGAACTTCACCCGATGCAGGCCGCGTTCAAGGAAAACCACGGCCTGCAGTGCGGTTTTTGCACGCCCGGCATGGTCTTGTCCGCGGTCGACATGGTCAACCGCATTCCCGATTTGGACGAGAAGACGGTGCGCCACGAGCTTGAGGGCAACTTTTGCCGCTGCACCGGGTATCACAACATTGTCCGTGCCATCCTCGATGGCGCCAAAGCGATGCGCGCCTGAGCGGCGGCATCGGGAGGAACGGCCATGCCGGAAGAGGGGATCGGCGCATCGGTACGGCGCAAGGAGGACCACCGGTTTCTGACCGGCAAGGGCCACTACGTCGACGACATTAACCGACCCGGCCAGACGCAGGCCGTTTTCGTGCGCTCGCCGCACGCGCACGCCACCGTCAAGTCCGTCAACACCAAGGCCGCACTGGCGTCGCCGGGCGTCCTGGCGGTCTTCACCGGCGCCGATCTCGAGGCTGACGGCATCGGTGCGCTGCCATGTGGCTGGGTGATTACCCAGATCAACGGCGAGATTTGGAATGCACCGCCCCACCCGGTGATCGCCACCGAGACGGTCCGCTGCGTTGGCGATCAGGTGGCCGTGGTGATCGCCGAGACCGCCGATCAAGCCAGGGACGGCGCCGAGAAGGTGGCGGTCGACTACAAAGTCCTCCCGGCCGTGCTCGATCCGGCCAAGGCCACCGATGGCGACGCTCCTCAGCTCCACGCCGATGCACCCAATAACACCTGTTATGTGTGGGGCCTGGGTGATGCTGACGCGACAAAGGCGGCGTTTGCCAAGGCCAAGCACGTTACCAAACTCGATCTCGTGAACAACCGCGTCTTGCCGAGTGCGATCGAGCCGCGCGCAGCGATCGGCGAGTATGATTCGGGCGAGGACAGCTTCACGCTCCACGTGACCAGCCAGAATCCGCACCTCGCGCGTCTTGTGCTGGCGGCGTTCGTCCAGATCGCTCCTGAGCACAAGCTGCGGGTGATCTCGCCCGACGTCGGCGGCGGGTTCGGCTCAAAAATCCATATCTACGCCGAGGAGAGCGTCGTCACCTGGGCCTCGAAGAAGGTCGGACGGCCCGTCAAGTGGACCGCCGACCGCTCGGAAGCCATTCTGACCGACGCCCACGGCCGCGATCATGTCACCCACGCCGAGCTGGCGCTTGACGAGAACGGAAAGTTTCTTGGCTTGCGCGTCGATACGACCGCCAATATGGGAGCCTACCTCTCGACTTTCGCCTCCGTCATTCCGACCTACCTGCACGGCACGCTGATGCAGGGGCAGTACACGACCGAAGCAATCTACATCGAGGTGACGGCCGTGTTCACCAACACGACGCCGGTGGACGCGGTGCGCGGCGCCGGCCGACCCGAGGCCACCTACGTCGTCGAGCGTCTGGTCGATGCCGCGGCGGGCGAGCTGGGCATCGACCGCGCCGAGCTCCGGCGGCGCAACTTCATCCCCGCCGACGCCTTTCCTTATCAGACTCAGGTAGCGCTCGAGTACGACAGCGGCGACTACCCGGTGGCGATGGAGAAGGCACTGGAGGCGATCGACTATCAGGGCTTCGAGCAGCGCCGTGAAGCGGCGGCCAAGCGCGGCAAGCGTCGCGGCCTAGGGTTCTCCACCTACATCGAGGCTTGTGGCCTTGCACCCTCGCAGGTGGTCGGCTCGCTTGGCGCCGGGGTTGGGCAATGGGAGGCGGCCGAAGTACGTTTCGACGCGACCGGCCACGTCACGGTCCTGACCGGCTCGCATAGCCACGGGCAGGGCCACGAAACCACCTTCGCGCAGATCGTCGTGGACCGCTTGGGCGTGCCGATCGGCGACGTCGAGGTCGTACACGGCGATTCGGGACGTAGCCAGTTCGGCTATGGCACCTACGGCTCGCGCTCGCTGGCGGTAGGCGGTTCGGCCATCGTCAAGGCGATCGACAAGATCGTCGCCAAGTCCAAGAAGATCGCCGCGCACCTCTTGGAGGCCGCGGAGGCCGACATCGAGTTCGCCGACGGGAACTTCACCGTGAAGGGTACCGACCGCTCGAAATCGATCGCCGAGATCGCCTTTGCCGCCTACGTGCCCCACGATTATCCGCTCGACGAGGTGGAGCCGGGCCTCGACGAGAACGCATTCTACGATCCTGGCAACTTCACCTACCCCTTCGGCGCCCACTTGTGCGAGGTCGAGATCGACGAGGAGACCGGCACGGTGTCGCTTGAGAAATGGGCGGCGGTGGACGACTTCGGCCGCATCATCAACCCGATGATCGTCGAGGGCCAGCTTCACGGCGGCATCGTCCACGGCGTTGGCCAGGCCCTGCTGGAGCACGCGCTCTACGACGAATCCGGGCAGCTCGTGACCGGCTCGTTTATGGACTACGCGATGCCCCGGGCCGCCGACGTGCCGAGCTTCGAGCTCGGCTTCACCGAGACCCTATGCCCGCACAACCCGTTGGGCGTAAAGGGCTGTGGCGAGGCCGGGGCCATCGCGGCGCCGGCCTGCGTAATCAATGCGGTAGTGGACGCGCTCGCACCCCTGGGCGTACGCCATGTGGAGATGCCGGCAACGCCAGAGCGCGTCTGGCGGGCCATCCAAAGCGCTGGCGGCGCCTGAGCGCCGGCACGGAGATCGATCATGTACGACTTCAACTATCACCGCCCGGCAAGTCTCGATGACGCCGCCAAGTTGCTGGCTGGCAACGCCGATGCGGAGTTGCTGGCCGGCGGTATGACGCTGATTCCGACGTTGAAGCTACGCCTCGCAAAGCCTTCCGACGTCATCGACCTATGCGACATCACTGAGCTCAGTGGTATCGAAGCCAACGGCGAAGGCGTTACCGTCGGCGCCATGACCCCGCATTCCGAAGTCGCCGCCGCGAGCGCGGTGCAAAAGGCGATTCCGGCGCTTGCCGCCCTCGCCGGTGGTATCGGCGACCCCCACGTCCGCCACCGTGGCACCATCGGCGGCTCGATCGCCAACAACGACCCCGCGGCGGACTATCCCGCGGCAGTCCTCGGCCTGGGCGCCGAGGTCAACACCAATCGCCGCTCGATCGCCGCCGACGACTTCTTCACCGGCCTGTTCGAGACCGCCCTTGAAGAAGGCGAGATCGTGACCTCGGTGCGCTTTTCTGCACCCAAGCGTGCGGCCTATGCCAAGTTTCCCAACCCCGCCTCGCGTTACGCCATCGTCGGTGTGATGGTGGCCGAAACGGGCGCGGGCGTCCGCGTCGCGGTGACCGGCGCGGGACCGTGCGTCTTTCGGGTTGCGGAGATGGAATCGGCGCTTTCCGCCGACTTCTCGGCCGAGGCGGTCGCTGGCATCGGGGTTTCGGACGCCGATCTCAACGCCGACATCCACGCCAGCGCCGAGTATCGCGCCCACCTGGTCACGGTGATGGCCAAGCGCGCCGTCGCCGCGGCAGGCTAGGCGCCCACACGCTCCCTCGACCGCGTGCCGCGGGCACGCCGGGAACCCGATGCCAACAGCAGTTCCGACGTCGATCGACGCAACCCACGAGCTTCTGCGCTCGGGCGACTACATCGCGGATCGCTCTCTGGCGACGACGCTTTTCCTCTGCCTGAAGCTCGGGCGGCCGCTGTTCCTCGAGGGCGAGGCGGGCGTCGGCAAGACCGAGATTGCCAACGTGCTGGCGGAAACACTGGGCCGCCGGCTGGTTCGCCTGCAATGTTACGAAGGGCTGGACGTAGCGAGCGCGGTCTATGAGTGGAACTACGCCGCGCAGATGATCGAGATTCGCCTCGCCGAAGCCGAGGGCGTGAGTGACCGCGGGGCACTCGCGCGGGACGTGTTTTCGGAGCGCTTTCTGACCAAGCGACCGCTCCTGCAGGCGCTCGACCGCGACGTGGCCGGCGCGCCGGTGCTGCTGATCGACGAGCTCGACCGTGCCGACGAACCGTTCGAGGCTTTCCTCCTTGAGGTGCTGGCCGATTTCCAGATCACCATCCCCGAGATCGGCACCATCGCCGCCGAGGAGCCACCGATTACGATCATCACTTCGAACCGCACTCGCGAGATCCACGATGCGTTGAAGCGCCGCTGCTATTACCACTGGCTCGACTATCCCGACTCCCGGCGCGAGCTCGAAATCCTGCGCGCCCGGGTGCCGGCGGTCGAGGCGCGTCTTGCCGCAGAGATCGTTGGTTTCGTCCAAGAGCTCCGGCGCGCCGATCTGTTCAAGCTGCCGGGGATCGCCGAGACCATCGACTGGTCGAGCGCGCTGGTGCGACTCGACCGTCTTTCGCTCGACCCCGAAACCGTCAACGACACCCTTGGCGTTCTTTTGAAGTACCAAGACGACATCGCCAAAATCTCGGGCGCGAGCGCGGCGAATATTTTGGCCGAGGTCAAGGCCGAGCTCGCCACCGCCAACCCATGACGATGCTGCCGCTGCTGGAGGATCGGCCGGGCGGAAGGCTGGCCGAGAATATCGTCCATTTCGGCCGCGTACTGCGGGCCTCGGGCATGCCGGTGGGGCCGGGCCGCATCGTCGAGGCGATGCGCGCGGTAGAGGCGGTGGGAATCGCCCGCCGCGACGACTTTTACTGGGCGCTGTTCTCTGTCTTCGTCAACCGCCGCGACCAGCGCGAACTGTTCGACCAAGCCTTCCACATCTTCTGGCGCAATCCGCGACTTTTGGAGCGCATGCTGTCAGTGCTGTTGCCCTCGTTCCGGGTGCCTGGGGAACGCGAGAACTTGCCGCCCCGGCGCCTCGCCGAGGCGCTCGACCCCGGCCGCGCTGAGACCGGCGATGCCCCCGCCGAACGCGAGATCGAGGTCGACGCGAGGCTGACCTACAGCCATGACGAAGTGCTGCGCAAGATGGATTTCGAATCGATGTCAACCGACGAGCTCGCCGAGGCCAAGGCCCTCATCGCCGGCATGTGGCTCCGCATCCTGCGTGTGCCCACGCGCCGCTATGCCCCCCATGGCCGCGGCCCGCGGATCGACATGCGGGCAACGTTTCGCACCGGATTGCGCGCCGGCGCCGAGGTCATCCCGCTCAAGCGCCGCGCCCGCACGCGCCGCCACCCGCCGCTCGTCATCCTGTGCGACATCTCGGGCTCGATGAGCCGCTACTCGCGCATGTTGCTGCACTTCATGCACGCCGTGACCAACGACCGCGACCGCGTGCACACATTCGTCTTCGGCACGCGCCTCACCAACATCACCCACCACTTGCGCCACCGCGACGTCGATGTGGCGGTCGAGAAGGTGAGCGGCGCCGTCGCCGACTGGTCGGGTGGCACCCGGATCGGCGCTTGCCTGCGTAAATTCAATCGCGATTGGTCGCGCCGCGTGCTCGGACAGGGCGCCGTGGTGCTGCTGATTTCGGATGGACTCGACCGTGACGCCGGCGAAGGTCTGGCGCACCAAGCCGACCGGCTGCACCGCTCATGCCGGCGGTTGATCTGGCTCAATCCCCTATTGCGCTACGCCGAATTTGAACCAAAATCACTGGGTGTGGCCGCCATCCTGCCCCACGTCGACGAGTTCCGGCCGGTGCACAACATCGAAAGCCTGAGCGACCTCGCCGCAGCGCTGGCCACCGAGACGCCGCGCCGCATGGAAGGCTGGCCCGGTCTGCCCGAGGCGGCTGCGTGACCGAGGACGTGCTTGAACAAGCCGCCGTCTGGCGGGCGTCGGGCAAGGGCGTGGCGCTGGCCACGGTCGTCTCGACCTGGGGCTCCTCGCCGCGCCCGGTCGGAAGCCAGCTTGCGGTGGACGATGGAGGCGAGTTCGTGGGCTCGGTCTCGGGCGGCTGCATCGAGAGTGCGGTGGTACAGGAGGCGCTCGAGGTGATCGCCGAGGGATCGCCGCGGCTGCTGAACTTCGGCGTCACCAACGCCCAGGCTTGGGAGGTCGGGTTGGCCTGCGGCGGCAGGGTCGAGGTCTTTGTCGACCGCTTGGAATGAGACAGGAAACGCTCTCACAGATCCTCGCCGACAAGGCGGCAAAACGTCCGGTCGTCCTCGTCACGAACCTAAAGTCAGGACTTGACTCACTCGTTTATCCATCTGACAAACAAGATAATTCCGGAATCGATCCGGCGCTCGTGGACGCCATCCGCACGGCCGTGCGATCCGATCGCTCGACCACCGCCGAAAGCCCCGACGGCGCGGTCTTCGTGCACGTCTTCAACCCGCCGTTGCGCATGATCGTGGTCGGCGCCGTGCACATCGCGCAACCGCTCGCCCACATGGCGGCGATCGCCGGCTGGGAGGTCACCATCGTCGATCCTCGGCGTTCGTTCGCCACCGAAGAACGCTTTCCCGGCGTCACCATGACCCACGAATGGCCCGACGAGGCACTCGAACGGCTGGCGCCGGATTCTCGTACCGCGGTGGTGACACTGACCCACGATCCCAAGCTCGACGATGCTGCGCTCGGGGTGGCGCTCGCCTCGCCAGCGCTCTACGTCGGCTCGCTCGGCAGCACCAAGACTCACGCCGCCCGTCTCGAACGCCTGCGCCGCGGCGGCCTCGATAAGGCGGCGCTCGCGCGTATTCATGGCCCGGTCGGCCTCGATATCGGAGCCAAGTCGCCGGCGGAGGTTGCCGTCGCGATCATGGCAGAGATCACTCAGGCGGTCCGCCGCCCAGCGAATCCGGCATGATATTCGGCCGCCTTCCGCTCGAATCGGCCGAAGGCGCGGTACTCGCGCATGGCATCCGCACCCCGCGAATGACGCTGAAAAAGGGCGCAGTGCTTGATTCCAGCGATCTCGCAGGCTTGCGTGCAGCCGGCTACACGGAGGTTGTCGCGGCGCGCCTGGAGCCGGGCGATGTGCCGGAGGACGACGCGGCGAGCGCCGTCGCCGAGGCGATAGCCGGCCGCGGTACCCGTCTCAAGTCGGCTTTCACGGGACGTCGCAGTATCTATTCCGAGACACGCGGCATCGCGGTCCTCGATGGTCCGCGAATCGATCGGCTGAATGCGATTGATGAGGGCGTCACGGTTGCCACGGTGCCGCCCTTTCAACTCGTCGAGGCCGGTCAGATGGTGGCGACGGTCAAGATCAATCCCCTCTCGGTGCCGGGCGGCGTCATCGGGTCCCTTGTGGCGCTGTTGGGCGAGGGTCCTTCGCCGGTGCAGGTGGCCGGATTCCGAGCGATGTCGGCGGGCCTCATACTCACCCGCCTGCCCGGCCTCAAGGAGAGCATTCTCGACAAGACGGTGGCCACCGTGAGCGCCCGCCTCGAGGCGCTCGGGAGCCGCCTTGCCCGGGACGTCCGCTGCCCGCACGAGGAGGCGGCCGTGGCCGATGCGCTTACCGAGACCGCGGGCGCCGGAGTGGCGCCGATCCTCATCTACGGCGCCTCGTCCATCGTCGATCGGCGGGACATCGTGCCCGCCGGCATCGTACGGGCGGGCGGCACCATCGATCGTTTCGGCATGCCCGTCGATCCGGGAAACCTGACGCTGCTGGCCCACCTTGGAGCGACGCCGATTCTGGGCCTCCCCGGATCGGCGCGCTCCCCGCGGTCACACGGCTCGGATTGGCTATTGCAGCGCCTGCTGGCCGGCCTGCCCATCGAGGCGAGCGATGTGGCGGCGTTGGGCGTCGGTGGTCTATTGAAGGACGTTCCGGGCCGCCCGCAGCCTCGCGAGAGGGGCCGCCGCGTCTCGCCCCAGCCGCGCATCGCTGCCCTGGTGCTGGCCGCCGGGCAATCCCGGCGCATGGGCCGGCGCAACAAGCTGTTGGCCGAAATCGACGGCGAGTCGATGATCGCCCGCGTCGTCGACGCGGTGCTAGCCGCCAAGACGAGCCCGGTCGTGGTCATCACCGGCCATCAGGCCGCGAAGGTGCGCGCCGCGCTCGCCGGTCGCGAAGTTCGCTTCGTCGACAATCCCGATTTCGCACGAGGGCTCAGCACCTCGCTCAGGGCCGGACTCGAGGGGCTGCCGGCCGACACCGATGCTTCACTCATTTGTCTCGGGGACATGCCGCGGGTTTCGCCCCGCCATATCGATATGCTCATTGCCGCCTTTGACGCGGAAGAGGGGCGCACCATCTGTGTCCCGACGGCGCGGGGAAAACGCGGCAATCCAGTCCTGTTCGGCGCCGCCTTCTTCGAAGAGATGAAGGCGGCCGAGGGTGACGTCGGTGCGCGACACCTGATTGGCAGCCACGCCGACCAGGTGGTCGAGGTGGCGATCGACGACGATGGCATCTTCGTCGATGTCGACACGCCAAGCGCGCTTTCGGCGCTCAGGACCGGGACCGGCGGATCGTAATCCGCGGCTTGCCCCGATGATCGACGAGAT
>CAYUNL010000013.1:0-14138 GCA_964446055.1 uncultured Alphaproteobacteria bacterium | reverse complement strand
TGTTGCGCCACGCCGCGGCGGCCGTCGGTCACGGGCGCCTCGAGGCCCCTGGCGCGAGCGTCACCGTCGACAATCCCTTGTGTGGCGACCGCGTCACGCTCGACGTGTCCACCCTCGAGGGACGAGTCGTGCAGCTCTCGCACGTCGTGCGCGCCTGTCTGCTGTGCCAGGCCTCCGCTTCCATCATCGGCGCCCGCGCCGAGGGCGAGACCTTGGCCCGCATCGCTGCCATCATGGAGGCGGTCCGGTGCATGCTCCAAGAAGACGTCCCGCTGCCCGGCGACATCTGGAGCGATCTTTCCGCGTTTACGCCGGTGGCCGCGCACCGGAGCCGGCACAACTGCGTCCTCTTGCCCTTCGAGGCGCTGATCCAGGCCGGGGCCCAGTCGGAATCCTAGGGTGCTACCGGGAGCGCCGCACCTGCCGCGGCGGCGGCGCGTTGTGCGGCTTCGAGCTCGCCTGGGCTCATAAGCGCCTCGAGCGCGACCATGACATCGGCGGCGGAATCGGCGAGCCGGGAATCGCCGCTCGCCACTACCTTGCTGAACCAAAGGTGCGCCGCCAGGTCGTCGCGCGGCACCCCTTCGCCGAGCACCAGCATGACGCCGAGGTTGTACTGTGCGTCCACCAACCCGCTTGCCGCGGCGCGCTGGTAGAGCGCGACGGCGGCCTCGGCATCCGCCGCGACCCCGCTGCCCTCGGCGAGATGAATGGCCAGATTGTTCTGCGCCAGCGCGTGGCCTTGTTCGGCCGCCCGCCGGTACCAACGCAGCGCCATAGCGACATCGGCTGCCACCCCGGCGCCCCCGTCGTAGAGGACCGCAAGGTTGTACTGCGCCGCGGCGAGGCCGCTTTCGGCCGCCCGGCGGTACCATTGCGCGGCCGCCCCCGGGTCGGCCACGGATCCCTCGCCGCGCTCGGCCATGATCCCAAGGTTGAGCTGAGCGCGGGCATGCCCCTGCTCGGCTGCTTCGCGGTACCAGCGCGCGGCTTCCACGGGGTCCGGATCGACGCGAATTCCGTTCTGGTACATGTAGCCGAGAAAGAACTGGGCCGCGGCATCGCCGCCGCTGGCAGCCGAACGGTACCAGCGCATCGCGTCGCCATAGGTCGTCGGGACCCCGACCTCGGCCGAGGCGCCGGAAACGCCGGTGGCGAGGACCACCGCAGCCAATAGCGCCGCCAACGTGCGCGGCCGCAAGCACTGGGTCATCGGCGTCGCGGAGACTCCGCCATTTGGAGAATGATTCGCCGGATACTACAGCGCCTCAGAATCGATGGCCAACGGGGCGGCAGCCCCGTGGAGCCCACCCCTTACGCGAACAGGTTGACCAGTGAGCCGGCGCGCGGTCGCGAAGCAATGCCCGCCCGGCCAGCTTCCGCGCCCGCTTGCGCCGCGTTTTGTTGGCGGAGTTCGTTGCGCGCCTTGGCCTCCTCGGCCTCGGCGCTCGCGGCCACCGCGCGGTCTTGGGCCGAGGGCTCGGCCGGCGCCAGTGCCGCGCGCTTGACCGTCTGCATCTTCTGGATCGTCGCCTCGGGATTTCCCGCGACCGGATTGACGTCAATCGGCGTCGTCCCACCGACCGCGTAGGCCCGGCCGTCGGGACCGCGGGTGAACTCGTAGTGCGGGGTACCCGCAAACTCGCCGCCGGTTCGCGCGTGAGCCGCCTCGTGACGCCGTACCTCGCGGTCGCGGGCTTTGAGCTCGGCAATGACTTCTTGCTCCTCGGGCGACACCGAATCGACGCTGCCCTTGGCCTGGACCGCCGTTAGCGCCGCAACATCGAGGCGCACCGAGCGCGCACCGAGCGCGCACCAAGCGCGGCGGTGGCGCGCTGCGGATCGGGTATCGCGCCCCCCACGCCATCGTTTGCGCCCTCCGCGACGGGCGCGGACAGCGGGGCGAGCAGCGAACTCGCCGCGGGTGCGATGGGCGACACCATGCGGCGCATTGTCCGCATACAGCATAAAGAATCGGTTGCCCAGCATGGTTAACTTTGGCCTCCCGATATGGCAGGATCGCCGGCAGCGGACGGGCATTTCGCGGCCGCGCCAGGGAGCCCCGCCATGTCGAAGAAACTGCCGATCGGCATCAATACGGCGTGCGTGCTGCACACCGATTCCGATCCCGAACTCGATCTCGAAACCCAATTCCGAATGGTCAGGGATTCAGGGGTGTACGACTACATCGACAAGACGCCGCAACCCGACCAGGTACGCGAGTACGCCCGGCTGGCCGAAAAGTACGACCTTCCGGTCCTGGCCAGCGGCTGGTATTACACGCTCGGGCGCGACGAGCCGCGGATCGAGCGGAACCTGAAGATCGCCGCCGAGCTCGGCAGCTGCGTCCACAACACCCAGATTATGATGTACCACGACGACGGCCACGTCGTGACCAACGACGAGGTCGCCGAGGTTTACATGTCGACCTACGAGATCGGCGAGAGAGTGGGCTGCAAGCCCACCTTCGAGGTCCATATCAACATGTGGTCCGAAGACTTCCCCCGCATCAGCCAAGTTGCCGACACGATGGAAGCGCGCGGCGTGCCGTTCCGCATGACCCTCGATCACAGCCACGTCATCTTCAAGATCGACAACGAGGAGGAGCAAAGCAATCCCTATGGCGACGGCACAACCTTCAACATCAAGGACGCCCTCGATTCGGGGGCGCTAATCCTCGATCCCTTTCAACCGGGCAACATTTGCGAAGAATGGATCGGGCGCGGCTTCGTCCACCATTGCCACGCCCGCGCCGCGGTGCCCAACAACCCGCGCAACATCATGGCCCATCACCCCGACGGCAAAGTCGGGCGAGGCGTCCAGTATCCCTTCATCGAGCCGGGGCCGGGCGAGTACCACGCCGAGTGGCACGAGGAGAAGCTCGAGCCATGGAAAGAGGTGCTGCGTCGCTTGATGGCCGACCACGCGAGCCGTGCGGACAGCGAACTGGGGATGATCACGACCGAGTTCATCGCCCCTGCCGACTACGGCGCGGGCGGCGGCTACTCGATCTTCGACAACTCGGTGGCGTGCGCGCGTTGGTTGCGTGAGACCTGGGCCAAGGCGACCGCCGCCCAAGCCGCCGAGTAGAAGAGGCGGCCGACGCTAGAGTCCGGTCTCAAAAAGGGCGCGGATGCGATCCTGATTGCGATCGCCCAGCGAGCACCCGGTTTCGTCCTCGCCGTTGAACACGATCAGCGTGCTCTGGTAGCGCACCTTGTGGTCGCGCAGGAAGTCGCGCTGGGTGTCGAAGTCGACGACGAAGGTAACCGCATCGTCGAACGTCGGATCGTCGACCAGCGCGTCCAAGATCGGCCGCTGGGCCCGGCATGTCGAGCACCAGACCGCGTGAACCGCGACGAAGATGGTTTCTCCCGCCTGCTGCGCCTCGGCGAACGCCGCTTGCTCGTAGTCGCGCCATTCGCCGGCGAACGCCGCGACCGGCGCTAGAATCATGACCACAGCGGCGAACCGCACGATCCGTGTCAGAAGTCCCATATCACCCTCGCCCTTCGCTCCGCCAAAACCCAAGGTGATGCCGCCGTCAGGTTTGCGTCAAGCTCCGTCCGAACACGACTTTGTGAGCGCCGCTCCGAGTTAGGGAATCTCGCTTAGCTCAACCCAGCGACGCTCGGCATCGGAGACGATGATAGCATCGACGGTGCGCTGAATCTGATGACCGACGGCGAAGTCGGGCCACGGCGCAGCGCCGCCACCGGCCACCGCCTCGATCAGCTTGCGCACTTCGATCATCTTCATGTCGTTGTAGCCGAAGCCGATATTGGCTACCGGGTAGAACAGGCCGTAGGTCGGATCCGCGGGGCCCAGCTCGATTCGTCTGACCCCGCGCGCATCGGCAGGGCCTGCGCCCGCGCACACATGTAGTTCGTTCATGCGGTCGTAGTCCCACTTTACCGAGCCCTTGGTGCCGATGATGTCGTAGGTGAATTCGAGTTTGCGGCCGTGGTGCACGCGGCCGACTTCCAGAATGCCGAGGCACCGGTTCTCGAATCGCAGCAGCGCGTGTGCGACATCGTCGTTGTCGACGGCCCGCATCTTGACCGGTCCCTTGACCTCTGGGTCCTTCCCCAGCGCCGCGCCCTCGACGACGCGGCGCTCTTTGACCACCGTCTCCAGGCGGCCGCACACCTCGGCCACGTCGCCGATCAGGTACTGGGTCAGGCTAAGGAGGTGGACCGCGAGATCGCCCACCGCGCCGCCGCCCGCGCTCTCACGATCACACCGCCACACGAACGGCGCCTCGGCAGCGGCGAGAAAATCGGTGGAATTGGCCAAACGAACACTGACTAGGTCGCCAAGTTCGCCGCTTTCGATCAGTGAACGGGTGATCGCGTGAATCGGGTGCTGGGCGTAGTTGTAGCCGACCAGCGTAAGCACCCCCTTGGCCTTGGCGGCATCGGCCATTTCGCGGGTTTCGGCCGCGTTCCGCGCCAGCGGCTTTTCACAATAGACGTGCTTGCCAGCGGCGATGGCCGCCAGGGCCATCTCATGGTGCATGTTGTTCGGCGTGACGATGTCGACCACGTCTATATCGGGATCGGCCGCCAGCTCGCGCCAGTCGGCGGTCCATCGCCGGGCGCCAAGCTCCGCGGCCGCCTCTCTGGCGGTCGCCTCGTCGGCCTCGGCGATCATCTCCAGGACTGGCAGCGCCGGTTCGGGGCCAAAGACCCGAGGCACCGAGGCATACATGAGCCCGTGGGTACGCCCCATCCAGCCGAGGCCGCCGATTTGTCCGAAGCGAATCTCCCTCATCCACTGCTCCCGCATGGGACCACGCTCACGACGCCAGGCACCGTGCGAACACGTCTTGCCGAGCGCTGCCCGCGGCCATCAAATCTCACTCACCTTGACCCAGCGGCGTTGCTCGTGCGAGGCGATGACGGCGTCGATGGTGCGCTGGATCTGGTGGCCGACGGCGAAATCGGGCCACAGTTCGCCGTCCCCGGCGATACCCTCGATGAGCTTTCGCACTTCCACCAGCTTCATGTCGTTGTAGCCGAAGCCAATGTTCGGCACCGGGTAGAAGGCGCCGTAGTAGGGGTGCGAGGGTCCGACCTCAACGCGCTTGAAACCCTGCCGGTCCACCGGGTCCGAGGCATCATAGACCTGTAGCTCGTTCATCCGGTCGTAGTCCCAACTGAGCGCCCCTCTTGTACCCACGATCTCGTAGCCGATCTCGAGCTTGGTCCCGGTGTGCACGCGGCTCGAGTCCATGATACCCGTGGCGCCGTTCTCGAAGCGCAAGAGAACTTGCGCGCTGTCGTCGGTATCGACCGCCCGCATCTCCCGCGGTGCATCGTTCCCAACGGCAAGCCCCACCCCCGCGCCTTCGACAACCGGCCGCTCGGCGACCACGGTCTCGAGATTGCCGCAGACCTCGGCAACGTCGCCGATCAGGTACTGGGTGAATCCGAACAGGTGTCCGGCCCCGTCGCCAATGATGCCCGAGCCCGCGGTCTTTTTGTCGCAACGCCAGATGAACGGCGCTTGCGGGTCGGCAAGGAAATCGACATTGAGCGAGAGGCGCGTGTGAACGATGTCGCCGATCTCGCCCGCTTCGATGCGCGACTTGGCGATCGCGTGGACCGGATGATGGGGATAATTGAATCCGACCAGCGTCCGTACACCCTTCTTCGCCGCTGCCTCAGCCATCTCGCCGCTCTCACTTGCGTTCAGGCCCAAGGGCTTTTCACAATAGACATCCTTACCCGCGGCGATCGCGGCAAGCGCCATTTCGTGGTGCATGTTGTTGGGCGTGACGATATCGACGACGTCGATATCGGGGTCCTCGACGAGCTCGCGCCAGTTCGCCGTCCAGCGTCGCGCGCCACAGCTGGCGGCCGCCTTGCGGGCGAGCGCCTCGTCGGCCTCGGCGATCATTTCGAGGACGGGCACCGCGGGCTCGGGTCCGAACACCCGTGGCTCGGCGGCGTAGACCAGCGCGTGGGTGTGCCCCATCCAGCCGAGCCCGCCGATCTGCCCAATTCGTATCTCACTCATTCCATCACCCTTGGTTACGGCCCTCATGCGGCCGCGGACACAACCCTGGACGCCAACTGACGCCATACCGGGACGAGATCTTCCTCCAAGACGCGACCCCAGGAGGGACAATCGTTTTCGGCCCACGCGCGGGCCGCCTCGCCAATTCTCCGCCGCACCTGATCATCGGTGGCGAGCGCTGCAATAGCGTCGGCCCAGCCCTCCGCCCTTTGATCGCCGACAACGATGCCGTCGCCTCCATTCGTGGCGACATGCGGCGTCGTGGCGTGGTGCGCCGAGACCACGCAAGGCAAGCCCGAGGCCTTGGCTTCGAGCACGACCTGGCCACAGGTCTCGAGGAGCGAGGGGAAGATCAGCATGTCGGCGCTGGCGTAGATGCGCGGCAATTCGCTCTGCGGCATGGCGCCCGGCGCAGTCGCCAGCGGACCGAGCTCCCGGGCGATGCGCGAACGGTAGACGCCTTCGCCGACGAACGCCCAGTGCACCGATACGCCCCGCGCGGCGAGGATTTTGGCCGCTTCCAATACCGTCAGAACGTTCTTGGTATCGTCGATCCGGCCAACCACTAGACACAGCGGGCGCTGGGCGGGAATTCCGAGCCGCTCTTCAAGCCAGGCGCGATCGCGAAGCCCGGGCGCGAACACCGTGGTGTCGACCCCGCGCCGCAGGGTGGCAAGCTTGCGCGCCATTGAGGCCCGCACGCGGGCTGGCAGGTCCTCTGGCTGGACGACCAGGACGCGATCGGCGGCTTCCAGCAGGCCGACCAGGCGCCGCTCGATGCGTCGGGCGACGAGCTCGGCGGCCCCCACCCCTTCGGTCAGCGCCCGGCTGATCCAGCCGCGCCCGAGCAGCCGCGCCGCGATCTCGCGGGTATAGATGCGCCCATACTCGGGATGCGCCGTGTGCACCGAGTAAACCAGCGGCAAACCCCGGCGCTTGGCGGTCTTGGCGGCGGTGGCGCCAAAGTTGAAGACATCGGTGGCGTGCAAGACATCGTGATCGGCGAGCATGCGGGCGAGGCGCGGGTGATAGGGCGCGATGTCGGCGTGACCTCCGCCCTGTTCCAAGATCACCAGCGAGCGGGTGTTGAGGACGCCGGGCACCAGCTCGAAGCGGACGTTTTCCGCCAGTTCGATGGTCTGGCGCCGGCCCAGGAAATAGACCGCAAGGTCCAGGCCCTCGACCCCACAAGCGGCCTCGGCAAAGCGCTCCCAGCACTTGACGTGGCCGCCCGCGGCGGGGTGATGCTCCAAATTGACAAGAACACCGACCCGAACCGGCGTCAGGGACATCTGGACGGCGTCCGCTTAGTTCAAGGGCTCGAGCTCGCCGAGCATGGTGGGTATCAGCTCGGTGACCGTTGGGTGAATGTGCATGGCGCGCTGAATTACGGTGTACGGCGCGTCCGCGTACATCACATCGAGCACCGAATGAATGATCTCGTCGCCGCCGATGCCCAGGACCGCCGCGCCAAGGATGCGCTCGCTTTCGGCGTCCACAAGGATCTTCATGAAGCCCTGGGTCTCGCTCCGTTCACGCACCCGCCCGACTCGGGTCATCATCCGCTTTCCGATCAACGCCTTGCGCCCGGAGTCGCGGACCTCGCGCTCGGTCAATCCTACGCGCCCAAGCGGTGGATCGATGAACAGCCCGTAGGCGGTGACGCGGTCGGCGACGCTTCGCGGGTCGTTGTCGAACAGATTCGCGGCGACGATCTCGTAGTCGTTGTACGAGGTGTGAGTGAACGCGCCCCTCCCGTTGGCGTCGCCAATCGCCCAGATCCCGGCAACGTTGGTGCGGAGCTGATCGTCGACCACGATATAGCCACGCCCATCGGTCTCGACGCCCGCCTTGTCGAGCCCAAGGTCTCCGGTATTCGGTCCGCGGCCAACCGCCAAAAGAAGGTGCGATCCCACGACTTCCTCGGGACCGTTATCGCAGCTCACTTTGACTGCAACGCCCTGGCCGCGCTTTTCAAAACTCACGCACTCGGCCCCGAGGTGGAGCTCGACGCCTTCGTTCGCCATGACCTCGCGGACCGCGTCCGACACGTCGTCGTCGTCGCGCGGAATCAGCCGGCCGCGCATTTCGATGACGCTGACGCGGCTTCCGAACCGGCGGTACATCTGTGCGAACTCGAGGCCGATGTAACTGCCACCAATAATCACCAGGTGCTCGGGCAGAAAATCGACCTCCATGATGCTTGAATTGGTTAGATAGTCGACGCCGTCGAGCCCGGCGATGTCGGGGACGTGGGCACGCGCGCCAACGTTCACGAAGATTCGCTCGGCCTCAAGAACCTCTCCGTTCACGCGTACCGAATTCGCGCTTTCGAAACTGCCGTGTCCTTGATACACGGTGAGATTGTTCATGCCCTTGAGCCAGTTGGTCACACCCTCGTTGGACTGGCGCACGACTTCGTCCTTGCGCGCTTTGACGCGCTTCATGTCCATGTCTATGGCGCCGCCAATAACGACTCCAAAGTCCGCGCCGCGGCGCGCCATGTAGGCGGCGCGGGCGCTGGCCACGAGGGTCTTGGTCGGGATACATCCGACGTTTACACAGGTGCCGCCGAAGAGCTTGCGCTCGATGACCGCGGTGTTCAGCCCTTCGCCGGTCAATCGTGCGGCGAGCGCCGGCCCTGATTGCCCTGTGCCAATGACAATGGCGTCGAATGTACTCGCCATTCCTTCCCTCTCCGGCGGTTCTATTGAATTGAGACACTAGGCGAAGTGTCTGCACCGCACAACCGGCCCACCGTCGGGCAATCGCGATATCGGTGATTGACAACAGCGGCCAGGTTCATCATTGTCAAACACAACAGGCGCGTAACGGTCAGCGCCATTGTTTGAACAATAACAACGACCGTCGCCCGGCCCGTGTGGCCGGATATCTGGTTCGGGAGGAGCCGTGGCGAAGACCGACGCATTGGTGGAGGAGCAGCACCCGTCCGAGGCGGCGGCGGGGGCGCGGAACAAGCTCCTGTGGCGGCTCTTCCGCAGGCCCGAGTCCGGCGTTGTCATGGCGGCGCTGGCGATCTTCGTCTTCTTCGCGATCTTCGCCCCGTTCTTCCTGACCATAAACGTCATGTCGAACATCCTGCTCTTGTCGGCGGAACTCGGGATAGTCGCGGTCGGCGTGACCATGTTGATGGTTTCGGGCGAGTTCGATCTCTCGGTCGGCTCGGTCCTCGGGCTCGGCGCCGGCATGGTCGTGGTAATGCTGAATGCCGGCGTGGTGACGCCGATCGCGATCTTGATCGCGTTGATCGCCGCCGCCGGGATCGGGACCGTGAACGGTGTGCTGGTCACGCGCCTTGGAATTCACTCGCTCATTGTCACCCTCGGCGGGCTCATGTTCTATCGCGCGGTCGTGCTCGCCATCACCGGCGGCTTCCCGATCCGTCTCGAGGTCGAATTTCCGTTTCTCGAGCTCTTCAATTTCTGGTGGGGTGCGATACCCGGCACCTTCCTGTGGTTCCTGGTGTTCATCGTTCTCTTTACGATCATCTTAACCTCGACCAAGTTCGGCAACTGGATCTATGCCTCGGGTGGGGGTCGCGACGCGGCCAACGAGATGGGCGTCCCCGTGCGCCGCGTAAAAATCATGGCCTTCGCATGCTCCTCGGTACTCGCGGCATCCGCCGGCATCATTCAGATGAGCCGCCTCAACTCGGTCGATGCCCTGCGCGGCACCGCGATCGAGCTCGAGGCCGTACTCGCGGTGGTCGTCGGCGGCGCCCTGCTTACCGGTGGCCGGGGCAGCATCATCGGCGCCGCGCTCGGCGTAATCATGGTTTCGATGATCAAGCAGGGTCTGATCCTGATGGGCATCCCGGCGTTCTGGTTCAAGGCCGGCATCGGCGTCGTGTTAATCCTCGCCGCGTACATCAATCATCGTGTCCAACAGGCCTCGCTCAAATGACCGCGACGGACACCGACAGCCGGAGCGATCCGCGGCTCAGCATTCGCGGCCTGACCAAGGCCTTCGGCCACGTCAAGGCGCTTACCGACGTGAGCTTCGACGTGATGCCAGGCGAGGTCGTCGGCCTTCTCGGCGACAACGGCGCCGGCAAGTCGACCCTGATCAAGACCCTGTGTGGCGTCCATCGGCCCGATTCAGGAAGCTTCGTCTGGGAGGGCAACGAAGTCAGGTTCGAATCGCCGCGCCACGCGATGGCGACTGGGATATCGGTCGTCTATCAGGACCTTGCCATCATCCCAATCCTCAGCATCTACCGGAACATCTTCTTGGGGCGCGAGGCCGAGGTCTGCAACAAGGTGGCCGGCATCTCTTTTATGCGGAAACAAAAGGCCAAGGAGATCGCCGCGCAAGCGCTCTCGGGGATTGGAATTCACGTCCCGGACGTCGAATCGGCCGTCGCTGTACTTTCCGGCGGCGAGCGCCAGTCGATTGCGCTCGCCCGCGCCGTCCACTTTCAGCACAAGCTCTTGATCCTCGATGAGCCGACCGCCGCCTTGAGCCTGAAGGAAACGGCCAAGGTCCTCGGCTACGTCGACGGCGCGCGGCGCCAGGGCGTCAGCGTCATCATCATCACCCACAACCTGAGCCACGCGTGGCAGGTGTCGGACCGCTTTGTGGTCCTATACCACGGCGGCGTGGCCGACACGGTCCGCCGCGACGAGGTGGTCTTGGACGACCTCGCGGACCTCATCAACACCGGTCGGCGGAATGGCAAAGACGCAGCCGCGGATACAGAAGATTCTTGAGGCACCCGAGCGGTCGCGCCAACGCGCGGTCGCTTCGAGCGCACCTTTTGGGAGCAACTAGGAGGATGACCATGCGTTCAACAACGATGAAACCCAGCCGTCGCGGATTGGGGTGGACGGTTGCCGGAGCGGCGGCCCTCGCGATCTTGGCACTGACCACGGTCGCGCAGGCGCAGCAGTTGCCGGTACGCGACGAAGTCTGCAACGAGGATCGGAAGAAGGGCGTCGTGTACTTCGCGACGCACGCCATCGCCCACCCGTTCTGGTCGATCGTCGAGATCGGCGCCAAGGAAGGGGCCCGCGATGCCTGCTTGGAGATGAAGTGGACCCAAGACGTCGAGTTTTCGGTGGCGACGACGGTCGAGCGTATGGAGATGGCGATCGCCGAAACCCCCGAGGTCCTCGTCATCACGGCAACCGAGCCGGTGATGATGGCCAAGACCGTGCAGCGGGCACGTGACAAGGGGATCCCGATCATCGCCATCAACGTCGAAGACCCTGCACTTGACCAGGGCGGTTTGGATTACCTGGTCTACATCGGCGGCGACGAGGAAAAGGGTGGCTACGCCGCGGCCAATCAGATAGTCACGCGAGGCGTAACGCCAACGCGCGCCGCGTGCTTCAACTCCTTCCCCGGCCACGTCGGCCTCGAGGCCCGGTGCAAGGGCTTCACCGACCGCATGCGGGTAGCTGGTGTCGAGACCGATACGCTCGACGTCAGCGGCGGCCCGGCGAACGCCGAGGGCGCGATCTCGGCCTATCTGATCGCCAATCCCGATGCCAACGCCTTCTTCACGGTTAGCCCGGGGCCTGAGAACTATGAGGTCGCGCTCGCGCAGCTCAAGCAACAGGGGCGGACCGAAAGTTCGAGTCTGACGACGTTCGACCTGACGCCGTTCATACTCAAGAACATCAAGGCCGGCACCACGCTCGCGGCGGTCGACCAGCAGCCGTACCTGCAGGGCTATCTGGCGGCGATCCTGGCGCGCACCTACATCGACTGGGGTGCGATCCCGGGCGGCGACATTCTGACCGGTCCCGGCATCGTCAACTCCGACAACGTCGAAGTGGTGATCGCCGGCGCCGCAGCCGGTAGGCGCTAGGCAACCAGCACACGCATAAATAAGCCTTCGGGGCGGACCGCCGGGTACGGCGTCCGCCCCTTTTCTTTCTTCGCCGGCCGCTGAACGAGGATGGCGTACCACGGAATCGAAGATCTCGGCTTCTACGGCCTGGGCAGCGCCAAAGAGGTCGAGGAGCTGAAGGCGGCGTTCGACACCCTTCGTCGCCTCTATCCGGGCAACCACTTCATCGCCGACATGATGTGCGTGTTCGGCAAGGTCTTTTCGTTTCTGGACGATCCCGAATTCGTTCGCGCCGTCGAAGCCAACGATGTCCTCGGCAATGAAAAATCGCGGATTTGGCGTGTCCACACACTGGTTTGGGCGGCTCGCTCCGCGGTAGCGCTGCCCGGCGATTTCGTCGAGTGCGGGGTGTTTCTGGGTTACTCGGCCGGCGTCGTCACGAGCGTTCTCGACTTCGAAGGCGTGAACAAGATCTTCTTTCTCTATGACACCTTCGAGGGCCTGTCAGAGCAGTATTCCTCCGACGGCGAGTGCGAGACCGCACCCAACGAGATCTTCGCCGCCCCCGGTATCTTCGAGGCGGTCAAGACGAGGTTTGAAGGCTACGAGAATGTGCGGGTGATCAAGGGGGTAGTCCCCGATGTCCTTAGCGAGGTATGTCCCGACGAAGTCGCGTATCTCCACCTCGTCATGAACGCCGCAGATGCCGAGATCGGCGCGCTTGAGGTGTTGTTCGAGCGCGTGGTGCCGGGCGGGTTCGTGGTTCTCGACGACTTCGGGCACTCGCGCCACCGTCACCAATTCACCGAGGAACGGGCCTGGTTCAGGACGAACGGGCACGAGGTACTGGAAATTCCCACCGGTCAGGGCCTCGTCATCAGGCGCTAAGAGCGGCCGCAGGTCGGGGCGCCGGTCGTGCAGAGAAAAAAGACCCGGCGCGATCGGCGCCGGGTCGAGGTCTCACCAAGTGTAAGGAATACGGCCTTACTATCCCTATCCGGGTCGGCCGCTACGCAGAAGTGTCAACGGCACGGCCAAACTGCTGGCCGGCGAGCTCGCGAAGGTAGGCGAACCGGCGTAACGCCTCATCGGGTGGTAGCTGGTTCACGACTTCGCCAGTCCCTGCGTCGATGCCGCGGTAGACGAAGCGGTTCGAGGCCTGATCGAAGGCGATGCTAAGCCGGGTCTCCCCCGTCGAAACCGATTGGGGTTTACTCGGCTGGCTCACTTTCGACTCGGCATCGACCGATGCCGTCTGAGATCCGCGAGCTTCGGCACCGACCTCGGCCCACTTTGGATCTGCGGGCTGATTCCGGACCAGTGCGAGTGTGCCGCTGGCATTGCCTGGTGCCGATACTTCAGTCATCGCTACGCTCCCGTAACCTGCCGGCGCGGCGGGGCTAGGGTCCACACGCGTGGTGCTCCTGCCGGCCGAGCATGGCTCTTGGGCCCGGTGCAAATCATTGCGCCAAGCCCTCCATGACGGTTCGGTTGACTTGAATGAGTGGCTCCATCGAAGCCTCGCCACGCATCACTGCGCGCGAATGCCTATCCACCCAGATCGCCAACGAGATCACGTTGGCCCTGAGATCGTCGGACAGCGCGTTCGCCTCGGATGAGACGTCGGACTGCAGGGTAAGCCAAAGGCGCCGGTTCCAATCGATCGCCTCGATCGTATCTTTCCCTTGGCGATCCCGATGGCTGATCAGCGCATTCGTAACTTGCGCGAACAACCGATACTCGGTGTCCCGTGGATTCTCCACGATCTCATAGACCGACAACGCTTGGGTAACCTGATCAAAAGGCATTCCTACCTCCAGCTACTGAACCACCGGTCCGGCGAAAAAGGACAACGATCGGGCCCGGCGGCATGAAGCCCCGTACAAAAGAAACGTTCAACCGAACTCCAGAAAACCCCGGAGGTGTCCCGGCAAGGCCGGTACGCCCCCGACTACGGGCTTACTAGAAGAGCGCTAGAACGCTCTGCGGTCCCGCGTTCGCGATCGCCAAGGCCTGGACGCCCAGCTGCTGCTTGATCTGCAGCGACTGCAACTGCGCGCTTTCCTCGGCGAGGTTGGCGTCGACCAGGTTCCCAAGACCGACCTTGAGGATGTCCACCAGCTGGACCGTGAAGTCCGCCTGGATTTCAATCCGCTTGGCCGATGCACCCAAGTTCGCCAGTCCGTTCGAAACCGTGGTGATGGCGGCGTTGATCGCCGTCAACGCCAGGTTCGCACTGGTGCTTGAGGTCAGGTCGCTGGCACTGATGCCGAGTGCGGTGACCGAAAGGTTCTGAGCCGTC
>CAYUNL010000012.1:24774-27125 GCA_964446055.1 uncultured Alphaproteobacteria bacterium | reverse complement strand
CGCCAACCGTGGCGACTTCGCGAAGCTCGCGATGGCGGCGCTGGCGCGCCCGCGCATGCCACAGCGCCACGGTGCCCACCACGGCGCGTACCCAAGCGAGGGCCCCGCGACTTCCCCAGCGAACCGATAGCTCCACGTTTGTCATCCCTAGTTTTCCTAATGCGAAAGTAGCGTCAGCCTCAGTAACTTACGGTTTGATGCACAGATTGACAAACGGCCAATTCTAATGACATAGATTAGAAAATCTTATCGCTAGAATCGTCGATGGCCCGCCGCCTCCCACCGCTCAACGCGCTCCGCGCCTTCGAGGCCGCGGCCCGCCACCTCAGCTTTACCAAGGCCGCCGAGGAGCTGAACGTCACCCAAGCCGCGGTCAGCCATCAGGTCAAGGCGCTCGAGCAGCATCTCGGGCTCAAGCTCTTCCGCCGCCTCAACCGGGCGCTGTTGCTGACCGAGCAGGGCCAGATGTGCCTGGCCACCGCGCGCGAGGCCTTCGACCGCATCGCCGAGATCGCCGAGCGCCTGCGCGCGAGCGATGCCCGCGGCACGCTAACGGTCAGCCTGTTGCCCTCGTTCGCGGCCAAGTGGCTGGTTCCCCGGCTCGGGCGCTTCCGCCTGGCCCATCCCGACATCGACGTGCGGGTGGCGCCCGACGAGCGGCTGGTGGACTTCGCCCGCGACGATGTCGACGTCGGCATCCGCTACGGCGAGGGTCGCTATCCCGGGCTCAACACGATCCGGCTCTTGGAGGAAGAGGTGTTCCCGGTGTGCAGCCCGGCGCTCGGAGCCGACGGCCATCCGATACGCAACCCCTCGGACCTCGCCCACCAAACGCTGCTGCACGACGAGGGCCACGACGGCTGGCGGACTTGGCTCTTGGCCGCCGATTTGCCCGAGATCGACCCTACGCGCGGGCCGATCTTCACCGATTCGAGCAATCTGGTGCAGGCCGCAGTGGAGGGCCAGGGCGTGGCGCTGGCCCGTGGCGCGCTGGCCGCCGCCGACCTCGCCGCCGAGCGGCTCATCCGTCCCTTTGCGCTCAGCCTGCCAGCGGCTTACGCCTATTACATCGTCTGCCCCAAGGCCACCGCCGAGACCCCCAAGGTCAAAGCCTTCACCACCTGGCTCCTCGCCGAGGCCCAAGCTCCTTAGGCCCCCCGCGCTTCAGCCGCACCCCCCCGCCCTGACCCCGACCACCGATGCCGGCATCGTGAGCGCCGGCGGCCCGGCCGTGGCGGGGCGCGGGCTTGCCAAAGCCCACGGAGCGGGCCATCCTTCGCCGAAGCTGCGAGCCCGCCGCGAGACCCGTCATGCGCATGCCCGAGGCCGATCAGGCAGTCATCGCCAAGCGGACGCAAATCATCGCCGCCCTTCGCAAGATCGTCCCCGGCGAGGGCGTCATCGACGATCAAGACGCGCTTCGCGCTTACGAATCCGACGGGCTGACCGCCTACCGCCAGGTGCCGCTCGCGGTCGTCCTGCCCGAGACCGCCGAGGCGGTGGCGCGCATTCTCGAGCTATGCGATGCCGAGGGGGTCAAGGTGGTGCCGCGCGGCGCCGGGACCTCGCTCTCGGGCGGGGCGCTGCCGCTGGTCGACGGCATCATCCTCGGGCTCGCCCGATTCAACCGCATCCTCGAGGTCGATTTCGACAACCGCTGCGTCGTCGCCCAGCCCGGCGTGACCAACCTCGCCATCACCGAGGCGGTGGCGGCCGAGGGCTTTTACTACGCACCCGACCCCTCGAGCCAGATCGCCTGCACCATCGGCGGCAACGTGGCCGAGAACTCGGGCGGCGTGCACTGTCTCAAGTACGGCCTGACCACCAACAACCTGTTGGGCCTCGAGGTGGTGCTGATGAACGGCGAGGTGGTGCGGCTCGGCGGCAAGCACCTCGATTCCGAGGGCTACGACTTGCTCGGCGTGCTCACCGGCTCCGAAGGTCTCCTCGGCGTCATCACCGAGGTCACCGTGCGCATCCTGCGCCGGCCCGATACCGCCAAGGCGCTCTTGATCGGCTTTGGCTCGAACGAGGACGCCGGCGATTGCGTGGCCCAGATCATCGCCGCCGGCATCATCCCCGGCGGTATGGAAATGATGGACCGCTCGGCCATCGCCGCGGCCGAGGATTTCTGTCACCCCGGCTATCCCGCCGAGGCCGAGGCGTTGCTGATCGTCGAGCTCGACGGCGCCGAGGCCGAGGTCGGCCACCAGGCCGGCGCGGTGCGCGCCATCGCCGAGGCCGCCGGCGCGACCTCGGTCAAGGAAAGTGAGAGCGAGGAAGAACGCCTCCGCTTCTGGGCCGGGCGCAAGAACGCCTTCCCCGCCATCGGCCGCATCTCGCCCGATTAC
>CAYUNL010000012.1:0-24764 GCA_964446055.1 uncultured Alphaproteobacteria bacterium | reverse complement strand
CTGCATGGACGGCACCATCCCGCGCCGCCGCCTGGCCGAGGTCCTGGCGCGCATGCGCGAGATGTCGGAAACCGCCGGCCTCGGCCTCGCCAACGTCTTCCACGCCGGCGACGGCAACCTCCATCCGCTGATCCTCTACGACGCCAACCGGCCCGGCGAGATCGAGCGGGCCGAGCGATTGGGCGCCGACATCCTCAAGCTCTGCGTCGAGGTGGGCGGCGTCTTGACCGGTGAGCACGGCGTCGGCGTCGAGAAGCGCGACCTCATGGGGGTCATGTTCAGCGAGGACGATCTCAACCACCAGCAGCGCCTCAAGTGCGCCTTCGACCCCGAAGGGCGCCTCAATCCGGGCAAGATGTTTCCGGTCCTGCACCGCTGCGTCGAGCTCGGACGGGTCCACGTGCACGGTGGCCAACTGCGGTTCCCCGACCTCCCCCGCTTCTGATGGTCGAGACTTATCAGCCGCGCAACGCCGAGGAGGTTCGCGAGGCGCTGGCCTGGGCCGTGGCCGAGGCCGAGGCCATCGACCTCGGCGGTGCCGGCTCGAAAGAGTCCTTGGGCCGCCCGCTTGCGGCCGAGCGCCGGCTCGATCTATCGGACCTCGACGACATCACGCTCTATGAGCCTGACGAGTTGGTGATGACCGCCGGCGCCGGCACCCCGCTTGCGGCGATCGAGGCGCGGCTGGCGGCCGAGCGCCAGACGCTGGCCTTCGAGCCGCCCGACTTCGGCCCCCTCTTGGGCGGCGCGGCCGGCGCCGCCACCATCGGCGGCGTGCTGGGCTGCAACCATTCGGGTCCGCGCCGCCTCAAGGCGGGCGCCGCGCGCGATCACTTCCTCGGCGTGCACGGCGTCTCGGGACGCGGCGAGGCCTTCGTCTCCGGCGGCCGTGTGGTCAAGAACGTCACCGGCTACGACATGTGCAAGCTCTTGGCCGGCTCCTATGGCACGCTGGCGGCGATGACCGAGGTCACACTAAAGACCGTGCCCGCGCCCGAGGCTACGCGAACGGTCTTGGTTCGGGGCCTCGACGAGGTGGCCGGCGTTGCCACGCTGGGTAAGGCGGCACGCGGCCGCGGCGAGGCCTCGGGCCTCGCCCACCTGCCCGCCGCAGCCGCAGCGCGCTCGGCAGTGCCCGAGGTGGCAGACGCCGGAGGGCCGGTCAGCGCGATCCGGCTCGAGGGACCCGCCCCCTCGGCCGATGCCCGCGCCAGCCTCGTGGTGGCGGAGCTCGCCGGCCTCGGCCCGGCCGCGACCCTCCTCGACGAAGACTCCCAGCGCCTCTGGCACGAGGTCCGCGATGTCGCCCCGCTCGTCGGCGGCGACGGCGAGTCGATCCTCTGGCGGCTCTCGGTCGCCCCCGCCGAAGGCGCAAATATCGTCACGCGAATCCGCCAGGTCACAGCGTGCGAGGCACTCTACGATTGGGCCGGCGGGCTGGTCTGGCTGCAGCTCAAGCCCGGGGCGGCGGCGCAGGCCGAGCCGGTGCGCGCGGCAGTGGCCGAGGCCGGCGGTCACGCCTTCCTGTTCCGCGCGCCCACCGAGGTGCGCGCCAAAGTACCGGTCTTCGAACCGCAGCCACGTGCCCTCGCGGCGCTCAGTCAACGAATCAAAGACGGTTTCGATCCGCGCGGGATCCTCAATCGCGGCCGCATGGTCGCCGCCCCGTAGGGCCGATGCAGACACACTTCTCGCCGCTTCAGCTCGCCGATCCCGACACCGCCGAGTCCGAGCGCATTCTGCGCGCCTGCGTGCACTGTGGCTTTTGCACGGCGACCTGTCCCACCTATGTCCTCCTGGGCGACGAACTCGACAGCCCGCGCGGCCGCATCTATCTGATCAAGAACATGCTCGAGCAGGGCAAGGCGGCCTCGGCCACGGTGGTCAAACACATCGACCGTTGCCTGTCGTGCCTGGCGTGCGTCAGCACCTGCCCCGCCTCCGTCAATTACATGCACCTCGTCGACCACGCCCGCGGCTACGTCGAGCGCACCCACCGCCGCCCGCTCGGCGAACGCTGGCTGCGCGCCGCGCTGGCGGCGATCTTGCCCCGTCCCGGCGCCTTCCGCCTGGCGCTGACGGCGGCGCTGGCCGCGCGACCCCTGCGCCGCGCCCTGCCCGGGCGGGTTCGGGCGATGCTCGACCTGGTGCCTTGGCACCTGCCCAAGGACTCGCCCGTGGATTCGCCGCAGGTGTTCCCGGCCGAGGGCGCGCGGCGCATGCGGCTCGGCCTCCTCAGCGGCTGCGTGCAACGGGTGCTTGCGCCAGAGATCAACGAGGCGACGGTGCGGCTGCTGACGCGACTTGGCTGCGAGGTGGTGGTGGCCCGCGGCATGGGCTGCTGCGGCGCGCTCGCCCATCATCTCGGCAAGCAGGCCTCGGCGACCGCCCAGGCCAAGGCCAACATCGCGGCCTGGCTGCGCGAGGCCGATGGCGCCGGCCTCGACGGCATCGTGGTGAACGCCTCGGGCTGCGGCACGATGCTCAAGGATTACGGCTTCGTGTTGCGCGAGGACGGCGCCTGGGCGGATCGCGCGGCCCGGGTCTCGGCGCTCGCCCGCGATGTCACCGAGATCGTTGCCGCGCTTGCTCCCGCGCCCGCCGCCGAGCCCAGCGGGCTACGGGTCGCCTATCATGCGGCGTGCTCGCTCCGCCACGGCCAGGCCGTCGACGAGGCGCCGAAAGCGCTCCTCGGCGGCGCCGGTTTCGATGTCCACGAGCCCCTCGAAAGTCACCTCTGCTGCGGCTCGGCCGGGACCTACAACTTGCTTCAGCCGGAGATCGCGGCCTCGCTCCGCGAGCGCAAGGCCGCCAACCTCGAGCGTGTGGCGCCGGCGGTGATCGCTACCGGCAACATCGGCTGCATGACCCAGATCTCGGCCGCGACCGGTGTGCCGGTGGTCCACACCGTGGAGCTCTTGGATTGGGCGAGCGGCGGGCCTCGTCCGGCCGCACTTTCGGCTTGAGCCCGATGGCGCGGCACGCCGAAACCGATCTCGAC
Organism: uncultured Alphaproteobacteria bacterium; assembly: GCA_964446055.1. Taxonomy (GTDB): domain Bacteria; phylum Pseudomonadota; class Alphaproteobacteria; order VGEJ01; family VGEJ01; genus CAYUNL01. The sequence goes on along the minus strand of CAYUNL010000012.1, from coordinate 21,763 downwards.
CGGCTGTTCGCCGAGCTTGCCCGCGCGAGCGACGAGGACGAGGCGCGCAAGGTCGAATCGAAGATCTGGCGGTTGTGGGCGGAATCCGGCGTCGAGGCCGCCGACCGGATGCTCGCGGTGGCGAGCGAGGCGATGTCGCGGGGCGCCTTCGCAGCGGCGCTCGCACTCTTGAACTCGGCGCTTGAGACGACCGGCGATTTCGCCGAGGCCTGGAACAAGCGGGCGACGCTTTACTATCTGATCGGCGAACACGACCTAGCAGTGCACGATATCCGCCGCACGCTCAGCTTGGAGCCGCGGCACTTCGGCGCCATGTCGGGGCTGGGCATGATCTGCCTGCAACGCTCCGACGAGGCCGGCGCGCTCAAGGCCTTCCGCGATGCGCTGGCCGTCCATCCCTACTTGAGCGGCGCCCAGGATGCGGTCGACAACCTGAGCGGCACCGTGGGCGAGGGCGAGCCCTGAGCGATCGGCGCTGGGCGCGGGCAGCGCCGCGGACTATATTGGAATGATGCCAACCAAGACAATCGTGATCGCCGGGCTGGTTTCGCTGTGCGTGATGGCGCTGGCGACACTCGGCTGGGCGCGCCAGGAAGATCCCCGCCTCGAGATACTGTTCGACGAGCTTCGCGCCACCTCCGATCCGGCGCAGATCGCCTTCATCGAGGGCAGCATCTGGCAAGTCTGGGGCGAATCGGGCAAGCCGACGGTGGACCTCTTCTACGCGCGTGGAGTCCGCACCATGTCGGTCCGCGAGCTCGACGACGCGCTCGAGTTCTTCGATGCCATCGTCGAGCTCGATCCCGATTTCGCCGAGGGCTGGAACAAGCGCGCCACGGTGTACTTCTTGATGGGCGATTACGAGGCCTCGATCGCCGATGTTGAGCGGACGCTGGCCCTCGAGCCGCGCCACTTCGGCGCCCTCTCGGGGCTCGCCATGATTTACCTGGCGCTCGACGATCCGGCCGGCGCGCTGGCCGCCTTTCGTGACGCGATCGAGGTCCATCCCCACCTCCGTGGCGCCCGCAGCGAGATCAGGCGGCTCGAGGAGATCGTCGAGGGCCAGGGCATCTAGCGCCCGCCGCCGGGGCCCGCCGAGGGCCCGGCAAAGGTGCCGCGCTGGTAGTCCTCGACCGCTTGCGCCAGTTCCTCGCGGTTGTTCATGACGAAGGGTCCGTAGCGCGCCACCGGCTCGTTCAGCGCGGCGCCGGCAATCAACAGGAACCGGGCCCCGGCCTCGCCGGCGCTCAGCGCCACCGCCCCCTCGGCGCTCAGCACCGCCATCACGCCGCGCTCGGCGCGCACCTCCCGCCCCACGGTGTCCCGGCCGACCACGGCACCGTCGTAGACGTAGGCGAACGCGTTCGCACCCTCGCCGAGCGCGGCGGTGAAATCCGTACCGGCTGCCAATCGGACGTCGAGGTAGGTCACCGGAATCAGGGTCTCGGCCGCACCCGCGAGCGTGCCGTGGCTGCCGGCGATCACCCGCACCGTGCACTGCGCATCGGCGGACTCGGGGATGCGCTCGGCGGGGATGTCTTGGTAGCGGGGTGGGCTCATCTTGAGCGCCGCCGGCAGATTGATCCACAGCTGATAGCCCCACAACAGGCCGTCAGTCTGGCCCGGCATCTCCGAGTGGATGATGCCCCGCCCGGCGGTCATCCATTGCACCGAACCCGAGGTCAGCACGCCCTTGGTGCCGGTCGAATCCTCGTGCTGCATGGTGCCGTGCAGCATGTAGGTGACGGTCTCGAAACCGCGGTGCGGGTGGGGCGGAAAGCCGGTGATGTAGGCGCTCGGATCGTCGCTCCGGAACTCGTCCAAAAGGAGGAACGGATCGAACGTCTCGAACGCCGCGCCGCCCAGGATGCGGGTCAGCCGGACCCCGGCGCCGTCGGAGGTGGGCTCGCCGGTCACGGTGCGGACGATGGCGCGGCTCTTGGTCTCGGTCATTGTTGCGGGCACCCTCAGGCGCGGTGAAAGGCCTTGCCCTCGCCGAGGATGTCATGCTCGGCGAAGGCGTTGGCGGGGATGGTCACGCGGCCCGGGTTCCGCGTCTCGGCGGCGCCGATGACGCTCGCCTGGCGGCCGTGCGCGGCGGCGATGTCGATGACCTCGGCGGCGTCTTGCGCCGCGGTCACGAAGCAAAAACCGATCCCCATGTTGTAGGCGGCGTACATCTCTTCGGCCGAGACCTCACCATGCTCGGCGATGCCCGAGAAGATGGCCGGGACCGGGGGCAGGGCATCGAGCATGAACCCGACCTCCGATTGCACCCGCGTGAGGTTGAGGAAGCCATCCCCGGTGATGTGGAGCATGGCCTTGAGCGAGGGCACCCGGGCGCGCACCTCCAGCGCCTCGGCGACGTAGATGTGGGTCGGGCGCAAGAGCTCTTCGCCCAGGGTTGCCCCGAGGCCCGGAAGCCTCGCCTCGTGCGTCAGTCCGTGATCGGCAAAAAAGGCCTTGCGCGCCAGACTCAGGCCGTTGGAATGAACGCCGTTGCTGGCCAGCCCGATTACCGCGTCGCCGTCCTCGATGCCGGCGCCGCTGAGGACAGCGTCGAGTGCGACGGTGCCCGCCGCCATGCCGACAAGATCGAAGCCCCGGCCATCGCCGTGGCCCTTGATCATGTCGCCGAGCTGGGCGATCTCGCCGCCCGATATCGAGACCCCGGCCGCGGCGGCGCCGACACACAGTCCCTTGGCGATCTCGTCGAGCATGGCGGGATCGGCGCGCTCGACCGCGATATAGTCGAGAAACGACAGCGGCGTCGCGCCGATGCACACCAGATCGTTGACGTTCATCGCCACGCAATCGATGCCGATAGTGTCGTAGCGGCCGAGCATTTGCGCGATCAAGGCCTTGCTGCCGACGCCGTCGGTACACAACGCCAGCCCGACCCCGCCACCGATATCGATGACCGTCGCGAAGTGGCCGAGGTCGAGGGCGACCGCGCCCGGCTCGCCCGCCGGCGGCCAGGTCTTGCGCACGCGCGCGGCGATGCGGGCGAGCGCGGCGTCGGCCGCGGCGCCATCGACCCCCGCGGATCGGTAGGTGCTTCCGGTCTCGGACGGTGCGCCCATACGCGATACCCCTGCCGCAGCCCCGAATCGATGACATAGAGGAAAAGGCGCGCCCGGCGCAACGATGTCGGTGCCGCACAGGGCCAAGAATCCGATTGTACCGGGGGCGCGGTTGTGATCATGTGCCGCGCGCGCCAGCCCGGAGAATCGCCGCCATGAAGACACCGCTCCTGTTCGCCGCCGCGGTATTGGCGTGGGGCGTCACTCCATTCGCGACCAAGAACCAGCTTGGTGTGGTGGCGCCCGAGATGCTGGTCGCCTATCGCTTTGGCCTCGCCGCGGTGTTGTTGATCGGCTGGTGCGCCTGGCGCGGCCGGCGCCTCCGCATTCCCTGGCGCCAGCACCCTTTCATCGCGCTGCAGGGCGTGTTGCTGTTCGGGCTGGTGGACATCGGCACCTACAACGCGGTCGCGCGCCTGACCAGCGGCCTGATGCCGCTGGTGTTCTCGTTGCTGCCGGTGGCGACGGTCTTCCTGGGTGCGGCGCTGATCGGCCTCACGATCAAGCCGCGGATGGTACTCGCGGGCGGGCTCGGGCTCGTCGGCGTGGCGATGGTGTTCTGGCCGGAGTTGCGGGACTTCGAGGCCTCGCAGACGGCGCTCGCCGGGCTTGGTTTTGCGTTCGCCGGCACGCTGGCGCTGGCGCTCGGCAGCTTGACCGCGGCCCGCAACCAGCAAGCCGGCATGCCGATCATCGAGACCGCCGCGCTCGGCATGGGCTATGGCGCGGCGTTCACCTTCGCGATCTCGCTTGCGCTCGGTGGCGAAGTGACGTGGGACCCCTCGCTCGGCTTCCTCGCCGGCTTGCTGTGGGTCGTGCTGGCGGCCTCGCTCGTGGCCTACCTCTCCTACCTCACCCTGATCGAGCGCATCGGCCCCGACCGCGTCGCCTACGTCATCGTCCTGGTGCCGATCGTCGCGCTCTCCATCTCGACCGCGTTCGAAGACCACACCTGGACCGCGGTCTCGCTGCTTGGCGTCGTGGTCGTGCTGCTGGGCAGCATCTTGGCGCTGAACAAAGGAGGGTCCGAGCCGGCCGCCGCCCGCTCGATGCCCTAGGCCGCGTCTCGCTCAGGCGGCCGCCGATTCCGCTTCCAGGTTTGCGTTATAGCTCGCCGTGCGCGCGGCGCCATTCATGCGTGCGCGGTGCCGCAGCGCCGCCTGACCGGCGGCCAGGTTGCCCGCCTTGCCTCCCCACGCCTTGAGCGCCGATTGCTGTAGCGCGCGGCCATAGGAAAAGCTGAGCTGCCACGGCGCACTCGCGGCCAGGGCGTTGAGCGCGTTGAGGTTCGCGCTCGCCTCCTCCTCGGACTGGCCGCCCGACAGAAAGACCACTCCCGGCACCGCCGCCGGCACCACGCGGCGGAACACCTGAAGCGTCGCCGCCGCGACTTCTTCGGGGTCGGCTTGCGCGCCACAGTCCTTGCCGGGAATCACCATATTGGGCTTGAGAAGCATTCCCTCCAGCGATACCCGCTGTTCGAACAGCGCCGCGAAGACGCACTCCAGCGTCTTCTCGGTGACCGCCGCACAGGCGAGGATATCGTGGGCGCCGTCCATCAACACCTCGGGCTCGACGATGGGCACCAGGCCCGCCTCCTGCGACAGCGCGGCGAAGCGGGCCAGCGCGTGGGCGTTGACTTCGATGCAGGTGGCGCTCGGAATGCCGTCGCCGATGGTGATGACCGCCCGCCACTTGGTGAAGCGCGCGCCCAGGTCCACGTACTCCTCGAGCCGGCCGCGCAGCCCGTCGAGTCCCTCGGTCACCTTCTCGCCCGGCGCCAGCGCCAGCAGCTTGGCCCCGCCGTCGACCTTGATCCCCGACATGACCCCGGCCTCGGCCAGCAGCTTGACGAACGGCACGCCCTCGGCGCTCGACTGACGAAGGGTCTCGTCGTACAGAATCACGCCGCTGACGTGCTCGCCGATTCCCTCGGTGGTAAACAAGAGCTCGCGGTAGGCCCGCCGCGTCTCATCGGTGGACTCGACGTCGATCGTCTCAAGCCGTTTCTTGATGGTCGGCGTGCTCTCGTCGGCGGCAAGGATTCCCTTGCCCGCGGCCACCAGTTCGCGCGCCGTCGCGGCGAGGTCTGCTGCGCTCATGTCGCTCCGGTCTCCCCTTGATCGTAGGGCCCGAGACTATCAGCATTCGGCGCGCCGGCGCATGTGCTAACTTGACGGCATGCCGCCTGCCCAAGCGAACCCGCCGCGCACTGTGACCGAGCCGGGCCTGGGGACGCTCGAGGTCTTCGGGCTCGACACCTCGGAAGCGGCGCTCCGCGCACTCCTTACCGACGTCTTCCAGAACCACTGGCAGAGCATCCACTTCGGCCCGCTGATCGAGGGCGCGGCGTGGGAGATCGCCACCCCCGACCCGCCCCGCAAGATGGCCATGCTCGATGGCTACCTGACGGTCGACTTCGGCGCCTGGCATTTCCACATCTGCATCGGCCCCCATCGCGGCAGCGCCGGCGCCCCGGTCTCGCCCGCACTCGCCGCCCACCGCCGCACCGCCCGCGCCGAGCTCTACCGCCAGCTATCCGAGGCGGGAACGCCCAACAGCTGGGGCCTCCGCCTCCTCAACGGCCACGACGAGCAGCAGCTCACCGTGTTCCTGCCCAACCCCTTCCTGAGCGATGAGCTAAAGCCCCTGCCCGAACCCGATTGGTCGCGCCTCGCGCTCTGGGACCACCTCCGCCAGACCACCCTCGGGCTTGCTCCCGACCCCAAGGACCGCACCGGCACCGGATTCGTCCACAACTGAAGCCCCAATCATGAGCCGGCATATCGAAAGTATCGCGCTTGTCGTACGCGACTACGACGAGGTCATCGATTTCTACACGACTAAGCTCGGCTTCGATCTTGTTGAGGACAGTCCCTTGGCGGATGGCAAGCGCTGGGTCTTGGTCGCGCCGCCCGGATCGGGCAAGACACGATTGCTGCTGGCCAAGGCCGCAAACCAAATGCAGGCCCATCGTGTCGGCGACCAGACTGGTGGCCGGGTCTTTCTGTTCCTGAACACCGACGATTTCTGGCGCGACTACAAAGCCATGCGGTCCGAGGGCGTGCGCTTCTGCGAGACGCCGAGGGAAGAGGGCTATGGGACGGTTGCCGTTCTCGAAGATCTCTACGGCAACAAATGGGACCTAATCGAGGCCACCTGAGAAACCTGAGACGGTCCCTCGGCAACTGCCGGGTCCGACCAACCCCCGGCCCCATCAGGTCTTAGCGCCGCCGCAGACGGTAGTAGCGGAACTTCTGAATCGCGCCGGCCGGGGTGCGGTGATTCTCGACGCGCTCTTCGACGAGCGTGAAGGCCGCGCCCAGCTCACGGGCGATTTCCACGGGACCGTAACGCATGACGGGCAAGCCTGAGCACGAGGGCGGCCCGTCGGGGCCGAAGGTGGCGATGATCGCTTGGCCCGCGGGCGCCAGCGCAACCTCCAGCGCCGCGCGATAGGCGCGCCGCTCCGCCGCCGCGATCAGGAAATGGAAAGTCGCGCGGTCGTGCCAGATTTCGTAAACGTGGGCCGGCTTCCACGCCGTGACATCGGCGTGGATGAACTCTACCTCGTTTGCCCGCGGCCCGAGCCGCGCTCGTGCCTCGGCGAGCGCGGCGGACGTGATGTCGAGAACCGCGAGCCGCCCATAACCGGACTCGAGTAGGCGCTCGGCCAATCTCGAAGCGCCGCCGCCGACGTCGACGATGCGCGCCTTCTGGCCCAGCCCGGTGGTCTCGATCATGGCCAGGGACATGGTGGGCGTATCCTGAAACCAGCTGAGCTCGGTGGTCGGCTTGGCCCCGTAGGTGACCTCCCAGTGCCGCCGGCGGAAATCCGAGCTATGCGAATCGCCCGCGATCATGGCCTCGATCCACCAAGGTCTGGGGGTATGGCCCCCGCGGCGAGCCGGCGCGGCAGCGCGCGCGCAAGCGCAATGCGATCACGCGGCTTCGGGCTCACGGAACAGCGCCTCGATGATCGGGCAATCGGGCACGGTGCCGCCGGCGCAGCGCGTGGCCATGTCCGCAAGCACCGCCTCCATCGCCTCGAGGTCGGCGATGCGGACCCGCACCGAATCGAGGTGGCCGCGCGCCAACGTCTCGACCTCGGCGCACGAATGGCCGCCCTCGTCGACCAGCCGCAACAACGCCCGCACCTCGTCGAGCGGGAAGCCTAGCTCGCGGGCGCGGCGGATGAAGTTGAGGCGCATCAGGTGATCGAGGGGATAGCGCCGCTGGCCGCCCGCCGTGCGCGGCGGCGCCGGCAGAATCCCGATGCGCTCGTAATATCAAATGGTTTCCGTCTTGCAGCCGGTTCGCGCGGCGAGCGCGCCGATCGAAACCTCGGTGTAGGAGCCTCCCGTCATGACTACCTCGCGTTCGAATCGCGCTTGAACCTATAGTCGCTACAGGTTCCATATTGTGCCCTCGAAGCGGAGGAATCAATGCTCGATCAATCAGCTGACAATGCCTTCGACCTTGCGGTGATCGGGGCCGGCTCCGCCGGCTTCGCCGCCGCCATCCGCGGCGCCGAGCTCGGCGCGCAAGTGGCGCTGATCGGTCACGGGACCATCGGCGGCACCTGTGTCAACGTCGGTTGCGTGCCCTCCAAGACACTGATCCGCGCTACCGAGACGCTGCACCAAGCGGCGGCTGCGTCGCGCTTCGCGGGCGTCCGTGCCAGGGCCGATGTCGAGGACTGGGCTGCCGTGATCGCCGACAAGGACGAGCTGGTCGCCAGTCTGCGCCAGGCCAAGTACGCCGACCTCCTGCCCGCCTACGACTCCATCGCCTATGTCGAGGGCCCGGCGCGGCTGACCGGCGACGGGGTGCGCGTGAACGGAACCGAAGTGCGCCCCGACAAGATCGTGGTCGCGACCGGTGCGTCTCCGGCGTTTCCCGACATCCCCGGCATCGAAGACGTTCCCACACTCACCAGCACCGCCGCCATGGAGCTCGATCGCCTGCCTGAATCGCTGCTGGTGATCGGCGCTGGCTATGTCGGATGCGAGCTCGCCCAGATGTTCGCGCGCGCCGGCGTTGCGGTGTCGCTGGTCTGCCGCTCCCGGCTGCTGCCCGAATCGGAGCCCGAGGTCGGCGCCGCGTTGGCCGGGTGTTTTCGCGGCGAGGGCATCGCGGTTCGCGAGGGCTGTCGGTACCAGCGGATTCGCAAAAGCGAAACGGGCGTGGCATTGGAACTCGGCGATGGGACGATCGATGCCGCTGCGGTCTTGATCGCCGCCGGCCGGCAGCCGAACACGGCGGGACTGGATCTCGACGCCGCCGGCGTCGCGGTGTCGGCCAAGGGCGGTATCGCCGTCGACGACCGCATGCGTACTTCGAACCCCGACGTCTATGCCGCCGGCGACGTCACCGGGCGGCACCAGTTCGTCTACATGGCCGCCTACGGCGCCAAACTCGCGGCCGAGAACGCGCTCAACACCGATGCCCGCCGTTACGATGCCGCGGCGATGCCGGCGGTCACCTTCACCGACCCCCAGGCGGCAAGCGTCGGCCTCACCGAAGCCGCGGCGCGGGCGCACGGCCTTGCGGCCAGAACCTCGGTGCTGGGGCTGGAGTATCTGCCGCGGGCGCTCGCCGCGCGCGATACGCGCGGGCTGATCAAGCTGGTGGCCGACGCCGGAACCGGCCGGCTTCTCGGCGCGCATGTCCTGGCGCCGGAGGGCGGCGAGTCGATCCAAACCGCGGCGCTCGCGATCAAGCACGGCATGACCGTGACCGAACTCGGCGAGACCATCTTTCCATACCTCACCACGGTCGAGGGATTGAAGCTCGCCGCGCAGGGCTTCGACAAGGACATCGCCAAACTCTCGTGCTGCGCAGGCTAGACCAAAGGAACATCCATGAACGATAAGCCTATCGCCTTCATCTCCGGCCTGGCGGCCCTGGTCGGCTGCTGTGTCGGCACACCGCTCCTCATCGCCTCTACCTCCGCCGCCGGGGTGTTCGCGTGGCTCACCGACAACGCCCTCCTGGTTCTCCTTGCCCGGGGCGAAAGCGAACCTACTTCGTGAGCTCTTTGGGTTCGGAGATGCTAGGTTCCTTGGCGAGGAGGTCTGAGGTTTGAGGCCGATCGTGTGGATTGCCGGCGTCGGCGGCATCGGTGGCGTCGTGGGCTACCGCCTCACCAAGGCTGGGCGCGCGCCCGTGCTCGTCGATGGCTGGGCCGAGCACGTCGGGGCGATGAACGCCCAGGGCCTTGTCTTGAAGGGCCAGTTCGACGACGCCGCGGTGCCGGTGCGCGCCGTCACGATCGACGAGCTCGACAGCGCTGGCGAGGCGCCCGACCTCGTCTATCTCTGCGTCAAGTCGTTTCAGACCGAGGATACCGTTCGCGCCCTGTTGCCGTACCTCACCTCGTCCTCGTCCGTGGTCTCGTTGCAGAACGGGATCAACGAGGAAGCCATCGCCCAAGCCATCGGGAAAGAACGCGTGATCGGCGGGGTGGCGCTGATCGACGGCGCACTCATCGCGCCCGGCGTCGCCCGGCAGGACAACCCCGCAGAGCGCGGTTTCGTGCTCGGGGATCTCGCCGGGCGCGCCTCGGAAGTGGTGGAGCGGGCGGCCGCCGTGCTATCTGACTTCGGCGAGGTCCGTATCACCTCCAACATTTGGGGCGAGCTGTGGGCGAAGCTTGTTCACAACTGCATGATGAACGCCGTGTGCACGCTTACCGGCCGCAACGCCGCCTGGATACTGCGCGATCCGGCGGTCTGGCGTTTCGCACGAGCGCTGGAAGCCGAGGCGGTGCGGGTCGCGCTCGCGTCCGGCGTGACGCCGGAAGGATCATGCCTCTACGGCTGCACGCCCCAAGACTTCCTCGAAGAGGCCGGCGAACCACGCGTGGCCCAGGCCCTTCGTGCGGCATACCCGGCGAGTGGGGACCTGTACCCCTCGATGGTCCAGGACGTGTGGAAGGGGCGGCCGACCGAGATCGAGTTCATGAACGGCTTCATCGTCCGCAAAGGCGAGCAGGTCGGGATCGAGACGCCGCACAACGCGGCCATCACCGCGCTCATCCACCGTATCGAGCGTGGCGAGCTCGAACCCGACGCCACCAACAAACACCTGCTTCAGGATGCGCTCCCAGGTTTGGCGAGCGCAAAAGACACCGGCGTCGGCAGGCGCTGAAAAGGGGGAGACATGAGCAAAACGCTGTGGAACGTCGGAATGAAATGTCCCGATCTCGAAGCGGAGCTCGAGTTCAACCGCAGAATGGGCCACGAGATCGTCATCGAGAAGGAACCGGTCACCATCGGTGGCAAGGAGCAGTTCCAGGCGCTCGTCCGGATCGGCGACAAGTATATGGTCTTGGCCGAGGAGTGGGGATTGGAGCAATTCCTTCCGGACGAGTTTGCCTATGGGGCGACGCACATGTCCCATTCCGTCGATGCTATTGACTCAGCGGTCGAGCAAGCGCTCGGGGCGGGAGCGACGCTGCTGCATGGCCCCGATGAGATCGAGGCTCAGTACGGACGACGCATCGTCGCGTGTTTCCGCTCTCCGGGTGGGATGGTGTTCTGCTTGTTCCAGGTGCTAGAGCATCGCGTTCCCGAGGTATGAGGGCCTTTCGCCGAACTCCAGGCTCTCCGCCATCGGGCAACCGCGGCCACTACGATGCTCATTGCCGCGGCCCTACGCCGGACTCCCGGATCGCCCCAGCGCGGGCGGCCATCGCGGCCGCCTCGGTCTCGCGGTCGGTTTTCCGCAGTAGCGCGGCGTCGGCAAATCGCCGGGCCTCCCGGTAGCGCTTGGCGAGCGTGTCGAGGCGGGCGGTGCGCGGTGCACGAATCTCGGCATTGTGGCCGTCGGTGGCGCTCGGTATTCTCCGCGCGCGCGAATGCACATCGCGCGGGTTCCGGGGCACGACGAGGGAGAGGGGCGAAAATGGCCGAGGACAATGTCACGTGGCACCGGGCGGCGGCGGCGGACGAGATCGCCGTGGACGAGCCCAAGGCGCTCACCATTGGCGAGCGCGAGGTTGCCGTCTATAGGATCGGCGATGCCTTCCATGCCCTAGACAATATATGCCCACACGAGTATGCCGTCCTGTCTGCGGGATTCGTCGAAGGCGACGCCGTCGAGTGCCCGCTGCACCAATCCCAGTTTCATATCCCCACCGGTAAGTGTCTGGGGCCGCCCGCCGATGGCGACCTCAACAGCTATCCCGTCAAGGTCGAGGACGGCGACGTGTTCATCGGTATCCCCAAGGCCTGAGCCGCGGCTCAGGCGCGCCCGATGCCACAGACCCATGTCATTGTCGGCGCCGGCCAGGCCGGCGGCCGCGCCGCCGAGGCCATGCGCACACATGGTTTCAGCGGCCGCATCGTGCTAGTCGGCGAAGAGCCTCACCTACCCTACGAGCGGCCGCCTTTGTCCAAGCAGGTCCTCTTGGGCGACTACGAGCCGGAGCGGACCCATCTCAACCCGGCCGAGTTCTACGACGAGCAGCGGATCGAGCTCCGGCTCGGGATTCGCGCCGTCGCGATCGACCGCGAGGCGGGGAGGGTCGAGTTTGGTGACGGCACCGCCGAGTCCTATGACAAGCTCCTGTTGACGACCGGCTCGGCCGTGCGCCGGCTGCCGCTTCCGGGCAATGAGCTCGGCGGCGTCCACGTCCTTCGCGGGATCGAGGATTCGCTCGCCATTCGCGCCGCCCTCGAGCCGGGTGCCCGGATCGTTATCGTCGGCGGCGGCTACATCGGCCTCGAGGTCGCGGCGGCGGCGCGCACGCGCGAGTGCGAGGTGACGGTGATCGAGGTCCTGGATTCATTGTTGGCGCGGGTCATGACGGTGGAGATGGGCGAGTACTTCGCGCAACTCCACCGCGCCCACGGGGTCGAACTCAGGCTCGGCACCGGCGTCACCGCGCTCGAGGGCGACGGAACAATCGAGCAGGTACGCCTCGCCGACGACACCGGGGTGGCGGCGGACGCAGTGGTGATCGCGGTCGGCGTGGTGCCCGAAACCGAGCTCGCCAAGGCCGCGGGCCTCGAGATCGGCAACGGGATCGCCGTCGACGAATTCGGCCAGACCTCCGAGCCGACCATCTTCGCGGCCGGCGACGCGACCGAGCATCCCAATCCGATCCTCGGCCGCCGGATACGGCTTGAATCGTGGCAGAACGCGCAGAACCAGGCGATCGCCGCGGCCCGCGCCATGTGCGGCGAGGGCGAACCCTACGCCGAGGTGCCGTGGTTCTGGTCCGATCAGTACGAGGTGAACCTGCAGATGCTGGGCCTGCCCGACGCCGAGAGCGATTCGGTGCTCCGCGGCGACATGGGGGGCGAGTCCTTCACCATCTTCGAGCTACGCGAGGATCGGGTCGTCGCGGCCACCGCCATCAACGGCGCCCGCGACGTAGCCGTGGCTCGGCGGCTGATCGCACAAAAACGGCGAGTGGATCGCGCGCGCCTGGCCGATCTCGATACTCCGTTGCGCGCCCTTCTGCGCGATTGACGCTAGTCCTCGGCGTAGCCGAGGGCGGCGACGAACGGCGCCAGAGTCGGCGCCACGCCCTTGAGATGGTCGCGGTACTTCCGCCAGCGGCCGACGGCGCGGGAATAGACGGGCTCGGCTACGTCGCGATAGCTCGGCGTCGCCACCGGCCGGGACTGCTGGTGATAGCGGAGAAGCGAATCGGTGTAGCCGAGCCCGAGATGTTCGCAGATCGCCGCCACGGTCGCGGCCGGCTCGGCGACCAGGCTTTCGTAGCGAAAGGCATGGGCGTCCAGGCCCGCACCATCGCGGATATCGAGCCACAGCCCCATGACCTCGGCATAAAGGCGTGCGGCGCCGCCAAGGTCGTTGAAATGAACCGTCGCCTCATTGGCCTCGAACGCCTGCATAAAGCAGCTCAGGACCACGTCGCGTGGATCGCGCAGCGCGACCAGGATCTTGGCCATCGGGAACAATCGGCGCACCAGGCCGAGGTGCACCAGTGCGAGCGGCAGCTTGTCGACCAATCGCTTGCCTTCGGCGAGGCCTACCGCCTCCTCCCCCGCCCGCCAATAGGCGCCTCGCAGGGCCGCGATCCCCTCATCCGATAGATCGGAAAGCCCCTCGGGATAGGGAGCACCCGAGGCGCTGAACTCGGGCACCCGCCGTTCCAGCGCACTGAGGAGCGGCAACTCCTCGGCGGTTTCGAGCGACGGGTGTGCGGCCAGGATCTGCTGGGTGAGCGTGGTGCCCGAGCGCGGGAAGCCGACCAGGAAGATGGGCTCGACCAGTCCGTCGGCGGGCGGCTCGGCCGGCCATGAGGCCAAACTCTCGGCGCTCCACGCGGCGCGGTTCCGCCGCACCGCCTGGGGGTAGCTGTCCATCGAGTAAGCGCGCGCCTCCAGCTTCGCGGCCAAGCCGCAGTTGCCCTGGGCGAAGGCGGCGAAGGCCTCTTCGAATTCGCCCATGCGGTCGAGCACGCGCCCGAGCTCCAGCGATGCCGAGGGGTCCTCGCCGCGCGCGAGCACGGTGGCGAGCCGGCGGCGGGCCTCGGCGAAATCGCCGGCGCCGTAGTCGAGCCGCGCCAGTGTACGCATCGCCGAGGCATTGCCGGGATCTAGCTCGAGGGCACGGTCGGCGGCGGCCTTCGCCTCAGCGTCGCGGCCCCGCGTTTCGTGCACGAGGGCGAGATCGGCGTGGCTCTCGGCCCGTCCGGGCTCGAGTGCGTGCAGCCGATCGAGGAGCGCCAGGGCCGCATCTTCGGCGCCGCTGCGGCGCGACAGCGCGGCGAGATTGGCGAGCGCCGGGATCGAATCGGGATCGAGGCGCAGCGCCTCGCGATATGCCTCGGCCGCCGGGCCGTAGCGGCCGCCGGCGCTCCGCGCGTTGCCCAGATTGACGAACACCCGCGCGTCCGCGGGCGCAAGCCGGCAGGCCCGATCCAATGCGGCGTAGGCATCGCCGAAGGCAGCCTGCTCGACCAACAGGTTGCCAAGGTTGTTGAGGGCCGCGAGGTAGTCGGGACGTAGCCTGATCGCCTCTTGATACGATTGCACCGCGGGCGCCGGCTTGCCGGCCGCGGCAAAGGCGTCGCCCAGACCGAAGTGGGCCTCGGCGTTGGCGGGATCGAGGCCGAGCAGCCGTTGAAAGACCTCGATCGCCAAGCCCGGCTGGCCGGCCGCGATCAGCGTCAAGCCGAGGTTGGCGAGCGCCGGCTGGTAGTCCGGCTCGATCGCCAGCGCCTGGCGGTAGCTCGCCGCGGCGTCGTCGAGCCGGCTTTGCTCTTTAAGCGCCGACCCGAGGTTGCCGTGATAGACCGCCTTTTGTGGATCGGCCTCGGTCGCGGCCCGAAGGCGGGTTTCGGCGAGCGCCGCCCGCCCGGTCCGGAGCGCGATCAGGCCACCGAGGTGGAGCGCCTCGGCGGAGCGTGCGCCAGCCAACCCGGCGATGCGCTCGAACAGCGGCTCGGCGGCGGCCAGGTCGCCGGCCAGGTAGAGCCGGACGGCGCGGTCGAAGTCATTTGGCGCGGACATCGGCGGCCTGCAAACTCTACAAATGATGACACCAAACGGGGGGAACCGAAAATCTGGCGCGAGAGGACAGAACATAACAGAAACATCGGCTTGCGAGGCCGGACTGAACAAGTGCGTTAGGCTTACCGGTTAGGGTTAATGGTCTGTTAGGGATTGGCCCATAGTCTCTGCCCAACGATACCAAGAACGCGTGTGGAGTGTAGGAGATGATGATACCCGAGATTTCCCCGGCCTCGCTGGGTCTGCAGTCCTTCGACGTCGAGCCGGCCGCCGCCGCGGCGAGCGCCGATGGCAACACCGCCGACCGCAGCGCCCGTGGCCACGAAGAGGCCGAAAAGGCCGCTTTGCCGCTCCTTTTCCCGTTGCAAGCGAGCCATCTTTGGTTCCTTAACACCTTGCCGCCACCCAACCCGCGCAAAGCCCCGGTCCGCAAACCGCCCGAGAACCCGCAATAGCGACACCGCCCAGGTCCCGCGGCGCCTAGACCTCCTCCCACCGGCCGCTCTTCACCGAGCGGAACAGGGCATCGATCGCCCGCATATTGCAGACCGAATCCTCGAGCGAAATCGCCTGTCCGCCGCCCTCGCGGATCGCCCTTGAAAAGAGCGCGAACTCAAGCCCGTACTGCTCCACCGCGGGTACGGTCTCGGTCACCGCGGAGGCGCCGGCGAGCTTGGTACCCGGGTCGACCAGGATGCGGGCCGGCTCATCGGGCGAGGGGTTGAAGGGGCTTACCAACTCGATCCGCCCGGCGGTCCCGTAGATCTGGAACTCGTGCTGGAGCACCAGCTGGGGTGAGCAGACGAAGTTCGCGAGCCCGGCCTCGAATTCCAAGATGCAGGCGGCCAAACGGTCGACCCCGAAGCTCGGATCGACGTCGGTCAAGGCAATGGCGCGGCGCGGCTCGGCCTCGAAGAGGAAGCGCGCCAAGGTCACGGGGTAGCAGCCGAGATCATAGATGCCGCCGCCGCCGAAGTTGGGGTTGTTGACGATGTTCGCGGGGTCATCGTTGATCTCGCTGAAAAAGCAGCTGACCGCGCGCAAGGTGCCGATGCGCCCCTGGCGTACCAGTTCGCGGGCGTGCAGCCACTGGGGATGGGTGCGCACGACGAAGGCTTCCTGGATCAGCACGCCGCTGGCCTCGCGCACGGCGATCAGGGTCTCGGCCTCAGCGGCGGTCAAGGCCAAGGGTTTTTCGCAGAGCACGTGCTTGCCGGCCTCGGCGGCCCGGGACGACCAGGGGACGTGGAGGTGGTTGGGCAGCGGGATGTAGACCGCCTCGATCTCGGAATCGGCGAGGAGATCGTCGTAGGCGCCATAGGACTTGGGAATGCCGTGCCGAGCCGCGGCAGCCGCCGCCTTGTCGGCATCGCGCGAGGCGATCGCGACGAGCTGGCAGTTCTCGACCCGCAAGAGCTCGGGGATCACCACCTCGAGCGCGATCGTGGCGGCGCCCATGACGCCCCAGCGCACCGGCGCCATCTTGGATTCCGTGGGGTTACTCATTGTCGAGGAACTTCTTGTAGTCTTCGAGAATGTCCTGGGCCGCGGCCTCGACCAGGCGTTCGCCGTCGCCGGCCTTCGCCAGGCTCGGATCGGAGCCGATGCGGCCGTCGGGGAAGCGGCGGCGGTAGTCCGCGGCATCGGCGAAGGGCTGCATCGGCGGGGCCGCGGTTTCGAGTTTCGCCTCGCGCACCTCGGCGGGGTGGACGAACCAGGTGACGGCGATCTCCGAGGGGGTGGCGTGCGCCCCTTCGCGGCCCGAGTAGAAGGACTCGCGCAGCTTGCGGACCCGCGTCCCCATCCACCAGTTGACCGACTTGCAGCGCACCCCGGATTCGCCACCCAAACTGGAATCGGCGTAGATCTCGTCGAAGGCGGCGCCGATGGTCGCGGTGTTGCCGCCGTGGCCGTTGACGAAGTAAAGGCGTTTGAACCCGTGGCGGGCGAGCGAGGCGACACAATCGCGGATCAGCGCGATCAGCGTCGAGGGCCGCAGCGTCATCGAGCCGGTGAAGGCCATGTGGTGCTGGGCCATGCCGACGTGGATGGTCGGTCCGACCATGGCGCCCAAGCTCTTGCCGGCGGCGCTGGCGATGACCTCGGCACAGATCGCATCGGTGCCGATCAGCCCGTTGGGTCCGTGCTGCTCGGTCGAGCCGATCGGCATGAGAATGCCGACCGAGGCCTCGAGGTATGCTTCGACCTCGGGCCAGGTTGAAAGCTGCAACTGCATGGTGCCGCCCCGTTCGCAACGGGAGGAACTATAGAGCAAGGCGCTTACGCGCGCGCTGCCGCGCCGGCTCACCCTGGGGCGATGCCCCCAGACCCCGGTGGTTCAAACACCGCGCGGGCCAACGCGGCGGGGCAGATAACTATATACTGGTACACATATCCGGCCGGCATGGCGAGCCACCTTGGCCTCGGCTTCGGTCGGGGCATTTTCTTGTATGATCGGAACGCTTGGGGCCGACCCGGGAGCGGATCGGAGCATGCAGGTTGCGCGTATGCCGATGCGAAGGATGCGGCGTGGTTTCCGTCGCTCAGGGAGGCGCGATTCACCATGCGGTGACACGAGCCACCTGATCGTTCGCGCCTGATCGGCAAGCCGGGGGATTCTCAAGCTATGCGTCTGTCGTGGAACGAAATGAGGGCGCGCGCGGCTACCTTCGCCAGCGAGTGGGCGGGCGAGGACTACGAGAAGGGGCAGACCCAACTTTTTTATCGCGACTTCTTCGAAGTGTTTGGCCTTCCGGTTCGCCGCGTGGCGTCATTCGAGGAGCCGGTCAAGAAACTTGGCGACCGGCGCGGCTTCATCGACCTGTTCTGGAAGGGCGTCCTGCTCGTCGAGCAGAAAAACGCCGGCCGCGATCTGAAGAAAGCCAAGGCCCAAGCGTTCGACTACTTTCCTGGCCTGAAAGACGCCGATCTGCCGCGCTACCTCCTCGTCAGCGATTTCCAGACCTTCGAGCTGTACGATCTCGACGAGGACGAGTTGGTGTCCTTCCCGCTGGCCGAATTGCCGCGCCACGTCGAGAAGTTCGGCTTCATCGTCGGCGTGCAAAAACACGCCTTCAAGGACCAGGACCCGGCCAACATCGAGGCGTCGGAATTGGTCGGCAAGCTTCACGACGCGCTGGAGGATGCCGGCT
This sequence comes from uncultured Alphaproteobacteria bacterium, assembly GCA_964446055.1. Lineage (GTDB taxonomy): Bacteria > Pseudomonadota > Alphaproteobacteria > VGEJ01 > VGEJ01 > CAYUNL01. The sequence goes on along the minus strand of CAYUNL010000012.1, from coordinate 4,036 downwards.
ACACGGGCCACGACCTCGAACAGTTCCTCGTACGTATCGTCTTCTGCCTGTTCGCCGACGACACGGGCATCTTTGAGCCACGCGACATTTTTCTCGAGATGTTGGAAAACAGGACGGGCGAGGACGGCGCCGACCTCGGCGGCTGGATTGCCCAGCTTTTCCAAGTGCTCGATACGCCGGAGGACAAACGTGCCACGACCATCGACGAGGACCTGGCGCGCTTTCCCTACGTCAACGGCGACCTGTTCCGCGACCGTCTGGCGATCCCGTCGTTCGACGCGGACATGCGCGATCGCCTGATCGCCGCGGGCCGCTTCGACTGGTCTTCGATTTCGCCGGCCATCTTTGGCTCGCTGTTCCAATCGGTCATGAACAAGGCGGAACGCCGGGCGACGGGGGCGCACTACACGACCGAAAAGAACATCCTCAAGGTCATCGAACCGCTGTTCATGGATGAACTGCGGGCGGAGTTCGCGCGCCTGAGGGCGAGGCGCGACACGCGGCGGGTTCCGGAGCTTCTGAAGTTCCAGGAAGGGCTCGGGCGGCTGCGCATCTTCGATCCGGCCTGCGGCTGCGGCAACTTTCTCATCATCGCCTACCGCGAATTGCGCGCCCTGGAGATCGAGGTGCTGCGGGAGGTTCGCCCCGGCGGACAGTTGGATGTGCTCGCCGACCTCCTATCGGTCATCAACGTCGATCAGTTCTACGGCATTGAGATCGGCGAGTTTCCCGCCCGCATCGCGGCGGCGGCGCTGTGGATGATGGATCACATCATGAACAACCGGCTGAGCCTCGCGTTTGGCCAGACCTACGTCCGCATTCCGCTTCGCAAGTCGCCCCACATCCTCAACGCCGACGCCTTGGAGACGGACTGGGCTGAGCTACTGCCGCCGGAGGAGTGCTCCTACGTTCTCGGCAACCCGCCGTTCGCCGGCGCCAAGTACCAGACCGGCGCCCAGCGCGGGCAGGTGCGCCGGATCGCGGCGTTGGGGAAACCGGCGGCACACTTGACTATGTGACGGCTTGGTACATCACCGCCGGGTGCTACATCGAAAAAAGTAAGGCCCGGATCGGCTTCGTCGCCACCAACTCGATCACCCAGGGGGAACAGGTGGCGCAGCTGTGGCCGATCCTGTTCGAACGCTGCGGGTTGGAGATCGCCTTTGCGCACCGGACGTTCTCCTGGGGCTCGGACGCGCGCGGTAAGGCGCATGTCCACGTCGTCATCCTCGGCCTCGCCAGGGCCGAAGATGCGCCTAAGGGCAAGCGCCTGTTCTCGTACGACGACATCAAGGGCGATCCCGGCGAGAGCACCCACCGCGCGCTCACGCCATACCTGTTCGACGGCGGCGGATTGGCCGATCCGCATCTGGTCGTGCGGGAGGCTGCCAAGCCGTTGAATGGCCTTCCCAAGCTGGTAATCGGCTCAAAGCCAATAGATGGCGGTCATTACATATTTGAGGAAGAAGAAAAGGCCGCCTTCCTTACCAAGGAGCCGGGCGCGGCGAAATTCATGCGTGCCTATATCGGAGGCCGCGAGTTTCTGAGGGGCAGGGATCGCTCCATTCTGTACTTGGCGGAGGCAGGACCACATGAACTCAAGGCCCTCCCGAATGTGCGGGAACGAATCGCGGCAGTCCGGACATTCCGGCAACGAAGCCACAGCAGGCCCACGCAAGCGCTCGCTGCAACGCCAACGCTCTTTCACGTGACCGTCGTTCCCTCGGCGCCGTTCCTCGTCGTGCCGGAGGTCAGCTCCGAGCGGCGGGATTATGTCCCCATCGGCTGGATGGAGCCGCCGACTATCCCAAGCAGCCTCGTTCGCATCATAGAGAACGCAAGCAAACCCCTGTTCGGCATTCTGACCTCCGCGATGCACATGAGTTGGCTACGCCACATCGGCGGACGGCTGAAGAGCGATTACCGTTATTCAATCGGCCTTGTGTACAACACGTTCCCCATGCCGCCCGCCGGCCGCGCGAAGCTCGACAAGTTGGAACCCTTGGCGCGAGCCGTACTGGACGCGCGCGCCGCCCACCCGGGCGCGACCCTCGCCGACCTCTACGATCCCATAGTCATGCCCGGCGACCTCAGGAAGGCGCATCACGCGCTCGACCGTGCTGTCGACCGCCTCTACCGCCGCTCCGGCTTTAACTCCGACCGCGAGCGGGTCGAGCACCTGTTCGGTCTTTACGAGAAAATGACCGCGCCGCTAGCGGCGGCCACAAAGCCCAAGGCACGCCGCCGCCGGCGCCCTGCGAAAAAATAAGCCTCGTTTGACGACGCAGCGCCCAATTCATCCCGCAATGATATCTTTACCAGTAAATAGTTATCTACCGAGACTTTCCGACATCAACCGCGATATACCCCGTCGCCGAATGGAGCGCCGCGCCGCCGTTTTGGGCGAACGGCAGCGGGCGGGGTTTCGCGGGCGAGCGGCGTCCTCGTCACCTCCGAGTCCCGCGATGCCGGCGAGGACCACCCGGGGGCGATCGGGGAAGCGCGCGACCAGCTGCAAGGAGCCGCCCATCGCCGCGACGTAGCTGCGAAGCGTTGAGAGGAGGGGGTCGCTGCGCTTCTCCAGCCGGGAAACGCTGTCCTGTCCGATATCGAGCAGTTCCGCCATCCGCACCTGGGTGAGGTGGCGGGCCTTGCGGAGGTCGCGAAGGGTCATCTCTTCGGCAATGAGCTCGTCGGCGCGCGCTTCCACCTTTTTCCGGCGCTTGTCCGGAAGCGGGTCGATCATCTGCCTCAACGGGGTCGTCATTTCCGACCTCCTTTCCCGTGCCCACGTCATTTCAAGACCATCATCGCGCCTAGCGGAGCAGATGGCGCGTCGGGTCCATGCTCTCGTGCAGAATGCGGACGACTTCCACCCGCTCAGGCTGGTCGCGATAGAAAACGATATGGTGGCCGGCGGGATGGGCGCGCAGTTCGTTCGAGATGTCGTCGCGGCGGGCGCCGATGCCGGGCATGTCCCGCAAGAGTTTGAGCTTCTCCCCGATCGTGGCGAGATAGTGGCGGCGCTGTTTCGCGCCCCATTCGCGCTCGGTATGCGCGCCGATGCGCACCAGATCGCGCAGGGCGGGGCCGGATATGCGGAGCGGCTTAGACCTCGGCAATGAGGGCGTCGAGCTCCGCCTCGCCGTCCACGTCGGTGAACTCGCCGCGGGCCAGCGCCCCCTCGCCCTCGCGAACCGCCGCGCGCAGGCGCTCGAGTCGTAACCCGCGCGCCTCGTCGAGACGCTTCAGAAGGCGCAGCGCCTCGCGCACCACCTCGCTCGCGTTGTTGTAGTCGCCCGATCGCGCCCGATCGCGCACGAACTGCTCCAAGCTCGGCGTAAGGCTGAAGTTCATCTGCCGATCCTCCTTGCCAACGCTTGATTGTGGGGCGCGCGCAGTGGGCTGTCAATCTTTGATATCAAAGTCTGTTATATCTGAGATCAGCCCGTTGGGTCCGTGCTGCTCGGTCGAGCCGATCGGCATGAGAATGCCGGCCGAGGCCTTGAGGTATGCTTCGACCTCGGGCCAGGTTGAAAGCTGCAACTGCATGAGCCCTCCCTGTGCGCTATCGCGCGCGCGGCCGCGCGGTGGCCAGCGGATTTTGGCGCTCTAGAAACGGCCGGGGCGGCGAAGGCGCTAGGGTGTGCACTCGCGAACGACATTGATTGTGTGAATGTCCTCGCCGCTACGGGTCATACCTGGCATCACCCTGACTGGCAGCTGTTCGAGATCACCAAGAGCGGCCGAAATCCGATAGCTCCAGCCGGCACGAAAACCGACCTGCCGGCATTTGAGGACGCGTTGACTGACGTGGAAATGTGGGCGGTTTGGGACTTCATCAAGAGCCTATGGCCAGAGAGGATTCGCGAGCGGCAGGCGAACATCACCCGAAATATGACGCGATAGCGCAACGCCGTTGCGAAGGTCCGGATTAGGGTCAGCAGCGGACTCTCCGGCGACCACGTCCAAGGGTCCGGTAATAGCCGAGGCTGTTGAAGAACTCGGATTTGAGCCGGGTTTTCTGTTTCCGCTT
>CAYUNL010000011.1:27127-30040 GCA_964446055.1 uncultured Alphaproteobacteria bacterium | reverse complement strand
CGACAAGTTCGGCATCGCCTGGCCCGAGGCGCGCGAGGCTTACCGACTGGCCGCCGGTCTCCCCGGGCTTCGACCGTGCGGCGTCGCCATCCATATCGGCTCGCAGCTAACCGAACTCGCCCCCTTCGAGGCGGCCTTCGAGTTCATCGCGCAGGCGTGCACCACGCTGCGCGGCGACGGTCACGAGATCGCACGAATCGACCTCGGCGGTGGCCTCGGAATCCCATACCGCTTGGGTCAAGCCGATGACGCACCGCCGACGCCGGAGGCCTATGCGGCGGTGGTCGAGCGCACGACGTCACACCTCGGTTGCGAGAGAATACTCGAGCCGGGCCGGCTTTTGCTCGGCAACGCTGGAATCCTGCTGACGCGCATCAACTCGGTGGAAGAGGCGGGCGGGCGAAGGATCGCCATCGTCGATGCGGCGATGAACGATTTCCTGCGCCCGACCCTCTATGACGCCTATCACGAAATCGTACCGGTTGCCGAGGCGGCCGATGGGTCCGCCGCCGAGGCCACCGACATTGTCGGGCCGGTGTGCGAGACGGGCGATTTCTTTGCCCGCAATCGGCCGCTCCCGGTCCTGCAGGCCGGCGATCTGTTGGCCGTATTAACGGTCGGGGCGTATGGTGCGGTGATGGCATCGAACTACAACGCGCGGCCCTTGCCGGCCGAGGTGATGGTCAAGGGCAACCGCCACGCCGTGGTGCGCCCTCGCCAAACCATCGCTGCGATGCTGGCCGCCGAGGCGATGCCGGACTGGCTCGAAAGCGAGCCACACGCGCGGGGCGCGGCGTGAGGCCCGGGCTGCGACTCGGCGCGCTGGCGCTGTGGTGGGAGCGCGCTTGGCCCGCGTTGTGGCCAGTCACCGCAACGCTTGGCGTGTTCCTCGTCGTGTCCATCCTCGATGGCTGGCGGCTGGCACCAGGTTGGTTGCATCTCACGCTGCTGCTGGTATTCGCCACAGCGCTCGTGCTGGCATTGGCGCGGGCAGCCCGCGCCCTGGCGTGGCCGCGACGCCGAGAAGTTCGGCGCCGTACGGAGGTCAAGAGCGGTTTGGCGCACCGCCCGCTTGCGACTCTCGACGACCGGCTCGCAGATGACCACTCGGATGCCGCCACGGCAGCGCTTTGGGCGCTGCATCGCGAGCGTATGGCGCGGACCGCGCGGCAGGTCAGGGTCGGGTTTCCGCGAGCAGGGCTCGGTCGTCGTGACCCACGCGGACTTCGCGCGGCGCTAGGGCTGGTGCTCGCGATCGCTTTGGTGGGCGCGGGCGGCGACAGCCCGGAGCGGGTCGCGCGCGCGTTCGCGCCCGATTTTTCGGGACACGGCACACCGCCTGGGGCGTTGGAGGCGTGGATCGCGCCACCGGCATACACCGGCCTACCGCCGGTCACGCTCGACGCCGCCGAAACCTCGGTAGGCGTCCCGCAATCGAGCGAGATCGTCGCCCGGATCAACGGCGGTCCCGGTGTTCCATTGCTTCGGCTGGACGCCGCAGAGAGTCCATTCGAGTCCTCCTCCCCGCAGGACCATCATCTGAGCCACACCGTGACCCGCGGCGGCCACTTGGAAATCGTCCAAGGGGGTGAGCCGCTGGGCGCCTGGACGCTCGAGGTGGTGGCCGACCGCGCACCGGAGATCGGCTTTGCCGAGGAGCCCTCGGAAACGGCGCGGGCGGCGTTCAAAGTGAGCTTCGAGGCGCGCGATGACTACGGCCTTCAAGCTGCGAGGATCGTCATCCGGCGGGCCGGGTCCGACGAAACGATGGAGCTTGCCCTGCCGCTCGGCGGACCGCGCCCGGAGACGGCAGCCGAAACCGCGTACTACGACCTGACGCCGCATCCCTGGGCCGGCCTTGCGGTCACCGTCGTACTGGCCGCCACGGACGATCTCGGCCAGGAAGGTCAGAGCGAGCCGCGCGAGATCGCTTTGCCCGAGCGCGTCTTCCACAATCCGATAGCCCGGGCGATCGTCGAGCAACGGCGGACACTCGTCGAAGACCCCGAGGCCCGAGAGACGGTCGCCGATGCGCTCACGCTGTTGTCGCGGTTGGGCCCCGACTTCGACGACGACATTGTCGTATTCCTGGGCCTTCAGTCGGCCGCGAAACGGCTTCGCTACGACGCCGGCGGGGACGCGGTGAGCTCGGTAATCGAACTGCTGTGGCAGACCGCACTGCGGGCCGAGGACGGCGGCCTGACTACGGCCGAAGCCGAGCTTCGCCGGGCACAGCAGGCGCTTCGCGACGCGCTCGACCGCGGCGCCGACGATGCCGAGCTCGACGCGCTGGTCGATTCCTTGCAGGCGGCGCTCGACCGCTTCCTGCAAGAGTTGGCCGAGAGGGCTGAGGCGCTCGCCCAAGAAGGAGTGCCGCCCGAAGCGCTCGATCCCGACGCAATGACGATAACCGCGGACGAGCTGCGCGCGGTGCTGGATCGCATCCGAGAACTAGGCCAAGGCGGCGCGCGTGACCGCGCCCGCGAGCTTCTCTCGCAACTTCAAGACATCCTTGAGAATCTACAGCCGGGCGGCCCCCGGTTCGCGTTGGGTGAAGAGGGCGCCGAGCTCGAAGGGGCGCTCGAGTCCTTGGCAGAAGTGATGCGTGGGCAGCGCGACTTGTTGGATCGCACCTTCCGCTCTGCCCAGGACGGCGAACGTGCGGGAAGCGATGCAGAGGCGATGGCGGCGGAGCAAGAGGCGCTGCGCCGGGCGCTCGGTGACGTGATGGCCGAGCTCGGTGGTATCGGACGTCCCATCCCGGATGCGCTGGGCCAAGCCGAACTCGCGATGCGCGCCGCCCGCGGCGCCCTTGGCCGTGGCCGGCCAGGCGAAGCCGTCGGTCCCGAGGGCGAGGCGCTCGAGAGCCTGCGCGAGGGCTCGGGCGCGGTCATCGCCGAACTCATGAGGGAG
>CAYUNL010000011.1:5243-27117 GCA_964446055.1 uncultured Alphaproteobacteria bacterium | reverse complement strand
TGACGGGCCAATTGGAGTGGCTGCGCGAGTTCGCCGATCCCTTTGGGCGCGCGCAGAACCCGGAAGACGGCGATGGGGCCGGCGGCGATGTCGCGATTCCAGAGAAGGGCGACCTGCAACGGGCGCGAGCTATCATAGAGGAGCTCTACCGCCGCGCCGGCGAACGCGAGCGCAGCCAGGCCGAACGCGACTACATCAAACGCCTGCTGCGCCGGTTCTAGCTAGTCGCTGGCCTCGCCGAGGCAGGCCCGCCACGGCATCGCAAAGTCAACTCGGTCCGCTCGATGGCGGGGAAGCGCCGGCAAGGGCCTTGTCGACGGCGGCGCGCAGCTCTTCGGCGGTGAACGGCTTGGCGAGGATTCCGTGGATCAGCGCGCCGAGATTGTGGGCGCGTTCGAGTTCAGAGCGGTAGCCGGACATGATGACGATGCGGAGTGCGGGGAACGCCTCGGACGCTTTGAGCGCGAGTGCGACGCCGTCCATCACCGGCATCACGATGTCAGCAACCAGAAGTTCGTAGGACCGGCTGGCGAGCGCGTGGCTCGCCGCCGCGCCGTCGCCCACCGTCGTGACCTGGTGCCCCTCCCCCTCCATCACCCGCTGGACGAACTGCGCGAGATCGGCCTCATCCTCGGTGATCAAGATTCTCGCCATGGCCGCTGCTCACCGTGCCGGCGCGGAATCACTCGGACGCGGCGAAGGTCACTTCCACGCCGCGCGCGTTCTCGGGCGGGTCACGGTAGCTGGTGGTAAAGCCGGTGGCATCGCCCGGCGCCAACGCGGCCGCAGTGGCAGTGAAGCTCCAGTTGGTGATCTCGTCGCCACGAACGTTGAGGAGCGCGACGCGCAGCCGCGGAACCTCGCGTACATCTTCGGAAGTATTGGCGATCTCGCCGGAAACCACGAGGACGGTCGATTCGCCCTCTCGGGTTTGCTTTAGGGCCGGTTCGCCGATCTCCAGGCCATCGTACGGGCTGGCGACGGGAAAGCCGATCAGCGCATAGAGCTGACCCGCCGGAGGCCACAGTCCTACGATCGGCTGGCGTGCGAAGAACGCGCCGCCGAGAATGGCGACAACGACCAGCACCAGCGCAGCCCAGCTACCGATCGCCGCAGCTCTGCTGCGCCGACGCGGTGGCGCGGCGTCGGGCACCACCGGCCGCTCGACGATCTCGGGGATGTCCTCATCGTCGTCAAGGTCGTCGTCTTCTGCGTCCGGTGGCGTCGCGGCCGGGGCCGGGGCCGGGGCCGGGGAAGGTTCATCGTCGGCCGCCCCGGCGGGGGCCTCGTCGCCTTCAGGAGGGCGCTGGGTCCACTTGTGCGAACACTTGGCGCAGCGGACGGTTCTGCCGTTGGGGATGAAGGCAGCCGCGTCGACGTTGAATTGAGTTTCGCAGTTCGGGCAGGTAATTATCATCGGTGCGGACTGGCCTCCGGGCCAAGCCGGTTATAGGCATTTGCCGGAACCGGCGCAAGATTCGGGCCGAGCCAACTGGCCGGCCACAAGGCCCCGGCAACGGATGAGCCACCAGGAACCTGGCCGAGAGTCCGCCCGGCCGACTTCAGGTCCCTGGACTGCGACCTGGGCCCGTGCGATTCTCCGGGCGGGCAGCCCGAGGAGACTGCGGCGCGTGGTGGTTCGGTTTCGGAACGTCGGCATGCGCTACGGCGCCGGGCCGGAAGTGCTGCACGACATCACCTTCGACCTTGAGCCGGGCGCGTTCCATTTTCTCGCCGGTCCCTCGGGTGCGGGCAAGACCTCGCTCCTCAAACTGATGTACCTCGCGCACCGGCCCTCGCGCGGGATCGCCGAGATCTTCGACCGCGACATCGCCACCGTGCCGCGCCGCGAACTACCGAGCCTGAGGCAGCAAATCGGCGTGATCTTTCAAGAGTTCAGGTTGCTCAATCACCTCTCGGCACTCGACAACGTGGCCCTGCCGCTGCGAATCGCCGGCGCCTCGCGCGAGCGCATTCGCGATCACGTAACCGAGCTCCTCGACTGGGTGGGGCTTGGCGATGACATTGACTCGCGTCCGGCGACGCTATCGGACGGCGAGAAGCAGCGCGTCGCCATCGCCCGTGCGGTGATCGGCCGGCCAAGCCTGTTGCTCGCCGACGAGCCGACCGGCAACGTCGATGCCGAACAGGGCGCACGGCTCGGGCGCTTGTTCCTGGAACTCAACAAGATCGGAACTACGGTGGTCATCGCCACCCATGACGAAGGCATGATCGAGCGATTCGGCCGTCCTGTGCTGCGGCTGGAGGAAGGTGAGCTTCGCATGGAATCGGCGCCAGCGACGGCAGGGCGGTGATCGTGCTCGGCGTCCGATCGGACCTTCCGTTCGACGGTGATGCCACGGGGCGTTTCCTTCCGGCAATCATCGCCTTCATGGTGTTCCTGGCCGCCCTCGCGCTGGCTGGCGCCGTGGTGCTGGAGACTGCGACCGCGCGCTGGAGTGAGAGCCTGCGGAGCGCGCTTACCGTGCAGATCGCCGCCGGCACGCGAGCCGAGACCGAGGCCGCGATCGATACTGCGCTCGACATCTTGTTATCCACCGAGGGCGTGGCAAGCGCAGAGACGCTGCCCGAGGCCGACATCGTCGCACTCTTGGAGCCGTGGCTGGGCGCGGGCAACGTGTCAAGCGATCTGCCGTTGCCCCGCCTGATCGACGTCGGCCTGCGCGCGGACGCGCGGCCCGACGTGGCGGCACTGGCCGAGCGTATCGAGGCCGCGGTGCCGGGTGCGCGGCTCGACAACCACCAGGTTTGGGTCTCGGGCCTGGTTCGGCTCGGCCGCTCGGTGCAGGCGGTGGCCGCGGCGATCGTGGCGCTGATAGGCTTGGCCGCGGTCGCCGTCGTGGTTTTCACGACCCGCGCTGGCCTCGCCGTCCACCAGGACATGATCGAGATCATGCACATCATCGGCGCCCGCGATTCTTACATCGCGCGCCAATTCCAGCGCCACGCCCTGGCGCTCGGCTTTCGCGGCGGAGTCATCGGGCTCGTGCTCGCGACGGTGACCTTGGTGGGGGGCGACGCACTCGCCGGCGAAGTTGCGGCGCCGCTGTTACCGCGCCTCGAATTCCCGTGGGTCGGGTGGGGAGCGTTGGCAGCGCTTCCCTTCGCAGTCGCGGCGATCGCTACGCTGACCGCGCGAATCACGGTGATGCGAGCATTGGCACGGCTGGCCTAGCGATGCTCGTCATGCTCGACCGCGACGGCGTGTTGAACGAGGAGTGCCCAGGATTCGTGACGAATCCGGACCAGCTAGTCATGATCGCCGGCGCCGCCGAGGCGGTGGCAAGACTTTGCGGGTCGGGACATCGGATCGCTGTCGTTACCAACCAATCGGCCGTCGGCCGCGGCCTCATTGACGCGGCGATGCTCGAACGCATCCATGATCGGCTGCGTGCCGAAATCGCCCGTGCCGGCGGACGCATCGATGCGATCCTGGCGTGCCCCGACCCACCATGGACGCCCACCGCGCGGCGAAAACCGGCGCCCGGCATGCTCCGCGAGGCGATCAGGCGCTTCCGCGCCGAGGCCGCGACAACGCCGATGATCGGCGACAGCCTGCCCGACCTTGAAGCCGCCTTTGCCGCCGGCTGCAGGCGTATTCTGGTGCGTACCGGTCACGGCGCCGCGGTCCAGGCAGCGGGAATCCCGGCGCTGCTGTCGCCGGTTGCGGTGTTCGACGACCTGGCGGAGGCCGTCGACGGGCTGCTGGTGGCGGAGTGAGCCGCCGCCCCATGTTCCGCCGTCGAATGCGGCCGCGCATCGCGGCCGTCCTGGTGGCGTGCGCGGTGGCGCTGGCGGCGGTGCTGTGGCTTGGCGGCTTGGTGTGGTTCGCGGAGACGCTGCCGCGCTCGGTCGAGGACAGCGAGACGATCACCGATGGTATCGTAGTCTTCACCGGCGGGCCCGGGCGGCTTGAAACCGCGCTCGACCTTCTGGCGGCAGGCAAGGCGCGCAAGATGTTCGTGTCGGGCGTCTCGTTGGGCGTGAGCGAGGTCGACATTCAGTCGGCGTCGCGGCGTGCACCCGAGCTATTCGAGTGCTGCGTGGCGCTTGGGTACGAAGCCTTGGACACCGCCGGCAACGCCCGAGAAACAGCGGCTTGGGCGGCGGGCGAGGGTCACGCGAGCCTGCGCATCATTACCGCGGCCTACCACATGCCGCGCAGCCTGGTCGAGCTTGGGCGCCTGATGCCGGACGTCATGCTGATCGCCAATCCGGTCTTTCCCGAACGGGTGCAACTCGAGTCGTGGTGGTCGTGGCCCGGCACCGCAAGTCTGTTCGCGACCGAGTACACGAAGTACCTGGTCAGCATTGTCCGAACCGCTTTCTGAGGCGCCGCGTGCTTGCATTGCGCTCGTTCGCCTTCAACATCGCGTTCTTCGGCTGGACAGCGGCCATGGTGATCGCGGCGCTGCCGGCGCTTGCGCTGCCGCGCCGCTTCATGGTCGGGATGGTGCGTGCTTGGGTGCGCGGGATCCTCGGCCTGATGCGCCACCTGGTGGGCCAGGGCATCGAGATCCGGGGCCGCAATCATGTTCCCGATGGCGCGTCCATCGTCGCCTCGAAGCATCAATCGGCATGGGAGACGCTGATCGTCAACGTTGTGCTCAAAGAGCCGGCGATCGTCGTCAAGCGTGAACTCTACGCCATTCCCGGCTTCGGCTGGGAGCTTCGTGCCGCCGGCATGATCGGCATCGACCGCAGCGGCGGCGCCGGCGCGCTGAAAGGAATGGTGCGCGATGCGCGCGCCGCCGCAAACGAAGGACGTCCCGTGGTGATGTTTCCCGAGGGCACGCGAACGGCGCCCGGGGCGAGCGCGCCGTTTCAGCCGGGCATCGCCGCGTTGTACGGTGCGCTGGACGTGCCCGTGGTGCCGGCGGCGGTCAATTCAGGTGTCTTCTGGGCGCGACGCGGCTTCCTGAAGCGACCGGGCACGATCGTCATGGAGTTCCTCCCGGCGATCGAGCCCGGCCTCGACCGGCGGACCTTCGTTACGCGCTTGGAAGCGGCCATCGAGGGGGCGACCGGGCGGTTGATCGCGGAATCGAACAAAGGGTAAACTCCAGGCATGCCGACCATCGCACCGATCTCGCAGCAGATCTGGGACATGAAATACCGGCTCAAGGCGGCCGATGGCACGCCCGTGGACGGCTCGGTCGAGGATACCTGGGCCCGGGTAGCCAAGGCGCTCGCCGGGACCGAGGCCGAGCCAGCGCTCTGGGAGCCCCGCTTCGCCGAGGCGATGGCCGATTTCCGGTTCCTGCCGGGCGGGCGCATCATCGCCGGCGCCGGCGCCGGGCGCCGCGTGACGCTCTTCAACTGCTTCGTCATGGGTGCCATCCCCGATGCCATGACCGGCATCTTCGAGCATCTCAAGGAAGCGGCGCTGACGATGCAGCAAGGCGGCGGCATCGGCTACGACTTCTCGACCCTTCGGCCGAAGGGCGCGCCGGTCAAAGGGGTTGGCGCCGACGCCTCGGGGCCATTGAGCTTCATGGACGTGTGGGACGCGATGTGCCGCACCATCATGAGCGCCGGCCACCGCCGCGGGGCGATGATGGCGACGCTTCGCTGCGATCACCCCGATATCGAGGCCTTCATCGCCGCCAAGGCGGATCCCGGGCGATTGCGCATGTTCAACCTCTCGGTCCTGGTGAGCGATGCCTTCATGACCGCGGTCAAGAACGACGCGCCGTGGGAGCTCACCTTCGACGGGGTCTGCTACGAGGTGGTGGGCGCGCGCGGCCTGTGGGAGACGATCATGCGGGCGACCCACGCCTATGCCGAGCCCGGCGTGATCTTCATCGACCGCGTCAACCGGCTCAACAATCTTCGCTACGCCGAGACTATCGCCGCCACGAATCCCTGTGGCGAGCAACCGCTGCCTCCCTATGGAGCGTGCCTCTTGGGCTCGATCAATCTCGCGCGGCTGGTGGCGCGGCCGTTCGTGGCCGACGCGGAACTCGATGTCGAAGCCCTCAAGCGCCTGGTCCCGGTGGCGGTGCGTATGCTCGACAACGCGATCGACATCTCGGAGTTTCCGCTGCCCCAACAGGCGGAAGAGGCGCGCGCCAAACGGCGCATCGGATTAGGCATAACCGGACTTGCCGACGCGCTGATCCTGTGCGGGCTGCGATATGATTCGGAAGCCGGCGCGGCCACTGCAGGCACCTGGATGCAGGCGGTACAGCGCTCGGCCTATCTTGCCTCGGCCGAGCTCGCAGGGGAGAAGGGTGCGTTTCCGCTTTACGAACGCGAGCCCTATCTCGCCGGCGAAACCGTCGCCACCCTCGACACAGATGTCCGCGAGGCGATTGCCCGTCATGGCATCCGCAATGGGCTGGTGACCTCGGTGGCGCCGGCGGGGACGATCTCGATCTTTGCCGATAACGTGTCTTCCGGGCTGGAGCCGGTGTTCAGCTTCACCTATCGGCGCAACGTGCTGATGCCAGACGGCGCGCGCCGCGAGGAAGAGGTGAGCGACTACGCCTACCGATTGTTCCGCCAGATCAAAGGCGAGGACGCGGCGCTGACGGAGGCCTTCGTGGATACCCGGCACCTAGCGCCAGCCGATCACGTGCGCATGCAAGCCGCGGTTCAGGCCCATGTCGACAGCGCCGTCTCGAAGACGGTCAACTGCCCCGAAGAGATCGACTTCGAGGACTTCAAGGACATCTATCGGGCGGCCTACGACGCCGGACTGAAGGGCATCACCACCTACCGACCGAACGCGGTTACCGGCGCAGTACTGGAGCACAAAGGCGCGCGGCGCGCGGGCCGGCAGCACCAGGCCGAGCTGCCGCTCGACGCCCCGACGCCGCCACGCCCGCACGACATCTTTGAAGCCGGCGGCGTGGTCTATATGACGCAACCGCTCGACCGGCCCGAGGTTCTGCCCGGCTCGACCTACAAAGTGCGGTGGCCCGAATCCGACCACGCCATGTACATCACCATCAACGACATCATCAAGGACGGGCGGCGGCGGCCCTTCGAGGTGTTCATCAACTCCAAGAACATGGAACACTACGCCTGGACGGTGGCGCTGACGCGCATGCTGAGTGCGGTGTTCCGCCGCGGCGGCGATATCTCGTTCGTGGTCGACGAGCTCAAGGCGGTGTTCGATCCGCGCGGCGGCGCCTGGGTCGGCGGCCGTTACGTGCCCTCGATTTTGGCCGCCATCGGCGAGGTCATCGAGGAGCATCTGATCCGCATCGGCTTCATCGCCGATCCCGCGAGCCCCGAGGACGAGGCCGAGCGGCTGCGCCTCGCCTCGGGTATGGACGAGGGCGCCGGCTCGGCCCGCCTGCGCAGCTGCCCGCGCTGCGGCCAACCCGGCCTCATCCGCCTCGAAAACTGCGACACCTGCACCTCGTGCGGTTATTCGAAGTGTAGCTAGCCCCGCACCACCTCGAGGAGCTGGGTGAGGCGGGGGTCGTGGACGCCGAGATCTTCCAGGTGTCGAAGTGTGTTGGCGAGGTAATCGACGTTGCGGCCGTGGCGGCCGGTACCGCGGCGGATCAGCGGCGCCATCTCGTTGAGTCCAAGGCCGCGGGCGTAGTCGTAGTGGGCGCGGTTGGCGATATAGCAGAGCGCGGAGACCACTCGGCCCTTCAGGTGAAGGGGACAGCGGCGCGGCACATATTCACCCCGGCTCCGCTCGCGCCGCTCGAGGTAGTCGAAGGCCTCTGCCGCCCCCAGCGCTGGCACCCGGTAGGCCAGACCACGGCACGCGCCGCCGCGGTCGAGTCCGAGCACTAGGCCCGGCCGCTCCGCCGTCCCGCGGTAGATGCGCGAATAGATGCACAACGAGCGGTGATAACCGTACAGTGTCGCCGGTGCGGATTCGGCGTACTCGAAGCCGGGGTTCCACATCAGCGACCCGTAGGCGAAGACCCACAAATCGTCTTTGGGATCGAGCGCAAGCATCTGGGGTCGTGGGCACGCTTCTGGTAGCCTGGGGGCCAGCCGTCTATAACCGTTCCGCCATTCCGGCGCCACCGCACCCGTGCTCCGCAAACCCAACCGCCTGCTCATCCTCACCGCCACGGCGCTGGTGACGGCGCTCGTCGGCTACACCGCCTACTGGTTCGTGCTCGCCGGGGAGGCACGCGAGGGTATCGCGCGGTGGTCGCAGAACTGGCGCGCCGAGGGCTATTCGGTGTCCCACGCCGAGCCCGATCTCAGCGGTTTTCCGCTGTCGCTGCGCGCCAGCATCGCGGCACCCAGCGTCGGCGGCGGTGGCGGTGAAACGGCGTGGCGATGGAGCGGCGAGGGCATCTCGGCCTCGCTCCGGCCCTGGGACCTGAGCACGATCAGGCTGCGGATCGAGGGCAGCCACGAGATCACCGTCGGTGAAGCGGGGGAGCGCCGGTACGAGCTCGACGCGGCTAGCGCGGTGGCCACGGTTTCGTTGGGTGCAGGGGACAGAGTGGAGCGCATCGATGCCACGTTCGCAGCGTTTGAGGTGCGCGAGGACCGCTGGACCGAACCGCTGCGCATCGGGCGGCTGCGGATCGAGGGGACCGGCTACCACCGCGCCGGCGCTGGCGCGCGCGCGACGGACATTGCGCTGGTTGTCGGGGACGCCGCCCTGCCGGTGGCCCCGCAGGGCCCGCTCGGCAGGACCATCGCCCGGGTCCGCGCCGACGTCACGATCCTCGGCACCTTCCCCGAGCGGCCGTTGGAGGCCGCGATGGCAGCGTGGCGCGACGACGGCGGAACCGTCGAGCTTCGCGGATTGGTCATCCGATGGGGTCCGCTGGACTTGAGCGCTGATGGCACGCTCGCCCTCGATTCCGAGCTACGCCCGATCGGTGCACTCTCGGCGTCGATCGCCGGCGTCGATGAGGCGGTGGCGAGCCTCTTGGCCGAGGGCAGCATCGGCGCCGCCGAAGCGGCGGCGATGCGGGTCGCCTTCAACCTCTTCGCGCGCATTACATCATCGGCGGGCGATCGCTTGAACGTGCCGATCACCGCCCAGGACGGACGAATCTTCGTTGGCCCGGTGGCGGTCGCCCGCGTCGGACCGCTGACCGCGGCGGGTTCTTGATTCCTACGCCTGGCCGGCGTCGATGACGCCGCGCCGGATGTCGCGGGTGCGCCGGAACAGTGCCTCGAGGGTCTCGCCCTCGCCCCAACGGATGGCCCGCTGCAGCGCCGAGAGGTCCTCGTTGAAACGGCCCAGCATCTCCAGTACCGCCTCGCGGTTGTTGAGAAAGACGTCGCGCCACATCACCGGGTCCGAGGCGGCGATGCGGGTGAAGTCGCGAAAACCGCCCGCCGCGTACTTGAAGACCTCTGATTCGGTCACGTCCTCCAAGTCCTGCGCGGTCGCGACGATGTTGTAGGCGATGAGGTGCGGCAGGTGCGAGGTGATCGCCAAGACCAAATCGTGGTGGCTGGGATCCATCATCTCGATCTTCATGCCGGCGCGGCGCCAGAGCTCGGCGACCCGCTCAACCGCCGCCGAATCGGCGCCCGGGGGCGGCGTCAGGATGCACCAATGACCTTCGAACAGCCCGGCGAATCCCGAATCGGGCCCCGAGTGCTCCATGCCTGCCACGGGATGGGCGGGCACCAGATGAACGCCATCCGCCAGGACCGGCGCGAGCGCATCAATCACCGCGCGCTTGACCGAACCGACGTCGCTGACGATGGCTCCCGGTTCGAGCGACGACGCGATCGCCGTGCCGATCTCGGCATAAGTGCCGACCGGCGTGCAGAGGACAACCAAATCGGCGCCCGCTACAGACGCGGCGGGATCGTCCGAGACGCTATCGACGATCGCCAGCTCGATCGCCCGATCGCGGGTCTTGCGGGTACGCGCGCAACCGGAGATGTGTCTGCATATCTGTTTGTCGCGGAGCGCGCGGGCGAGCGAGGACCCGATGTGGCCAAGGCCGATCAGGGAGACGCGCTCGAAAAGGATCTCAGCCATCACTGCTCCATGAATCGGGCGAGCGATTCGACCACCGCGCCGCACGCTGCCTGCGGGCCAACGGTGATACGCAGGCATTCGGGGAGCCCATAGCCCTCCAAGCGCCGAACGATGATGCCGTCGCCGCGAAGGTGGTCGTCGGCGGCCGGTGCGCCGCCGTTCTCGGCCGGAAAGCGCGCCAGGACGAAGTTTGCGACGCCCGGCACGACCTCGATGCCGAGCGTCTGCAGCCGATCGCCGAGCCACGGCATCCAGCGACCGTTGTGGGCGCGTGCCGCCTCAAGGTGGGCAACATCGGAGACCGCGGCCAAGCCCGCCACCTGGGCGGGCGCGGTGACGTTGAACGGCGGTCTGATCCGGTTGAGGGCATCGGCGACGGCCCGCGGGCAATAGGCCCAACCCAGGCGCAACGCAGCCAACCCGTAAATCTTCGAGAAAGTCCGCGTCGTGACGACGTTGTCGTTCGCCTCCACAAGCTCGATCCCGGCGCTGTAATCGCGGGCACCCACGTATTCGGCATATGCCGAATCGATCACCAAGATCGTGGTCTCGGGCAGGTCCGCGCGGAGGCGCGCGAGCTGGTCGGCGGCAAGGTAGGTACCGGTCGGGTTGTTGGGATTGGCGAGGTAGAGGATGCGCGTCCTCGGGCCGGCGAGCGCAAGGAGCGCGTCGACATCCGCGGTCAGGTCCGGCTCGGGTGCCACGACCGGTCTCGCGCCGACCCCAAGCGCCGCCAGTCGATAGACGAGGAAACCGAACTGGCTGTAGAGGACCTCGTCTCCGGGCCCCGCGTACGCGCGAGCCAGGAGCGCCAACAGCTCGTCCGAGCCGGCACCGCAGACGATGCGGTCCGCGTCGATGCCGTGCGCCGCCGCGAGCGCCGCGCGTAGAGCGGTCGAGGGACCGTCAGGGTAGCGCGCAAGCGCGCCGCTTAGGCTCGAATAGGCCTCGATCGCCGAGGGCGAAGGTCCGAGCGCAGATTCGTTCGAGGCCAGTTTGATGACGCGAGGCGCACCCGCAATCGTCGACTCGCCCCCGACGTAGGGCTCTATGTCCAGCACGCCTGGGCGCGGTTCGATCGCGATCATCGCTGCCGTTCCGAGAGATCGGAGGGGCGGAGCGGCGGTGCGTAGCCGCCGAGCGGCGTTGCCACGCCGCCGCTGTCCCCCGCCGGCACGCCTGTGACCTCGACAAGATGCAGGTACCCCGAGGGCCGCGAGACGGTGTCCAAATGGCGGCCAAGCTCGCGCGCCGGCGCTTCCCGAGTGTTGGCGCGCACCGCCACCAGGTTGACCGCGTTCTGTTCGCCGCCGACGTCGGCGTTGGCGATGAGGAGCGCGCCAGGGTCGGTTGCTTCGAGCGGCTCGAACTGGGGCAGGCGGGCGACGATCCAAGGCCCCTCCGCGGCTGCGTCGGCCAAGCGCGGCCACCACGGATTCGCCTCGCCGGCCGTCGGCATCGGCAGGACGGCGAAAACGCTTCGCTCCCGTTCCACCGCCGTGAGCGCGGCCGCGGGCGAGCGATAGAGGCGCATCGCGGCCGCCGAGCCGAAATGCACACGCGCCAGGTCCCAAAGCGCTAGCGTGTTCCTGGGTGCACAGACGGCGATCGAAAACGGTCCCTGGAGCGCCAGCGACGCCGCCACGATCTCACGCCAAACGCCAAAGATCGCGGCGTGAGGAAGCGGCCCGTGATGGCGGGCGAGCCGCCGGGCAAGGATCTCCGCCTCGCGACCCGGGCGCATGGCACCGGGGGCGCCGCGCGCGGGCTTGAGTGCCTTGAGGCGCGTGACGATCCCGGCACGCCGCATGAGGCGCTCATGAATCGCGTCATCGATCTCGTCGATCTCGACTCGCAAGTCGTCGAGAGTCTGGGTGTCGGCCGTCATCGGAGCCAAATGGGTCTTGGAAAACGAAATGCATAGGTAGTCCCGGTTTGACAAAAAATCAAAGAAAACGTTGACAATTGAGGGCCTTGACGCAACGTATGCTCGCTTTTCCGCCGGGGCGCGGGCACCTGTGCCAAGCAATGACCGAACTACTGGAACCCATCACTGACATCCAGACGCTACGGCGCTATGGAAAGGTGGTCGAGCTTGGGCGCGAGACGCCGCTGATGCTCGACTGCGGGGTCGAGCTCGGCCCCTTCAATGTCGCCTTCCAGACGTTCGGCGAGATCAACGCCGAGCGCTCCAACGCCGTCTTGGTGTGTCACGCGCTGTCAGGCGACCAGCACGTTGCGGGAGCGCATCCGGTTACCGGTGGGCGGGGCTGGTGGGACAACATGGTCGGCGCCGGAAAACCGCTCGACACCGAGCGCTACTATGTGATTTGCGCCAACGTCCTGGGCGGCTGCATGGGCACCGCAGGCCCCAACCAGATCGACCCCAAGACCGGCGAGGTCTACGGCACCAACTTCCCGGTGGTCACCATTGCCGACATGGTCCGCGCCCAAGCCATGCTGCTGGATCACTTGGGCATCGAGCAGGTGTTCTGCGTGATCGGTGGCTCGATGGGGGGAATGCAGGTCGTCGAGTGGGCGGCGAGCTATCCCGATCGCGTCTTCGCCGCGGTCCCGATCGCCTGTGCCGCCAGGCATTCCGCCCAAAACATTGCCTTCCACGAGGTCGGCCGTCAGGCGATCATGGCGGATCGCGACTGGAACGAGGGCCAGTACCTCGACCGTGGCACGGTCCCCCGCCACGGGTTGGCGGTGGCGCGGATGATGGCGCACATCACCTACCTGTCCGAATCCGGTCTAAGCCGCAAGTTCGGCCGCAACCTGCAGGACCGGCTGACGATCACCTACGGCTTCGACGCCGACTTCCAGATCGAGAGCTACCTGCGTCACCAGGGGCACTCTTTTGTCGACCGTTTCGACGCCAACTCATACCTCTACATCACCCGCGCCATGGACTACTTCGACCTCGCGAAGGCAAACGGCGGCGAGCTTTCCGCGGCGTTCGCTGGATCCTCGACAAAATTCTGCGTGATCTCGTTCACCAGCGACTGGTTGTTTCCGACGCCCGGCAACCAAGAGATCGTTCATGCGCTGACCGCGGTGGCGGCCAACGTCAGCTTCGTCGAGATCGAGACCGACAAGGGCCACGATTCCTTCCTTTTGGACGAGCCGGACTTTCACGCCGCGCTGGTCGGGTTCCTGGACGGCGCCGCCGCGCACCGCGGCTTCGCATCGCGGTGAGCGATCGGGCCGGGAACGGCCGCCGCGGCGCCATCCGCGTCGATCTCTTACGGATCGCCGACCTGATCGCGCCAGGCTCGCGAGTGCTGGACGTAGGCTGTGGCGACGGTGAGCTGTTGCGCCACCTTGCCAGAGACAAGGAGGTGGATGCGCGCGGCCTCGAGATCAGCCAGGCCGGCGTGCGTGCCTGCGTTGGCCAAGGTCTGTCGGTTGTGCAGGGGGACGCCGATACCGACCTTCGCGATTATCCGAGCCAGGCCTTCGACTACGTGATTCTGAGCCAGACTTTGCAGGCGGTGCACAACCCGCGCCAGGTCTTGGGCGAGCTCGTGCGCATCGGCCGCTTCGCGATCGTCTCGTTCCCCAACTTCGGGCATTGGCGGATGCGTTTGTCGCTTCTGGCGCGGGGGCGCATGCCGACGGTGGCGACGCCGTGGTACGAGACCCCGATTATCCACCCGTGCACGATCAAGGATTTCGCAAAGCTCTGCCGCGACGAGGGGATCGCCATCGAGCGACGCCTCTCGATCGATGGCGAAGGCAAGACCGGCGTCTTTACTGCGCCTAGAATTCTGGCCAACGCCTTTGGCGCGCAAGGTGTCTTCTTGCTCCGCAAACGATAGTCGAGGCGGGTGCGGCGAGTCGACTAGCCGAGCGGTGGCGCTTCGCGGGCATGGCCGGCGGCGGTGCCGGTGGGCAGCGGAACCAGGATCGGGCGGCGGCGGCGCGCCGGCTTGGCGCCGACCCCATAGATTTGTTTGCCGGCCTCGACGACGAGGACGCCGGCCAGCGCGGGCAGCCATCGCCCGCCCAGGTTCTCGACCGCGGGCGCCGCGCTCAGCAGCGTGCGGCGCCGGCTTGGCGGTATGTAGAGCGCCGCCTTGGATTGCATCGGCGTAAAACTGCAATCGCGCAACAGGCGATTGAGTTGGGGCGGCGAGTAGGGGTGACCGTGGCCGAACGGCGTGCGTTCGAGGCGCGCCCAAATGCCGCGTCGGTTGGGGACCACTGCCAGGAGCCGCCCATTCGCCGCCATCACGCGCCACGCCTCGCGCAGGAGCCCACGCACCTGCTCGCTGGTCTCGAGAGCGTGCACCATGATGATGCGATCGAAAGTCGCGTCCTCGAACGGTAGTTCCTCTTCATCGGCAAGGCACACCAAGCCGGACCCCGCCGCGGGCCAGTGCAAGACGCCCTGGCTCGCCGGCATCACAGCTGCCACCCGCTCGGCCCCGTCGCGGAAAGGGCGAAGATAGGGTGTGGCGTAGCCGATCCCGAGAAAACGCATGCCGGCGGTGTGCGGCCAAAGCTCGCGGACACGGCGTCGGATCATGCGCCGCGCCACCTGCCCTAAGCGGGTGCCGTAGAAGTCACGGAGATCGACCACGTCCTGACGCATGGTGGCCTATCCTAGCACGCGCACCCAGGGCGGTCGCGCAGCGGTTGGACTACTCAGGCTCGGTTGGCAGGTGGGGGCGTTCGGTCGTGGGACGGCCGAGGTAGTGGCCCTGAAGGTAATCGACCCCGTGGCGCTTGAGCGTCGCGGCGTCCTCGGCCGTCTCGATGCACTCGGCGATCGTTATCAGCCCGAAGCTCGAGGTGAGGTCCATCACGGTACGCACGAAGGCGTGGTTGCCGGGGTCGGCCCGGAGTGCCCGGACCAGCGAGCCGTCGATCTTGACGACATCGATGGGCAAAGCCTCGAGCTGGGCGAACGATGTGTGCCCGGCACCAAAGTCGTCGAGGGCGACCCGGCATCCGAGCGCGCGGAGGCCCGAGACGAAGCGAATGGACTCGCCAATGTCGTCGAGCATCGCGGTCTCGGTGATCTCGATCGTCAGCCGGGCGGCGACCTCGCGATTTCCGCGAAGGAGCGCGATGAAGGCACGGCGCCACGCTGCATCGCCCACGGTAAGGCCGGAGATATTGAGGGCAAGCTGGATACCCGGCTCCTCCCGGAGCGCGGCGACCACGAGTTCCAGGGCCCGGCGATCAACCTTGGATGTCAGGCCCAGGCGTTCGACGGCGGGCATGAAGGACGCGGCGTCTATCACTTGGCCACGTTCGTCGACCATCCGCAGCAAACACTCGTGAAGCATGGTCTCGCCGGTGTCCGGTTCGACGATCGGCTGGAAGGCGAGTCGAAGGCGACGCTCTCGAAGGGCAGCGAGAACGCGGTCGGCGACCCGCTGATCGGCCCGCCGCACACGGCGCTGGGCCCGCGAGAGACGGCAGGTAACGAAGCGGCCGCCACCCGCCCGTTTGGCTCCGGCCAGCGCCTCTTCGGATCGATTCAACGCCTCGTGGCCGGTGCAGGCGACACTCGGCATTCCGCCGCCGCCGACCGAGACGGCCAAACGCATGGGTCCAGCGGTGGTTTCGACGGGTGTATGCTCGACGGCATCGAGGACCTTTGCGGCGGCGGCCGCCATCATCGCCTCGGCACAGCCGCCAAGTACGATGCCGTAACGATCATGGCCGCTGCGCCCGATCGCATCACATCCGCGCAGGCATCCTTCTAGTATTCGTCCGAGACCGACGATCGTCTCGTCGGCGACCTCGCGACCGTGGCGCTCGATCGTATCGTCAAGACCGTCGATGCCGACGCTCAAGCAAACGCAGGGCGTAGCGAAACGGGCGTTCACGGCGAGCGCCTGGTCGAGCGCGGCGCGCAGCCGCACTCGGTTTAGGTGGCCACTCAGCGCATCGAAAGCACCGTCATCGGGTAGGTTCGGCTTGCTAGGCTCCGGCGCCGGAATCCGGCGCACGCTTCCGACCATGCGGACCGCACGGCCCTCGCGCGAAGCCACGACGACGCCGCGGTCTTGGACCCAGATGAGGGTGCCGTCGCCGCGCTGAAATTGGTAGGCGCAGTCGTAGGTCCCCTGGCCGCCCACGTGGCGAAACAGCGCACGGGCGCGGGCCGGCAAGTGTGCGGCACCGATGCACCGCTCCAAACCGCGTGGATCCGCGATCTCGGCGATATCAGAAAGCCCAAACAGTTCAAGCGCGCCGTCTGACCAGACGATCTCGTCGCCGACCATATCCCAGTCGTAGACGGCATCGCCGGAGGCTGAGAGGGCGAGGCGCAGCCGCTCGAGTTCAGCGCCGCGCGCATCGCTGCCCCGGCCGTTCTCGGTAAGCTCACCCACCTTCGCGCATCCCGGCGTATCGAAATACCAAAGCGATGCCGCAGACGGTAGCCTGGCGAAGGTTAACAATTCCTCAAGCCAAAGCCGTCCGCCAGCCAGCGGTCGCCACGCTTGATTAGTAAATAAATCTGGTTAATAAATAGTTAATGCGGGTACTACGGTCACATTGGTGTTTGATTACAGTGATTAACAGGAAATCCTCAAAAACATGATTCAAATTTTAGTAATCATTAGATTCTATGCTTGCAAGGGCGATCACTCGACATTATGGTTGCGACCCATGGATCCAATGACCCACCGAGCCCGGTTCGACTAAGCGTGCCTTCGATCTCTGCAGTCTCGATGCTTCCGCAGGGGCCGCCCGATCAGATCGGGCGGCCCCTGCCGGCAAACGACTCGTTTCCGCGCCTCAGGCCGCCGACTCCTGGATATCGCCCGGGCGGATCGCAGGAGGAGACAGAGGCGCTTTTCCGGCGCCCGCGCCGCGCGGCGCCCGATGCGCGTCCGCGAAGTAGCGTCCCACCGCGCCGAGATCCCCTCGCCCTTCAGGAACCCCGAGAGCGGCGCTTCAATGCGCCACCGCTCGCCAAACCGTCGAGCCAATTCATTACCCAGTTCATCGCCCAACAAGTGCTGCCGCATGACGAACGCGAAGACACCGGATTCGCCAGTGACGGCGCACTGGCTTATTCGGCCGCACGAGCCCGCGCAGAGGACCGCATCGGTCCGGCAAACCCGATCGAGGTCCGCGCCTAGTCCGCAGCAAGGGTTGCTTAATCAACTCTCGCGATAATTGAGTCGATCCGGCCGCCCGCAACCCCGTGGCGCGACCGGAGAACCGGGCCGGCACGAGCGCGCTCGGTCCGGGGATCGACGCATGCAAAGGACAGCCGCGCTGGCTATTGTGGGTCTTCTTGCCGCTACGCCAGTCGCCGCCCAGAACGTGTGCCTGGCGCATGGCGCGCTTACCGCCCACCTCGGCAAAGCCTACTTGGAACAGCCGGCCTCGGAAGGCCTGGGCGACGGGGGAATGCTATTCGAGGTCTTCGTCTCGCGAGGCGGTACCTGGACGTTGGTCGCGACCACACCAAAGGGCGTGAGTTGCATTCGAGCTACCGGCAAGGCTTGGATCCGCGTCCCGACCGCCGAAACCGTCGATCGTCCGATTTTCTAAGGGGCCGCCGGGGCGCTCGACACCCGGCTAGTAGCCCAGCGCGCAACCGTCCTTGCGTGGCTCGGACGCGCCGATCAGGGTGCCTCCCTTCCAATCGATCCAGATCGCCTGGGCGCCGCCGAAAGGCGCCTCGGTCCGCGCCACCCGGTGGCCGAGCTTTCGCAAGCGCCGCGCACACTCATCGTCGATGCCGCGTTCGAGATCGAGCGAGCCCGCCACGTGAAGTGCACGCGGGGCATCGATCGCCTCCTGAAGATCCATGCCAAAGTCCAGGACGTTGGACACCAGGTGCGCATGCCCGGCCGGCTGGTAGTAGCCCCCCATCACGCCGAACGGCATGAGCGCGCGCCGTCCCTTCATCAGCATGCCGGGAATGATGGTGTGCAGCGGCCGCTTGGCCGGCCCGATGCAGTTGGGGTGGCCGGGCTCGACAGTGAAGCCGGCGCCGCGGTTCTGCAGAACCACGCCAGTCTTGGGGCTGACCAGCCCCGAGCCAAAGGACCAAAACGTGGAGTTGATAAAGGAAACGGCGTTGCGGTCGCGATCGACGACCGTCAGATAGACCGTGTCGACGAGCGGCAGCGCCGCCGGCGGCTGGAGGTCGGCCATGGCCCGGTCGCGGTGGATGCGTGCGCGCTCGGAATCGGCGTAGCGCTTCGAAAGAAGTCTCGTGGTAGGCACCCCAACCGCGGTGGGATCGGCGACGTAGGCATCGCGCGCGCCGTAGGCGAGCCGTCCCGCCTCGGCCTCGAGATGCAACCGCTCGGCGCCATTGGGGTCGAGCCCGCCAAGATCGAACCCGCTCAGGATGTTGAGCATGATCAGCGCCGTGATGCCTTGGCCGTTTGGCGGAATCTCGCACACCGTGTGGCCGCGGTAACGCGTACGGATGGGCGTCACGTAATCCGAAGCGTGGCTGGCGAAGTCGTCGAGAGTGTGCAGGCCCCCGAGTCGGCGTAGGTAACCCACGATGTCGCGCGCGACCGCGCCCTGATAGAAGCCAGCCGCACCTTTGCGGGCGATGGTCCTAAGCGTCTTACCGAGCTCCGGCTGCCGGTGAATCTCGCCCACCCGTGGCGCCCGTCCGCGGGGCAGGAAGATGCGCTTGGCCGTCGGGTCGGCCTTGAGCGCGTCGACGAGACCGACCCAATCCCAGGCAGTGCGCGGCGAGACCGGGGCGCCCTCCTCGCAGTAGCGGATTGCCGGTCGCAGGCAGCGATCAAGGCCCATGGTGCCGTAATCGGCGAGGATGCGCGCCCAAGCATCGATCGCGCCGGGCACGGTGACGGAGTGTACCGAGCGGGGCTCGATACGTGTGATACCCCGCTCGCGGAACCACTCGGCATTCGCCCGCGCCGGGGCGCGCCCCGAGCCATTGAGCCCGATCAGCGGACCGCGCCCGCCCGGCGCATAGAGCACGAAGCAATCACCGCCGATGCCAGTGGACTTGGCCTCGACCGCGCACAAAACCGCGCTGGCCGTGACCGCGGCGTCGATCGCGTTGCCGCCCTCGCGAAGGACTTCGATCGCGGCCAGCGTTGCCAAGGGGTGCGAGGTCGCGGCCATGCCGTTGGCGGCATGGACGGTCGAACGACCGGGAAAATGAAAGTCACGCACGCTCGATCACTGCAGTCGAATGATCACATATTTCATGAAGGCATCGTCCACGGCCGCCTGACTCGCCCCGCGCCACGCGGCGAAGGCCTCGTCATAGGTGCCGTAGATGCCACGGATGTCGAGGAGATCAGGGGCCATGAAGTCCTGGCCCCGCGGATCCCTAACCTTGCCGCCGAAGACCAAGTATAGCCCGCGCTCGTCTTGTCCGTTCACCCGCCCCCCACTCAGGCCGCCAGGCCCGCGCCATAGTGGCGTCGGACATGGTCATGGGTGATATAGCCGTCACGGAGATCGGCGTCGATGGCGTTGCGCGGCCGCGCCGCCGGGGGGCCATACCCGCCGCCGCCGCCGCAGCGAAGTTCGAGCGTGGTCCCTTTGGCCAGTCTGTAGCGGGTCGATTTGCCGTTGAGCGACGTCCGCGTGCCGTCGGGCGCGCGCACCACGAGCCCGTTGGCGCGCCCCTCGCTCCCCCCGCCGAGCCCCCATGCCGGAACCTTGGTGCGCTCGAGCGCCGAGGTCAGGTAGGCGTCCTCGAGCATGTGGAAGTGGTAGTCGATCCCCAGACCGCCGCGATGGGTGCCCGCGCCGCAGGAATCCGGCGCGAGCTCGGCTTTTTCCAGGAGCCATGGATTCTTGACCTCCCACACCTCGACCGGCGAGATGCGGGTCGAGGATTGACCGATGTGCATGAGTGTGCCGCCGTCCCCGGCGACGTGGCCGCCCTGGCCCACGGGGTGCGGTGAGCCGTCCGCCCAGACCTCGCCGGAACCCTCGCGCGCTCCCCACCACACCAGCGAACAGAGGTCCGAGGCGCTCCACGCCGGTACCGCCGCGGGCATGACCTCGGCCAAGGCCTCATAAATCACGTCGATCGCCTGCATGGCGACGCGGCCGCAGAGAAAGCAGGGCACCGGCGGGAGCGCGTGGAACAGCGAGCCCGGCCGGGTCACAACCTCGATGGCCCGGAAGTGCCCCTCGGTCGGCGCCTCCGAGCCCCCGGCGAGTATGCTGATAGCGATGCGGCTGGCCGAGACCGTGCGGGGGAGCGGGCAGTTCATCGGCCCCGCCACAGGATCGGGTGCGTTTGAGTAATCAATACGCACGGTCGAGCCCGCGACCTCGACGGCGAGCTCGAACGGGATCGGCGTATCGTCAAGGCCATCACTGTCGAGCTGGCCCCGCGCCGAATAACGGCCATCGGGAATGCGCTCGAAATAGCGGCGTACTACGCTCTCGCCATGATCGTACATGCGCGCGACGGAGCGCCGGAACGTGGCGAGCCCGAATCGCTCGACCACACGCACCAGCTCCTCGGCGCCGGCGCGGACACCGGTCACCTGGGCGCTGAGATCCCCGGCAAGCGTTTTCGGCAGCCGCGAGTTGGCCAAGACGGCACGATGGATGTCGGCGACCGGCTGGCCACGGCTAAAGAGCTTGATGCCCGGATAGACCACGCCTTCCTGGAAGACATCGACGGTATCGGTGCAGTAAGGGTCCTTGGCGCCGATGTCGAGCCAGTGGGCCTTGATGGCCGAGTAGCCGATAATCTCGCCGTCGTAGAAGACCGGCATCACCAGCGCCGCGTCCTGCGCGTGCGAGCCGGCCCCGTAGGGCACGTTGTAGAGCAGCACATCGCCGGGCTCTAGCGCGTCCTCGCCGCCTTGGCCCTGCACCGCGCCCTCGACGCAGAAGCTCATCGTACCCATGAAGGCGGGTAGGCTGGGTGCCTGGGCAAGCAGACAAAAGTCGCGGTCGTAGAGCGCCACGGCAAAGTCGAGCACTTCGTAAATGATGGGCGAGAAGGAGGCGCGCACCAAAAGCCGCTTCATCTGGTTGGCGGTTGAATTGAGCGAGTGGCGAACGATTTCGGTGCTCACCGGATCGGCATCTGCCGCACCGCTAGCACTTCCCGACCCAGCGCTGGTGACAACGATATCCGCTTCCATCTGGGTCGCCTCCTACGCAGGCCTTGCTGTAGCTTGGGCGCGGGCGTTTGGCAAGCATACGGCACCGAGGACCGCCGAATGCTATGGTCCCTGGGGGTCGAAGCAGCGCGCATGGTCGGCGAGTGCGAGAGAGGCGGCGCCTGGTGAGTACCGTGTCACAGGCCATTGATCGCCGCGCGATCGGGCGGACTTCGGTCGCGGTGAGCGCGCTTGGCGCCGGCGGCCTTCCGATCGGCAACCTGGGAGAGATCATCGAGGACGAGGCCGCGCGGGCGGCACTGGACGCCGCCTATTCCGGCGGCGTCCGCTACTTCGACACCGCACCGGAGTACGGCTACGGGCTGAGCGAACGTCGGTTGGGCGATGCGCTGCGCGGCCATCCGCGCGAGGCGTTCGTCGTCTCGACCAAAGTCGGGATCATGCTGCGGCCCCGCGCTGGGCCAGCGGACCCGAACGACCAGTACGTCGGCGCCCTGCCCTTCTCACCGGTCTACGATTATTCCTACGACGCGGCAATGCGATCATTCGAGGACAGTCTGCAACGGCTGGGGCTCGCCCGCGTCGACATTTCGCTGATCCACAATCTCGACGCCCAGGTGCACGGCGCGGAGGCATGGCCGGGGCTGTTCCGCGTCGCCATGGCCGGCGCTTACAAGGCGCTCGAGGTTCTGCGCCATGGCGGCGCAATCGGTGCCATCGGGCTTGGCGTGAACCAGTGGCAGGCCTGCGAAGCGGCGCTCGACGAAGGCGACTTCGACTGCTTCTTGCTGGCCGGGCGCTATACGCTCCTCGACCACCTCGGGACCGTGGGGGTCACCGAGTCTTT
>CAYUNL010000011.1:2184-5233 GCA_964446055.1 uncultured Alphaproteobacteria bacterium | reverse complement strand
GGGGCGTATCGATCATCGTCGGCGCACCGTTCAACACCGGCGCCCTGTTCGGCGCCCCGGCGGTAGGATCGAGCCTGATGGAGGGCGAGGAGCTGCCAGCCAAGACGCGCGCCCGCATCGACCGCGTTCACGAGGTATGCGCGCGCCATACGGTGCCCCCCGCGGCGGCGGCGCTTCAGTTCCCGCTCGGCCATCGGGCGGTGGCGACGGTCCTTGCCGGCGCTCGATCCAAGGCCGAACAGGAGTCAAACCTAGAGTTGGCGGCGAGGCCGATCCCGGCCGATCTTTGGGCCGACCTCAGGACCGAGGGGCTATTGCCCGAGGATGCGCCGACGCCTTGAGGGTTGGCGCGCCGTCCCTAGAGGCGGGCAGGACCGGTTACACTTGTGGCGTGCGCCTTGATCTCGCGGAAAAGAATGTAAAGGCCGCTTGCTACCATGATCGCGGCGCCGGCCCATACATTGGCGGTCGGCAACTCGCCCCAGGCCAACCAGCCGAAGAGCACCGCCCACAGCAGCGCCGTGTACATGAAGGGCGTAATCACCCCGACCGGCGCGAGGCTCAGCGCCCTCACCTCCATGAAGTAACCAATCGTGTAGAACAAGCCCAGCGCGGCGAACAAAGCAAAATCGGCCGCCGGCGGCGTCACCCACTCGAAGGGCGTCAGCACGGCGCCGTACACGGTGTAGCCGGTGATCATGTAGAACAACAGGGGCAGGCTTCGCTCGGTGCGGCTGAGCCACCGAGTAGCGGTGATCATGAGCGCGAATCCAAGCGAGGCTCCGACGGCAAGTACCATCGCCGGTTCGAGCGCGCCAACGCCCGGGCGGGTGATCACCAGTACCCCTCCGAACCCAACGATCACGGCGCTCCAGCGACGCCAGCCGACGTGCTCACCCAGTAGTGGCACCGAAAAGGCGGTGACGAAGAGCGGCACCGAGAACATGATCGCGGTGGTATCGGCGAGCGGAAGGCGCTTGAGCGCGAGCGCCAACAGTATCTGTCCAGCAAGGCCGGCCGCGATACGGAGCAGGTTGCCAATCGGCCGTTTGGTGCGGATCGCCGCGAGCTCGCCCGCCCGCCATATGACAGGCACCAGAACCGCCAGCGAGATCAGCCCGGAGAGGAACAGCACCTGACCGACCCCGTAGGTCGCGACCAGCTGCTTCAGCGTGGCATCGCCCGCCGAGAACATTGCCATGGCGACGAGAACGCGGAGAATCGCGCCAACATTTCGCGGCTCTGAGGCAGCAGTGCCCGGCGCGGCCATTTTCGCCTCCTACGCCCGCTCCACCTCCTGGCGCAGCAGGCCGGCGACGGCCAGGAACAGCCCCGCCGAGACCAAGAGGATCAGCGTAACCAGCGCGTTGACCTCGGGTGTGATGCCGAGACGGACCATCATCGTCCACAGGCGGACCGGCAGCGTCATCTCTTGTCCGAACAGGAACAGCGAGATCAGCGTCTCGTCGAAGGAGAGTGCGAAGGCAAGCACCGCCGCCGTCACCATCGCGGTCAGAATGTTGGGCATCAGCACGTAATAGAAGGTCTGGAACCGGTTGGCGCCGAGGTCGTAGGACGCTTCAAGGATGTTGCGGTTCAGCGCCTGCAAGCGCGAAAGGATAACGCGATAACAAAGCGCGAGAACGAAGATCGTGTGACCGAAGGCGACGGTGATCAGCGATCGCGGAACCCCGAGCTCGAAGAAGAAAATGAGCAGCGACAAGCCGGTGATTATTGGCGGCAGAAGAAAAGGCAGGAAGATCAGGATCTGCGAGACGTTGCGGAAGCGGCTTCTCGACCCGTTGTAGTGGATCGCGAAAATTGTGCCGAATATCAGCGCGAAGAAGACCGAGGCGAAGCCGACGATCAGGCTGTTGACGAGCGTGCTGAGGATGTTGGTGTTGCCGGCGAGCTTTATGTACCAGTCGAAGGTGAAGCTATCCCACTGGACCACGCCCGCCTTTTTGGTGAAGAAAGAGAAAAACGCCATCACGATCAGCGGGCCATAAAGGACTGCCAGCGTTATAGCGGCCACGACGCCGAGCGCCGCGCGGGTGTACAAGCCACCGACCATCAGGTTTCTCCTCTCGGCCGGCCCAGGCGCCCCGCCAGCACCATCGCCACCAAGACTACGACCAGCAACAGTACGGCGAGCGTCGCGCCAAAGGGCCAATTGAAGGCCATGCCGAACTGGCTGTATACGGCGCGGCCATAGGTGAATCCACTTATGCCGCCGACCATTTGCGGGGCGATGAAATCGCCGACGGCCAGCACGAAGGTGAACGAGACGCCGACCACCGTGCCCGGCAGGCTCATGGGCAGGATGATGCGCCGGAACGTCGGCCACGAGCGCGCACCGAGATCCGCCGAGGCCTCCAAAAGCGGTCTCGGAATCTTCTCCAGCGAGACGAAGATTGGCAGGATCGTAAACGGAAGGATGGCGATGGTGAGCGCCACTTTGACCGCGGTGAGGTTGAACAGAAAATGGTCCGTGGGCTCGTCCAGCACGCCGAGAAAGACGAGCCCGTGGTTGAGGAAACCGGTTTTCCCAAGCATCCCCTGAATCGCGTAGATCTTGATGAGGTAGCTCATCAGTAGCGGGATCACGAACAACAGAAGCGCGACGTACTTGATGCGCCCGCTCAGCGAAGCGAGGAAATAGGCGACCGGGTAGCCGATCGCCAGGCACACCACCGCCACCTGGATCGCCAGCCAGCACGTCTTTAGGAAGAGTGGGATATAAATCTGGTCGCTGAACAGGCGTTCGAAGTTTACCAGGGACAGCGGCGTCTTGATGATGTCGAACTCTTCGGCGTCGACGTGGTAGAGGCTGTGGACGAGGAACGAGGCCACCGGGACGAAGATTACGAGGATGGGCAGCCCGTAGTTGAAGAACTCCCACGCGCCGCGCCTCAGGCGGGCCGCAGTCTCAGAGCCACCAATCGCGTCGATGCGGGCGCGAAGCCCGCCGCCGTCGGCCCCACTCAGGCCGGTTCGTACCTCGATACGGGTACTAATCGCACTACCAACCAGCGCTTCGTCGCGCCGG
>CAYUNL010000011.1:0-2174 GCA_964446055.1 uncultured Alphaproteobacteria bacterium | reverse complement strand
CAACACCCACCCCCGCCTCGGGCCCCCGGCCCCTCCCCCCGGGGGGTGACCCCCTTGCCCCCCCCCCGACGGGGGCCGCCGCGACTCCACTACAAATCGCCTATTGGCCGGCTCCGGCCTTCAGCTCATTCCACATGTCGGTGCGACCTTGGTCCGATTCGACGTCGGTCTTCCAAATCACGCGGTCGGTCGAGCGGTACGAGGCGGCCGCGCTAACCGTGCTGCCGTAGCCATACCGTTCGGTCATCTGCTCGCTGATCTTATTTTCTAGGAAGAAGTTGACCCACTGATGGGCACACTCATAGCGCTCAGTGCCCGGCTCGACACCAGCCGTCAGCGAGAACACGTCCAGCCACGCGAAGGTGTCGTTCACTTCGGGGAAGACATACCTCACGTTGTGGCCGGCCTTGTCGAACATGGTCTCCTGCAACTCGCCGAAATTGGCGAACATCATCACGATGTCGCCTTCCTCCCACATCCGCAGGCTCTCTTCCGCCGACTTGTAGATGGCCTTAGAGTGACTGAGCAGCGTGGCGATCTTGTCTCTGACCTGGGCCAGTTGCGCCTCGTCAAGATGGAACGGGTCCTTGATGTCGAGAGACTGCGCCGTCATCGTGATTATGTCGCTGTCAATGTCCGACACCAGGATCCTGCCTTCGTACTTCGGATCCCAAAGGTCGTTCCAAGAGGTCGGCGCCGGCGACACCTGATCCATGTCGTAGATGATACCCATGGAGCCCCAAGCCATCGGGATGCCGAAAGGCTCGCCGTCATGGAGGGAGTTGGGCACCCGGGTGAGGTCCTGCATCGCTGGCAGTTGGTTGGCGGTGTTCGGGATCTTTGACAGGTCCCACGCCCGCGTGAGGCCGTGCTGCCAGTACTTAAGCGAGCCGCCCGTGTCGAGCGCGAACATGTCGTAGTCCTTGCCCTCGGTCGCTTTGATCTTGGTCCACAGATCGCCAAGGTCGGTGTTGTAGATTACCTTGGCCGTGCAATCGAATTTCGATTCGAACTCGGCGACCCAGTCGTCGTCGCCATAGCCTTCCCAAAACGCGAGACGAAGCTCACCAGTCGCTAGAGCCGACTGACTGAAAGCGAGTGCGCCCAGGACACCAAGGGCCGCACCGGCCAGCGATCTCAGTAATGACGTTCTCATTTATCCCTCCCTGTGGGCTCAGAAAACAGATGGACGAATCGCCAGTCTGGGCGCGCCGAAACAGAAAGGCAATCCAAAACTCGCTGCGGAAACGTCGTACCGCATCGTGCGAGCGTGCTGCGGCTCAGGTGTCAGCGGTGGGTCGGCCGCGAACCGATTCGGTCAGCCATACGAAATTGAAGTGCTGCTCGGAGGCCGCATGGGCGTAAACGTCCCGCACCCGCTTGTTGGCGGCGGCCAGCACCGGCCGCCACGGAGCCTGGACCATGACGGCATCGTCTTGGAGCGTCTTTTCGACCTTTTCCATCGTCTGGCGCCGCGCCACGGGGTCTAGGATGCCGCCCGCCTCGTCCAACAGCGAATCAAAAGCGTCGCTGGCGTACGAGGACTCGTTCCAGGGCGCGCCCGACCGATAGGCCTGCGTGAGCACCTGGACGCCAAGCCCACGATGGTCCCACCCGGTCAAGCCAAACGGGGTCGTGAGCCAGCGCGCGCGGTAGCCGTCGGCAGGCAAGACATTGACGGAAAGCGTAATGCCGGCGGGCTTGCACATCTCGGCAAGCTCGTTGCACGCCGCCTGCTGCCAGGCCGGCTCGGCCGCACAGTCGATACTAAGTGCCAAACCATCGCCGTGTCCCGCTTCGGCCAACAGGGCGCGGGCGCGCTCGTGGTCCTGCGCGAGCTGGGGTAACGGAGCGTAGTCAGGGTGGACCGGAGCTACGTGATGATCCTCGGCCGCCGCGCCGAGGCCGCCGTTCACCGACGCCAGCATCTTGTCGCGATCGACGCACGCCTGGACCGCCCTGCGCACCGCCGCATTGTCAAAGGGCGCCTCGGTAAGCTTCATGCGCATGACGCCGGCGTGCGCCGAGGCCGCCTCGTGGAGCACCAGTTCGGGCGGCTCGGCGACGGCCGCGGCCTGCGCGGCGTCGACATGGTGGCTGAAGTCGACCTCATCGGCCAGGGCGGCGGCGACCGAGGCCGCCGGGTCCGAGCCGTGATCGAAATACCGGATTCG
>CAYUNL010000010.1:15556-30394 GCA_964446055.1 uncultured Alphaproteobacteria bacterium | reverse complement strand
GCCTGCGCCGTGATCATGACGGAGCGTCACGCGCCTCCGGTGAGCGGGGTCACGGCCAAGGCCGCATCGGGGGCGCTTGAGATCGTGCCCTTGGTCCGCGCGACCAATCTCGCGCGCACCCTGAGCGAATTGAAGAAGGCCGGTTTTTGGGTCTTGGGCCTTGATCCTCGCGCCGAGATGCGGCTCGCGGCGGCGGTGCCCGAGGGTGACGTCGCCATCGTGCTGGGCGCCGAGGGCGGCGGCCTGCGCCGCCTCACCGCCGAGCGTTGCGATGCCCTGTGCCACCTTCCCACCGCACCCGGTGCCGAGAGCCTCAATGTCTCCAACGCCGCCGCGATCGCGCTCTACGAGATCCGCCGGGAACCGAAGCGATCCCGAGCCCATGAATCCGGGCCGGACCGTTGACGCCGGCGGCGAAACCGTTCTATGTCAACCGCTTGGCCGGATTAGCTCAGGCCGGTAGAGCAACTGATTTGTAATCAGTAGGTCGGGGGTTCGAATCCCTCATCCGGCACCAGGCCACAGTCAAGCAGTCTTCGTCACGCGGGGGCGAGTTCGCCGCGCCTGAGCCGTCGACGACCGCGACGGTCTCCAAGGGAAACAGGCTATGGACCGAGTAAACTGGGGGATCATCAGCACCGCGAGTATCGGCGTTGAGAGGGTGATCCCGGCAATGCAGGAGAGCAAACTCTGCAAGGTCGCCGCGATCGGCTCCCGCAATCTGGAAAAGGCCCAGGGAGCCGCCGACCGATGGGGAATCCCAAAGGCCTATGGCTCGTACGAGGAAGTGCTCTCGGACCCCGAGATCGAGGCCGTCTACATCCCTCTGCCAAACCATCTACACGTGCCGTGGTCTGCAAGGGCGGCAGAGGCCGGGAAGCACGCTCTCTGCGAAAAGCCGATGGCTCTCGACGCTGCGGAGGCGGAAGGCCTGATCGAGGTAAGGGACCGCACCGGTGTTCTGATCGGGGAGGCGTTTACCGTACGCAGCCATCCGCAGTGGCTTCGGGTTCGGGAGATGGTCAGCGAAGGGCGGATCGGCAGGCTTCGAGCGATGCAGGCTTTCTTTGCCGCCACCGACGTCGATCCCAACAGCATTGTCAACAAGACCGAGGTCGGAGGCGGTGGCATGAACGCTCTCGGTTGCTACGCGATCACCACGTTTCGGTTTCTGTTCGCTGCTGAGCCGACCCGGGTAGTCACCCTTATGGAGCGTGATCCAAACTTCAAAACCGACCGGCTGACGACGGCGATTTTCGATTTCCCAGAGGGTCAGGCTAGCTTCCTCTGTTCCTCCCAACTGGTGGAGTGCCAGCGCATGCAGATCTTTGGGACCGAGGGAAGGATCGAGATCGAGACGCCGTTCGATGCGCCGATCGCCGGTCCTTACCGCGTCTTCGTTGACGATGGCGGCGCGTTTGCCGGCGGCCCGGTGGAGCTCGAGGCTTCCGATGTCGTCAACCAATACACGATCGAGTGCGATCTCTTTTCCGAAGCCATCCGCAGCGGCAAACCACCTGTCGTCCCGCTTGAAGATGCAGTGCAAAACATGCGGGCGATCGACGCCTTGTTCCGATCCGCACGAAGCGGTGGCTGGGAGGTGGTGTAGGTCGCCCCTACTCCTGGCCGAGTTCTGATATACTTCCGCCATGTCGCTGCGGGACATGATGAAGCCGGGGGAGCCCAAGTTCGGCACCTTTGTGGTCGAGTTCGCGACGCCCGGTATCGGTTACATCCTCAAGAACGCGGGCTGCGACTACGCGTTCCTCGATCTCGAGCACTCGGGCTTCAGTATTGAATCGTTGAAATCGGTGCTGCGCTATACCGAAGCCGCGGGACTACCCTCGATGATCGGCCTGCCGTCCAAGGACCCGCACGCCATCAGCCGCATCCTAGACCTGGGCGCCGAGGGCGTCATCTCGCCGATGGTCGAGAGCGTCGAGGAAACCCGCGCCGCGGTCGCGCGCATGAAGTACGCGCCATACGGCGCTCGTGCGGTTTCGGCGGGCGTGGCGCATGACAAATGGGGCGCCCGTCCGCTCGGCGAGACCCTGGCCGCAGCCAACGAGCGCACGGTCTACTTCGCCAAAGTCGAGACCGTTCGCGGTGTCGAGGCGGTCGAGGACATTGCCGCCATCGATGGCGTCGACGGTTTGTGGATTGGCCACGGCGACCTCAGCGTCTCGCTGGGCCATCCCGGCGAGTTCGACCACCCCGACTTCCTCGCCGCCTCCGATCGCGTGATCGCCGCCTGCCAGGCGAACGCCAAGCCGTTGGGCCGCTTGGTCGATACCGTCGAGGAGGGGCTCGCGCTCTGCCGCGCGGGGTTCACCTTCATCGGCTACTCCGCCGACGCCTGGATCCTGCGCGACGGCCTCGGCAGCGCCATCGCCGATATCCGGCGCGGCCTCAACCGCTAGCCTCCTCGGACGGGGGACCGACGTGCCGCGCTACCTGATCGGTATCGACGTGGGTGGCACCTTCACCGACTTCGTGGCGTACGATGCCGAGGGTCGTATCCTGGAGGTGTGGAAGACACCGTCCACCCCCACCGACCCGACCGACGGAGTGCTCGCGGGCCTCGCACACCTCGACGACCGCGACGGTATCGACCACGTGCGCCTCGGCACAACCGTGGCTACCAATACCATCCTCGAGCGCAAGGGCGCCGCGATCGCGTATGTGACCACACGCGGCTTCCGCGACGTGCCCTTCATTCAGCGCGGCAACCGCCGCAGCCACTACGACATCACCTGGACGAAGCCCGCACCCTTGGTGCAGCACCGCGACTGCCTCGAGATCGGCGAACGAATCGACCGTGACGGAAGGGTCGTCGAGCCCCTGGACGAGGCCGAAGTACGCGCGCTTGCGCAGACCATAGCCGCCGAGGGGCGAATCGAGGCGATCGCCATCAACTTCCTGTTCTCGTTCCTCGAGCCCGAACACGAGCGCCGCGCAAAGGAGATCTTTGCCGAGGTTCTGCCCGAGGTGCCGGTATCCATCTCCTACGACGTGCTCCCCAAGTGGAAGGAATACGAGCGCGCCTCGACGACAATCGCCGACGCCTATCTCAAGCCCGGCGTTGGCCGTTACCTCGATCGCATGGGCACCCGTTTCGCCGAAGTCGGCCTCGCCGACAAGGTCGCCGTCATCAAGTCGAACGGTGGCGAGGCGACCCTCGCCGGCGCCGCACAGGCGCCCATCCACATGGCCGTCTCGGGACCCTCGGGCGGCGTCATTGGCGCTAAGCACCTCGCTGGCCTTCTCGAGCTCGATCGCATGGTGACCTTCGACATGGGTGGCACCTCGACCGATTGCTCGATCGTCGTCGACGGCGCCGAGAACTTCACCACCAACTTCGAGGTCGAGTGGGGCCTGCCGATCCAGGTACCGATGATCGACATCCGCACCATCGGCGCCGGGGGAGGTTCGATCGCGTGGATCGACAAGGGTGACATGCTGCGCGTCGGACCCGAGAGCGCCGGCGCCGATCCCGGCCCCGCGGCCTACGGCAAGGGTGGCACCGATGCCACGGTAACCGACGCCAATGTGGCACTCGGCAGGATCGACCCCGAGAACTTTCTTGGCGGCGAGATGGCGCTGGACGTCGATGCGGCGCACGCCGCGCTCGATCGCTTGGCCAACAAGATTGGCCAAAGCACAGAAAAGACCGCGCTCGCCGTGACCCGGATCGCCAACGCCAACATGCTGGGCGCGCTGCGCGCAGTGTTGGTCGAGAGTGGGCAGGATCCTCGTGATTTCACGCTCTTGGCCTTTGGCGGCGCCGGGCCAATGCACGGTTGCGACCTGATGGTCGAGGCTGGCATTCCCCGCCTCCTCGTGCCCAATCATCCCGGCCAGTTCTCGGCGTATGGCTTCATCATGACCAACCCGAGAATCGACCGCCACCAGACGGTGCAGCTGAGCTCGGTGGATTTCGATGGGGCGCGCGCCAGCGCCGCAATGCACGACCTGGTAGCAACGGCGTGCGCTGAGCTCGAACGCCAGGGCTACACGGGCGACCTCGGAATCGCGCGCTCGATGGAGATGCGCTACTTCGGCCAGAACTACGAGCTCGAGCTGCCGCTCGACTTTGACACCTTCGATTCCGATACCACGCCGCGGATGTGGCGGTCCTTCCACGACCTTCACCAGGCCGAGTTCGGCTTCAATATCCCCAATAGCGTCATCGAGGTCGTCAACTTCATGGTCAGCGTCGTCTCAACCACCGACAAGCCGACGCTTCCCATCATCCCCAAGTCGAAGGCCCCCCCCGAGCCGTCGAGCCGCCGCCGCGTGGTCTACGAGGATGGCGCGACCGAGGTCCCGATCTTCGCCCGCAACGGCTTGGCTCAGGGGCAGCGCATCGAGGGACCGGCGGTCGTCGAAGAGGCCGCCTCGGTCACGGTCCTGCGGCCCGACCAAACCCTGGATATCGACGCCTTTGGCAATCTGAGGATCAAAGGACGATGAGCGACAAACCGAACACCAAGAAACGCACCGTCGACATGGTCACCATGAACATCATCGATTCGACGATGGTGGCGGTGTGCCGCGAGATGGGCATCGTCCTGATGAAAACCTCGTACTCGACGATGTTCAACGAGGGACTCGACTTCACCTGTGCGCTCGCGGATTCGCGCGGCGAGATGATCTCGGTCGCCGATTTCTGCCCCGCGCAGATCGGCGGCATGCCGCTGCTGATCAAATCGTGCATCGCCGAAATCTCCGCCGAGACGATCGAGGAGGGCGACGTGATCGTCCACAACGATCCCTATCGCGGCGGCCTGCATACCCCCGAACACACCTTCTTCAAGCCCGTGTTCGTCGCCGGCGAACTGATGGGCTACGCCGTCGCCATCGGCCACGTCTCCGAGACCGGCGGCTCGGTCCCCGGCGGTTTCGCAAGCGAGGCCACCGAGATCTTCCACGAGGGGCTGCGGGTGCCGCCGGTCAAAATCAAGCGCCGCGGCGAGGACGTAGACGACGTCTGGAAGATCATGCTGGCCAACGTGCGGACCCCAAGGCAGAACTACGGCGATTTCAGGGCCCTGATCAGCGCCGTCGATTTGGGCGAGGTGCGCATCACCGAGGTCATCGAGAAGTACGGCAAAGACACGTTCCGCCGCACCTGCGGCGACCTGATGGACTATTCCGAGGCGCGGATGCGGGCCGAACTTGCCGCCTTCCCCGACGGCGCCTATTCCTTCGAGGATTGTATGGAGGACGACGGCATCGTCGACCGGCCATTTCACATCCGCGTCGAGTGCTTCGTCCAGGGCGACGAGATCGTTATCGACTTCACTGGAACCGACCCCCAGGCCCAAGGCGCCATCAACGCCACCCTGGGCGTCGCCTGGTCGGCAAGTTACAACGCCATCCTCCACCTCACCGATCCCTCGATCCCCAAGAATTCGGGGTGTTTCCGGCCAATCAAAGTGGTCGCGCCGCCGGGCACATTGGTCAACGTCGATTACCCCGCGCCCGAGGTCGGCGGCAACACCGAGACCCACCCCCGTATCGCCTTCACCGTCATCGGCGCGCTCGCCAAGGCGGTGCCCGACCGCGCCCCGGCCACCGATTCGGGAACCCACTGCAACTTCCTGTTTGGCGGCACCGACCCACGCTCGGGCGATTATTACGTTTGTTACGAGTTCCTTTCCTCGGGCTGGGGCGGACGCCCCTTCGCCGACGGCAACAACGCGGTCAACTGCATCAACGGCAACTGCCGAATGATCCCGACCGAGGTTTTCGAGGTCCGCTACCCGTGGCTCGTCGAGCAGTTCTCGCTGGTCACCGATTCCGGAGGCGCGGGAACCTACCGAGGTGGCTATGGCGTGACCAAGCGGTTCCTCTTGCGCGATGCGCCACTGACCGTCAGCCACATGGGGGATCGGCACAAGAACGCACCGTGGGGTCTGTTCGGCGGCAAACCCGGCTCGAAGGCTGACTTTCGAATCAAGCGCGCTAACACCACCGAATGGAGATCGGCGATCGAGGATTCCAACAAGATCAGCCCCTCCAAGTTCGCCGGCATGACGGTCTACCCCGGCGACCGCGTCTGGCTCACGACTGGCGGTGGCGGCGGCTGGGGCGATCCTGCCAAGCGCGACCCTGCCGCTATTGCTGAGGACATCGCCGAGGGCTGGATCTCGCCCGAGCGCGCTCGGGCTGATTATGGTGCCAGCGCGCCAGCCGCCGAAGGGGCCGAGTAATGCGCTTTTCCGACAAACGCTACTACATCGAGGAGTACATCAAGTGCGCCAACTGCGGTGTCCTCATCTACGACGAGGGCGTCCGCGAACCGGGGAGCCCGGCCGATGCCCCGCTCCATTGCTCGGAGTGGTGCATCCAATGGGCCGGCAAACGCGCCGCCGGTGAGAAAGACCGCGTCGTGCCCCTGCCGCGGACTAGAACGCCCGGGTCGCCCTGAGTCGGTCATGACGCGGCGTTGCGCCCGCGTTCAGGCGTTGGGGTGATGCGGGTGGTGGGCAATCCAATGCCGCGCAATGTCGGCTCCGGTGCACACCCATACCTTGTCATGATCGAGAACATAATCGAGGAACCGGGCAAGGCCCGCCGACCGAGCGGGCCTGCCGATCAGCCGGTCATGAAGCCCGAGGCTCAGCATCTTCGGCTCGTCTTCACCTTCGGCGTAGAGCACGTCGAAGGCATCCTTCATATAGACAAAGAAGTCGTCGGCGGTACTGAAGCCCGAGTTGGCGTCCCACCGGTTGTCATTGGTTTCGAAGGAGTAGGGCACGATGAGGTGGGGCTTGCCGCCAACCTCGACCCAGTACGGCAACTCGTCGTTGAGTGCGTCGCGGTCATAGAGAAATCCGCCCTCTTCGACCACCAGCCGCCGCGTGTTGGGTCCCGGCCGGCCGCTCATCCAACCTATCGGTCGTGCGCCGGTGACCTCGGCGATGCCCTCCACGGCAAGACGGACGTGCTCGCGCTCGACCTCGAGCGGCGTATGCTGGTAGTCGATCCAGCGCCAGCCATGACTGACGATCTCGTGCCCGGCTTCAACCATCGCCTCGGCCGCTTCGGGATTGCGCATCAGACCCATCGCGACGGCGAAGACGCTGACCCGAAGGTCGCGCTCGCCGAAGAGGCGAAGGAGCCGCCAGACGCCGCGACGGCTTCCGTACTCGAAGGATGTCTCGGCCAACACACTGCGTCCACCGCGCACGGGCGCCAAGCCAAAATCGGTTAGCAGCGTCTCCGATGTCTCGTCGCCGTGAAGGACGTTGAGCTCACCACCGGCCTCATAATTGAGCGCGATCTGTAGCGCCACGCGGGCACCACCGGGCCACGCAGGATCGACCGGGCTGGCACCATAGCCGACCATGTCTCTGGGATAGGTTTCCTGGCTCGGCATCAGTTTGTTTCCCCGGGCGTCGGATCAAGCGATCCTAGCAGTTCTCCCGCGTGCGCTCGACCCGACATTACAGTGCTAGGCAACGCGCGAGTTGCGCTATAAGGGCGCTCCCGCGTCCTTTTCCCATGAACCCCATGACCGCATCGCCCGCTGACCGAGACCCGCTATACGCGCGCGGTGTTTTTTTGGTGCTGCTGGGCGCCATGGTTCTGAGCTCCGGCGGTCCCATCATCCGCCAGGTCGAGGAGGCCTCGGATTGGCAGATCGCGTTCTTCCGCGGGGTGGCCCAGGCGATCATGGTGCTGTGCGTGGTCGCGGTGCTGCACCGCGGCAAGCTCGTCACGGTGTTTCGCAACGCCGGCCGGGCGGGCCTTATCGGCGGCATCGCGCTCGGCCTGGGCAACGTCTGCTACATCCTCTCGATCGCCAACACCACCATCGCCAACACCATGTTCCTCTTGTCCATCGTGCCGTTCCTGACCGCCATCGCGGCCTGGGTGGTGCTCGGCGAGCGGGTGCGTCCGGCGAGCTGGGTGGCGATTGGCTTCGCGACCCTGGGCGTCGTCGTCATGGTGCAGGAGGGCATCGCCGGCGGCCGCGCCTTCGGCAACATCATGGGGCTGGCCGCCGCCGCCAGCGGCGCCTTCTTCTACGTCGCCATTCGTGCCGGACGGCGGTTCGACATGATCCCCACGGTTTGCATAGCGGGGGTCGTCGCCGCGATCTTTTCGGGCTCCGTCGCGGCCGGCTCCGGCCTCTTCACCATCTCGGCCCACGACCTCTTCTTCAGTTCGCTCATGGGCTTCGGCCAGGTCGGCATCGGCATGCTGCTCTACACCGTGGGCGCACGCTACGTGCGCGCCGCCGAGCTCGCCATCCTGTCGCTCACCGAATTCATCGTCAGCCCGATCTGGGGCTGGTTGATCGTCGGCGAAGTCCCGGTGGCGGCCACCATCCTCGGCGGTGTCATTATCCTCGGCGCGGTCGGCGGCTTGGCGCTGTGGCGGCTGCGCCGGCCGGTGGCGGTGACGGGTTAGCCGGGAGTGGGCCGAGGACTGCTGGAACGAATCCTACGAGGGCGCGCCGGTGGATGGCTCGGCATGGCGGAGCGGCGACTGTGATCTGCGCGTAAATCGCGGCGGCTCGTGGTTCAACTTTCCCAGGATCGTGCGCTCGGCGAAACGCCTCTGGGCCAGGACCGAGTGGCGAACGGAATCAAACAGCCGCGAAGCGCGCCGCCAGCGCCGGGATTCGAAGCAAGGCTCGCATGTCCGCGCGCCCCCACGGCTTGTCTTCGGCCAACGTCCGGTTATGGTAGCAACCCGGTCTCGCCCGGACATCACACGATGAGGTGAACATGCAACTCAGTCGCGACGAGCTCGTGTCCGCCTATCGCGACATGCGAACCATCCGCGAGTTCGAGGAGCGGCTCCACCGCGAGGCCCCGCGCGGAGAGATAAAGGGCTCCGTGCACCTCTACGCCGGCGAGGAGGCCTCGGCCGTGGGCGTGTGCATGCACCTCGATTCGCGCGATATGATCGCCAGCACCCACCGTGGGCACGGCCATTCGATCGCCAAGGGCTGCGACGTGGCGGCGATGATGTGTGAGATCTACGGCCGCGTCGGCGGGATCTGCAACGCCAAGGGTGGCTCGCTGCATATCGCCGACCTCGATCGCGGGATGCTGGGCGCCAACGGCATCATCGGTGCCGGCGCGCCGCTCGCGTGCGGCGCCGCACTGACGGCAAAGACCAAAGGAACCGGCGGCGTCGCGGTCGCTTTCATCGGCGATGGTGGCGTGAACCAGGGGACCACCGCCGAGTCATTGAATCTGGCGACGGTGTGGCGGTTGCCGGTGGTCTTTGTCATTGAGGATAACGGCTACGGCGAGGCCATGGCCAG
This sequence comes from uncultured Alphaproteobacteria bacterium, assembly GCA_964446055.1. GTDB lineage: Bacteria > Pseudomonadota > Alphaproteobacteria > VGEJ01 > VGEJ01 > CAYUNL01. Next base: position 21,108 of record CAYUNL010000010.1, on the reverse strand, counting down.
CGACTGGGCAACCGCGGGAAGCGTCGTCAAGCGCGCCCAGGGCTACGGGGTCCACGCGGTCGAGGTCGACGGCGTCGATCTTTTCGCGGTTCACGCGACCGCGGGCGAGGCGGTGGCGCGGGCGCGCGAAGGGGGTGGGCCGACCCTAATCCACTGCGAGCTCAGCCGTTTTTACGGACATTACGAGGGCGAGGCTCAGAGCTACCGCGGCTCCGGCGAAGTCGAGCGCCTGCGGCGCGAGCGCGACCCGCTGACCGTGTTCCAGACGCGCGTGACCGAGGCCGCCCTGCTGGACGCCGAGGCGCTCGCGACGATCGATTCCGAGGTCGCTACGCTAATCGATGAGGCGGTGGCGACCGCCAAAACAGCTCCGCCGCCGGCCGTGGAATCGCTGCTCGAGGACGTCTATGTCACGTACTAAAAGCTCTTGAGGCCGGGCACGCGGCACTGGCCGCGTGTGTAGGCCTGCTCGACCCTGCAGCTGTTATTCAGGTCGATCACCAGCGAACCCTCGCACGAGTCAAGACTGACCCATGCCGTCACGCCGCGAATCCGTCTTCCCGTACGGCCACAGTCGCTGCGACCTTCGCTACATAGTAGATTCCCGAAACCTCGCCGCCACCGATTCCATACTCGCCGAGTTGCTCGGCAACGGTGCTCTCGCATCTCGGGGTATTGCCGGCAAGCGCGGGGGTCGCGGCAAGCGTCAGGCCGGCGACGAGCAAGACCCCGCGAACGCGGCGGCCCATCGGATTCATATGGTCCCTCGATCGCCGCGAGACAACGTATGAAGACGCTTGTGCGCGGCTTCAAGCCGTGCTTAGGTTCGCGCCAAACAGGGAGGTCGGCCATGCAGCTCAGCCGTGACGATCTAGTCAGCGCCTACCGAGACATGCGGACCATACGGATGTTCGAGGATCGGGCCAGTGTCGAGTTCGCGAACGGCGAGTTGCCCGGCTTCATCCATCTCTACGCCGGCGAGGAGGCCTCGGCCGTCGGCGTGTGCATGAACCTCGATGATGGCGATACCATCGCCAGCACCCATCGCGGGCACGGCCACTGCATCGCCAAGGGCTGCGACGTCAAGGGCATGATGCGCGAACTCTATGGCAGCGCCGAGGGCATCTGCAGGGGCAAGGGTGGCTCCATGCACATCGCCGATCTCGACCGCGGCATGCTGGGCGCGAACGGCATTGTGGGCGGTGGTCCGCCGCTAATCTGCGGCGCCGCCTTGGCGGCAAAGACGCTGGGCAACGGCGCGGTGGCGGTCGGCTTCGTCGGCGACGGCGGCGCCAACCAGGGCACCACCGCTGAATCTCTGAACCTCGCCTCAGTATGGAAACTGCCCGCGGTCTTCGTCGTCGAGGACAACGGATATTCCGAATCGACCGCCGCCGCGTACTCGGTGGCGGGCGATATCATCAAACGCGCGGAAGGATACGGAATGCCCGGAACCCATGTCGACGGGTCCGATTTTTTCGCGGTGCATGAGGTCGCCGGCGAGGCCATCGCCCGCGCCCGCGCCGGCGACGGGCCTAGCCTCATCCATTGCGAGGTCCCTCGTTTCTACGCCCACTTCGAGGGCGACGCCCAAACCTATCGCGGGCCCGGCGAGGTCGAGGCGCTGCGCCGCGACAAAGACGTGCTCGTCGGATTCCGCGCCCGCGTCACCGAGGCCGGCCTTCTGGAGGCCGACCAGCTCGACGCGATCAATGCCGAGGTCGCTACGCTCATCGACGAGGCGGTGGCCGAGGCCAGAGCCGCGCCGCGCCCCAGTCCAGAGTCGGTGCTCACCGACGTCTACGTCTCCTACTAGGGGTTGGCACGATGGCCGTAAAGTCATTCCGACAAGCGCTTAACGAGGCCTTGTTCGAAGAGATGCGTCGCGATCCGACGGTGATCGTCATGGGCGAGGACATTTGCGGGGGCGCCGGCGCCGCTGGCGAGGACGACGCTTGGGGCGGACCGTTCGGCGTCACCAAAGGTCTCTTCGGCGAGTTCGGACGCGAGCGGGTGCTGGATACGCCAATCAGCGAGAGCGCCTTCATCGGCGCCGCCGCCGGCGCCGCGGCGCGCGGGTTACGGCCGGTGGCCGAGCTGATGTTCTGTGATTTTCTGGGTGTTTGCTTCGACCAGATATTCAACCAGGCAGCGAAGTTCCGCTACATGTTCGGGGGCAAGGCGGTTACGCCGATGGTGGTGCGGATGATGTTTGGCGCTGGCCTACGCGCGGCAAGTCAGCACAGCCAGAGTCTCTACCCGATCTTTACCCACATCCCGGGGCTCAAGGTCGCCATCCCTTCCTCGGCGTACGAGGCGAAGGGCCTGTTGACGCAAGCCGTACGCGACGACGACCCGGTCATGTTCCTCGAACACAAGGCCATGTACGACATGGAAGAGGAGGTGCCCGACGAGCCCTACGTCATCCCCTTCGGCGAAGCCAACCTCACCCGCGAGGGGGATGATGTGACGGTCGTCGCCATCGGCCGCATGGTCCAATTGGCCAATCAGGTGGCGGACGAGTTGGATAAGGACGGGATCGGATGCACCGTACTTGACCCCCGCACCACATCCCCGCTGGATGCCGACGCGATCATCGAGAGCGTCGAGGACACCGGACGTCTGGTCATCGTCGATGAGGCCTACCCACGTTGCAGCGTGGCCACCGATATCTCGGCGCTGGCCTGCCGCCACGCCTTCGCCGCGCTCAAAGCGCCGGTGCACATGGTGACGGCGCCTCACGCGCCGGTTCCCTTCTCGCCCGAGCTTGAGGACGCCTACGTTCCCAGCGTGGACAAGATAGAGACGGCAGTCCGGGAGGTCATGGCTTACGCCAAGTGAGGATCGGGCGCCCCGGCGCGCTAGAGCCCGTGGGCGATGCCTCGCTTCTCGAAGTAGTTCTGATGATAGTCCTCGGCCGGGTAGAACTCGGACGCCGCGGTGATCTCGGTCACGATCGCGCGCGTGTGCCGGCCTGATCGCGCCAGCGCCTCCTTCGAGGCGCGTGCGGCTGCCTCTTGCTCATCATCAGCATAGAAAATGGCCGAGCGGTATTGGGTGCCAACATCGGGGCCCTGACGGTTCGACGTCGTCGGATCGTGGATCTCCCAAAACAGCGCAAGGAGGTCCTCGTAGCTCACCTCCGCGGGATCGAAGGTGACCTCGACCACCTCGACGTGGCCGGTCCGTCCGCTGCAGACATCCTCATACGTCGGGTCCGCGTGCACTCCCCCGCTATAGCCGACCACCGTCGCTGCCACACCTTGCAACCGCTGGAAAGCCGCCTCGACGCCCCAGAAGCAGCCCGCACCGAACATCGCCTTCGCCATCGCATCGCTCCCCGACAAATTGTCCGTCACTACTTAGGTCGGTTCGAACGCCGTTGCAAACCCAGGCCTTGAACACTCTTCCGCGCGCACTTACATGCGCTAGAGACGGTCGCCAATTGTGGGGCCGTCGGCAACAGGCGGGGCCAGCATGGCCCGTCACAGGCCATACTTGGCTCGCCGTGATGTCGCTCAAAGGAGGATATCATGAGAACGACAACGTTTGACTTCTCCCCGCTTTTTCGTACCACGATCGGCTTTGACCGGATTTCGCGTGCACTTGAGGCTGCGTCGCGGGTCGACGACAACGCCTTGTCCTACCCGCCCTACAACATCGAGCAGGTCGGCGAGGACCACTACCGCATCACGATGGCAGTCGCCGGCTTCGGCGCTGAGGATATCGACGTCATTGCCCATGAAGGCGTACTGACGGTCAAATCCCTGCCCGTAAAGAATGGCGAGGACAGCGGTAACTACCTGCACCGCGGAATCGCAGCGCGGGCCTTCGAGCGCCGCTTCCAGCTCGCCGACTACATCGAGGTCAAGAGCGCTGATCTTGAGAACGGTCTGCTGAGCCTTGAGCTCGAGCGTCACGTTCCCGAGGAGATGAAGCCCCGCTCCATCGCCATCGGGACGCCGTCACGCAAAAAGATCAAGGGCCAAGCGGCCTAAGCCGCCGCAGGGTGGGTGGCCGCCCGGGCCGCCCACCCGCCTCTTCATAATCTTTGCGCTCCCACGTGCCACAACGTCCGAACCGTCGCGTAGCCGTCCTCTTCAGCGCCGAGAAGATCGCCTCGCGCATCGAGTCTTTAGCCTCGGAGATCGCCGCGAGCATGGGCGCCGAGGCCGTGGTGGTGACGATCCTCAAGGGGAGCTTCGTATTTGCCGCCGACCTCATGCGCGCACTCCACCGCGCGGGAATGCACCTCGAAGTTGATTTCCTCACCTTGTCGAGCTATGGCGCGGGCACAACGAGTTCGGGCCGCGCCGAGATCGTTCGCGACCTGACCGAACCTGTGGCCGGACGCGAAGTGCTGCTGATCGACGACATTTTGGAATCGGGTCGCACTCTGAGCGCGGCGAGAGAGCTCCTGCTACAGCGCGGCGCAGCCAAGGTCCGACCCTGTCTCCTGCTGGACAAGCCGGGCAAGCGGGTGCGCCAGATCGAGGCCGATTTCGTGGGCTTTGTTTGCCCCGACCGCTTCGTCGTTGGCTACGGCCTCGACTACGCCCACGCCTATCGCGAGTTGCCGTTCATTGGTACCCTAGACGATCTCTAGGGCTTGGCGCCACGCGGGCGCCACACCCAACGCGGCGCTCCTCTGAACCATGCACAAGACCGCCCGGCGCAGGATTCGCAAGCTCTTGGTCGCGAACCGGAGCGAAATCGCGATCCGAATCTTTCGTGCCGCAACCGAGCTTGGCATCCGGACAGTCGCGATCTACGCCCACGAAGATCGCTTCGCACTCCACCGGTTCAAGGCCGACGAGAGCTACTGCGTCGGCCGCGGCTTGGAACCGATCCGCGCCTATCTCGAAATCGACGAGATTCTGAGGGTCGCCACCGAGGCCGGCGTCGACGCGATTCACCCCGGCTATGGTTTCCTCGCGGAGAACCCAGATTTCGCACAGGCCTGCGCCGATGCCGGACTGACTTTCATCGGCCCGCCACCCGAAGTCCTGCGGGGGCTCGGCGACAAGGTCAGCGCCCGGACGCTCGCCGAGGCCGCCGAGATTCCCGTCCTGCCCGCAAGTGCCGAGGTACCGAACGATGCAGCCGCGGCGGAGCGCATCGCACGCGAGGTCGAATACCCACTAATCGTGAAGGCTAGCTGGGGTGGTGGCGGACGTGGCATGCGGGTGGTGCGAGAACCGGGCGACCTTACAGCGGAACTCGGCGCGGCGCGGCGCGAGGCCAGCGCCGCGTTCGGCAACGACGCCGTGTTCTTTGAAAAACTAGTCGACCGCGCCCGCCATCTCGAGGTCCAGATCCTGGCCGATTGGCACGGCAACGCGGTACACCTGTTCGAGCGCGACTGCACTGTGCAGCGCCGCCACCAAAAGATTGTCGAGACCGCGCCCGCGGTGTGGCTCGATGCGGCTACGCGTACCGCACTTCACGAGTCCGCGCTCCGGCTTGTCCGCACCGCCGAATACCGAAACGCCGGCACGATCGAGTTCCTGTTCGACGTCGATACCGGGCGCTTCTATTTCATCGAGGTCAAC
>CAYUNL010000010.1:12768-15546 GCA_964446055.1 uncultured Alphaproteobacteria bacterium | reverse complement strand
GTCAACCCACGCATCCAGGTCGAGCATACGGTGACCGAGCAGGTCACCGGCATCGACCTCGTCAAAGCTCAGGTCCGCATTGCAGGGGGCGCGCGTATTGGCAGCCCCGAGAGCGGGGTTCCGCCCCAGGATCAGATTCGTGCCCAGGGTTGTGCGATCCAATGCCGGATCACCACCGAGGACGCGGAGAATCAGTTCATTCCCGACTACGGTCGCATCACCGCCTACCGTGGCGCCACGGGCTTCGGCATCCGGCTTGACGGCGGCACCGCGTTCTCGGGCGCGCTCATCACGCCGCATTTCGATTCTTTACTGGAGAAGGTCACCGCGTGGGCGCCGACCCGGCAAGAGACGATCGCGCGCATGGACCGCGCGCTCCGGGAGTTCCGTATCCGCGGGGTCAAGACAAACTTGCCTTTCTTGGAGTCGGTGATCAATCACCCAGACTTCAGCGCCGACGAGATCACCACCCGGTTTATCGACGATTCGCCCGAGCTGGTGCGCTTCCCGACGCGCCGCGACCGTGCGACTCGGCTTCTGTCCTTCGTCGGCGAAGTATTGGTCAACGGCAATGCCGAGATCGCCGGCCGGCCCCGGCCCGTACGGCGGCCTCGCCCCGAAGTACCTGCGGTCGCCGCGAGCGGCGTGGAGGGAAGTCGCGAGAGGCTCCAGCGTCTCGGGGCGGCGGGGTTTGCGGGCTGGATGCGGGAGGAGAAGCGCCTTCTTATCACCGACACCACATTTCGCGATGCCCATCAGTCGCTCTTGGCGACCCGAATGCGGAGCTATGACCTGAGACGCATCGCGCCTGCCTACGAGACCGGATTGAAAGGCCTTCTGTCGATCGAGGCCTGGGGCGGCGCGACTTTCGACGTCGCCATGCGCTTCTTGAAAGAGGATCCCTGGGAGCGCTTGGCCGAGCTTCGCGAACTGATCCCGGGCACGCTCCTGCAGATGCTGCTGCGCGGCTCCAACGCGGTCGGCTATACAAACTACCCCGACAACGTGGTCCGTTTCTTCGTTGGTCGGGCCGCCGAGGCGGGGATCGACCTGTTCCGCGTCTTCGATGCCCTCAACTGGGTCGAGAACATGCGTGTCGCGATCGATGCGGTCGTGGAGACCGGCGCCATCTGCGAGACCGCGATTTGTTACACCGGCGACATTACCGACCCGACCAAGACCAAGTACGACCTCGCCTACTATGTCGAGCTGGCGCGCGAACTCGAGGCCGCGGGCGCGCACATTCTCGGGATCAAGGATATGGCCGGCCTTTTGAAACCCGTGGCCGCGCGACAGCTCGTTGAAGCACTGCGCCAGGAGGTCGCCATCCCCGTCCATCTGCACACCCACGATACCGCCGGCGCCGCCGTGGCCACCGTGCTCGCCGCCGCCGACGCCGGCGTCGACGCCGCCGATGCTGCGATGGATTCGATGAGTGGCATGACCTCGCAGCCCAGCCTCGGCGCGCTCGCCGGCTCGTTGCGGGGCGGGGTCCGAGACCCCGGACTCGCCGCCGAAACCGTCACCGCCATTTCGCACTACTGGGAAGGCGTACGCCATGCCTACGCCGCCTTCGAAAGCGACATGCGCGCGGGAACCTCTGATGTCTACGTTCACGAGATGCCCGGTGGCCAATATACCAACCTCCGCCAGCAGGCACGGGCGTTGGGGCTTGAGGAGGCGTGGCCCGCGATCGTCGAGACCTATGCCGCTGTCAACCGAATGTTTGGCGACATCGTCAAGGTGACGCCATCGTCAAAGGCAGTGGGCGACATGGCCCTCTATATGGTGTCGCAAGGCCTGGACCCAGCGGACGTACTGGACCCCACCAGGGAAATCGCGTTTCCGGAATCCGTCCTGGCGTTCTTGCGCGGCGAGCTCGGACAGCCGCGGGGTGGTATCCCCGAGGCGCTTCAGCGCAAGGCTCTCAAGGGCGAGCCAGCGCTCACCGAGCGGCCCGGATTGCGGCTCGCACCCCGCGACATCGACGGCGCGCACACCGAGCTGGCGCACAAGCTCAGGCGCGAGGTGTCAGAGAACCAGCTGGCCTCCTATCTCCTCTACGCCAAGGTGTTCCTGGACTACGCCGATCACCGCCGCCGCCACGGCGATGTCAGTCTCATCCCGACGCCCATCTTCTTCTACGGCCCCGAACCCGACGAGGAATTCAGCATCGACATCGGCCCGGGCAAGCGCCTCATCGTCCGCTATCTGGCTACCGGCGAGCCCGACGGCCAGGGCCGTCGCACCGTCTTTTTCGAACTCAACGGTCAGCCACGCGCCATCACCATCGCCGATGCCCTTCTCGCCACCGTGCCGGAGCGGCGAAAGGCGCGCGAGGGCATGGCGAGCGACATCGCGGCGCCGATGGCGGGGACGGTGGTTAGCGTCGCGGTCGCACCGGGCGCCGAGATTTCGCGCGGCGATGCGCTGGTCGGGATCGAGGCGATGAAGATGGAAACCACAGTGTTCGCCGAATCCACCGGTACGATCGGCGAGGTAACGGTCGAGCCCGGCGCAGCAGTCGAGGCCAACGACCTCCTGATGGTGATCGAGCCCGCCGCGACGTAGGCGCTTACCGGTTGGTGAGGCCAGGCGGAGCAGTCGTCCCGGAATCTGCGCGCGCACCAGCGAGCTGCTCAGGGGTCAGCCCGAAAGTATCGGTCAGGTCGACGCCGGCGAGGCTGCACTTGCCGAGGTCGGCCTCGTGCAAGTCCGCGAGCTCGAGTTCAGCCCCATCGAGGACGGCCTCCGCTAGGTAGGCGTAGCGCAGGCTGG
>CAYUNL010000010.1:7621-12758 GCA_964446055.1 uncultured Alphaproteobacteria bacterium | reverse complement strand
GGAAGAGGTTGGCGCGTTCCAGATGAGCTCTGTATAGGTTGGCACTCGCGAGGTTGGCGCCGATCAGGTTTGCGGCCTGCAGTCTCGCCCCCCTCAGGTCTGCGCCCTCGAGGTCCGCATCCTCGAGTATCGCCTCGCGAAGATCGACGCGGAACAGATCGAGCTCGCGCAGATCGGCCGCGTGCAAATCCGCCTGGGACCCCTTGGCGCCTTCGGTATCGAGCCACCAGACGTGGGTGAGGAGAATCTGCTTCAGATCCTCCTTGAGAATCCGATGGGTCTTTTTGGCGTCGTGAGCTTTGCGGTCATCCGTCATCGCCGAAAGAGTGTATCCCGAACCGCTCGGGGACTCATGACGCGCAGCGCCGGGGCGACTATTTCAAGACCGGCATCACGTACTCGGCGCCGGCGCGGATACCGGTCGGCCAACGCGAGGTCACCGTCTTGGCCTTGGTATAGAAATGAACCGCGTCGTCCCCATGGGCGTTGTGGTCGCCGAATAGCGACCGCTTCCAGCCGCCGAAACTGTGGAATGCGGTCGGCACCGGGATCGGCACATTGATCCCGACCATGCCGATGTTGGACTCCTGCGCGAAGGTACGCGCCGCATCGCCGTCGCGCGTGAAGATCGCCGTCCCATTGCCGAACTCGTGATCATTCACCATCCCGAGCGCGGTGTCGAAGTCGGGTGCGCGCACGACCGACAGGACGGGGCCGAATATCTCCTCCTTATAGATGCGCATGTCGGGCGAGACGTTGTCGAACACCGAGCCACCGATGTAGTGGCCGTGCTCATAGCCCTGCAGGGTGAAACCGCGGCCATCGACGGCGAGTTTGGCACCTTCCTCGACGCCGAGGTCGATGTAGTCGCGTACCCGTTCGAGGTGTTCCTTGGTCACCAGCGGCCCCATCTCGGAGTCGGGATCGGTGCCGGGCCCGACTTTGATCGCCGAGACCTTTGGCACCAGCTGCTCCATCAGCGCATCGCCGGCATCGCCTACTGTGACCGCCACCGAGATCGCCATGCAGCGCTCTCCGGCGGAGCCATAGGCGGCGCCCATCAGGGCGTCCCTTGCCTGTTCGAGATCGGCGTCTGGCATCACCACCATGTGGTTCTTGGCCCCGCCCAGGGCCTGAACCCGTTTGCCGTTGGCGGTCCCGGTCCGGTAGACGTGCTCGGCGATCGGCGTCGATCCGACGAAGCTCACCGCGGCAACATCCGGGTGGGTCAAGAGCGCATCCACCGCCTCGCGGTCGCCGTGAACAACGTTGAACACGCCCTCCGGCAGGCCCGCTTCGGCCAACAGCTTGGCCATGAAGAGCGCCGACGAGGGGTCCTTCTCGGACGGTTTGAGGATGAAGGTATTGCCGCAGGCGATAGCCAGCGGGAACATCCACATCGGGACCATTGCCGGGAAGTTGAACGGGGTGATACCGACACACACTCCGAGCGGGCGCCGCATCGAGTGCATGTCGATGCCGCTGCCGACATTGTCGGTAAAGGCGCCCATAAGAAGATGCGGGATGCCGCAGGCGAACTCGACGACCTCGACACCGCGGGTTATCGAGCCCTTGGAATCGCTCAGGATCTTGCCGTGCTCCGCGGTGATGATCGCCGCGAACTCATCGGCGTTGTCCTCGACCAGCTGCTTGAACGCGAACATCGCGCGGGCCCGGCGCACCGGCGTGGTCGCGGCCCAGGCGGGATAGGCCGCCTTCGCGGCCTCGACTGCGGCGGCAACCTCGTCGGGGCCCGCGAACGGCACCTCGGTCGTGATCTCGCCCGTCGCCGGATCGTCCACCGCCCCGAATCGGCCGTGTCGCCCGCCGGTCAATGTGCCATTGATGAAGTGCTTGAGTCTCTGGGTCATATCCCTCCCCCGTTTCGCTCAGTCTTGATCCAAGAGATTGGACCAAGTCTGCTCGTAGGAATGCGAATTGATCTCGACAATGTTGCCCCAGGGATCCTCGCAGTAGCACACCTTATAGGGCTTGCCCGGGGCCAGGGACCAGACCTTGGAACGCTGTTTACCGCCGGCCTTGGCGATCCGTCCCGCCAACCCCCCGATGTCGGCATCGACCACGCAAAAATGAAAGATGCCGATCTTCCAGTACTCGAAGTTGTCTTCCGGGGCCTCGACTTCGGGCTCCAGGAACTCAAAGATCTCCAGACCCATGCCGTTGGCGCCCACCATGTGGGCGAGCCGAAAGCGGCCCAAGCCGGCACCGAAGATATCGCCCGAGGCCTCGCCCGCCGGACCCTCGCCGCCCCGCACATCCATCGGCCCGGCGAGCAAGGTGAAGCCGAGCACCTCGCCGTACCACTCGATGGCCTTGTCGATGTCAGGGACGGTGATCCCGACGTGGCTAAAGGCGTGGGGATAAACCATCCGAGCTGCCGATCAGCCCACCTCGTCGGTGCCGACCCAGCGCCGCTCTTCAATCGACTTGAGGACCGCGTCCACCACCTGGAGATTCTTGTAGCCGAATCGGAAGTCGGGCTCGGCCGGCTGTCCTGAGGTCACTGCCTCGATCATTGCGCGGGTCTCGATCACCTTTTGGTCGTTGTAGCCAAGCTCGTTGCCGGGGATGGGGTGAAAGGCGCCGTACCACGGCTGCTCGGCGTTGGTCAGCACGTCCTTGTAGCCGCGCTCCGCGGGCGGATCGGTGTGGCGGTAGAACATGAGCTCGTTCATCCGCTCCTGGGTGAAAAAGAGTGCGCCCTTCGAGCCCTGAATCTCGAACGTCAGCCACATCTTTCGACCGGTCCCGACGCGCGAGGACTCGATGATCCCCATGGCGCCGTTCTCATAGCGGGCGAGGAACTGCACGACGTCGTCGTTCTCGACCTCGCGCATCGGCGCGTCGGCGGCGGCCCGCGCGGTGTGGCCCGAGCCCCCGCTGGCGACCGGGCGCTCTTTGATGAAGATGCCGGAGTGGCCGCACACCTCAACGATGTCGCCGACCAGGAACTGGGAGAAACTGAGCACGTGGGAAGCCATGTCCCCGAGCGCTCCGGAACCCGCGAGCTTGCGGTCGAGCCGCCAACTGAAGGGAAAATCGGGATCGCTCATCAGGTCCTGGTCGAAGGTGCCTCGAAACTGCGTGATCTCACCGATATCGCCGGCCCGGATCAGCTCGCGCGCGTACCCCACCGACGGGATCTTGAGATAGTTGAAGCCGATCAGCGTGATGACACCGGCGGCCTCGGCGGCCTCGACCATGGTCTTGGCCTCCGGCGCGCGCATGGCCAGCGGCTTCTCGCAATAGACTGGCTTGCCCGCCTGGGCAGCCGCAATGGCGACCTCGGCGTGGACGTTGTTGGTCGCGGTGATGTCGACGATGTCTACGTTGGGATCGTTCACCAACTCGCGCCAGTCCGCCGTCCAGCGCCGAAATCCCATGCTTTCGGCACCCGATTCCGCGAAGTCACTAAGGGCAGTGCTCATCTCGTTCCCGATCATTTCGAGCGCCGGCACCGCGGGTTCGTTGCCGAACACCAGCGGCACGTTCTTGTAAGCCGCGGCGTGCGCCCGGCCCATCCAGCCCGCGCCCACCAAACCGATACGCACTTCCGGCATCTCCGCTCCCTTCTTCGTTGCTACTGAAAACTCAGACTGCAGTCCCGCCAGGCGCCACCGGCGCGGTCGGATTCTAGCGCCGCCTCGACCCATTTGACTCCCCGCGCGCCGTCCTCGACGGTGGGATACTCAAGCGCCCCCGCATCGACGTCGACACCCTCGCGCCGCGCCTCGATGGCGATCGCGACCTCTCCGTAGAGATTGGCCCAGGCCTCGATCCAGCCCTCCGAGTGGCCGCGCGGCGTGCGCGTGCCCCGCGCCGCCAGCGCACGAACGCCGGCACCGCCGCCGCGGCTGATGATCTGCTTGGGCTCGCCGAAGCGGCTGTACACCAGATACTCGGGATTCTCGTGGTCCCACGCGAGGCTGGCCTGGTCACCGATGATGCGAAATCGCAGGCCACCCGGGTTGCCCGGCGCGACCATGGTAGCCAACAGCGTTCCCGGCACCTCACCATAGCGGACCATGGCGAAGACCGTATCGTCGAGCTCCATCTCGACGGCCCCGGTCCGCAACACCTCGGCCCGCACCTCCGTCATCTCAAGCCCCGAGACGTATTGGCCCATGTGGTGCGCGTGGGTGCCAATGTCGGCGGTGCAGAAGGCCGGGCCCGAGCGCGCCGGATCGCTGCGCCAGGCCGCCTGTTTGTTGGTGGCGATAATGTCCTCGGTGAACCACTCGGCAAAGAACTCGGTATGAATCTGGCGCACGGTGCCGATTTCGCCGGCCGAGATCATCTCTCTGGCCTGCCGCACCATCGGGTATGAGGCAAAGGAATAGGTGACACCGAAAACTAACCCGGTCTCTCGCACGCGGCGGACGAGGTCGAGCGAGTCCTCGAGCGAGGTGGTGAGCGGCTTGTCGCAGATTACATCGATGCCGGCGTCGAGGAACGCGACGCAGCAGTCGTGGTGAATGTGGTTGGGCGTGGTGATGGCGACCGCGTCGATCCCGTCGGCGCGAGCTCCCTCGGTCTCGGCCATTTCCCGATAGCTGGTATAGGTGCGCTCGGCATCGAAGTACCAATCGGCGCCAGACCGCTTCGCCACCTCGGGGTCCGAGGAGAGCGCTCCGGCGACCACCTCATAGCGGTTCGATAGCCGTGCGCCCATAGCGTGAACGCCACCGATGAAGCCGCCCTGGCCGCCGCCAACCATACCCAGACGCAGGCGCCGCTTCGATTTCGGAAGCCCGGAGGCGTCGTGGACGAAAAAGCTGCCGCCCGTCTCATCGTTCATCGAGTAATCTCCGAGCCTGGTCGGTCGGCCCTATTCGGCGAGCCCGGTCTCGCGCAGAAACGCAAGGCTGCGCCGGGCGTCAGCCGAGGGGTCGCCGCCGGTGCGCGGGTCGGTATCTTGCTCGATGGTCGCCCAGCCGTCGTAGCCATGTTCCTCGAGCACCACCTTGAGCGCCGGGAAATCGACCACACCGTCGGCAAGCGAGCAGAATAGGCCCTCGCTCACCGCGCTTTTGAAGTCGACCTTGCGCTCGACGACGCTGGCGTGAACCGCGGCATCGATGCTCTTAAAGTGCATGTAGTGGATGCGCTCGTGGTA
>CAYUNL010000010.1:0-7611 GCA_964446055.1 uncultured Alphaproteobacteria bacterium | reverse complement strand
AGCGCCACTGGCTCGACCCCGGCGTAGGCCTGGTGGCCGGTGTCGAGGCACATGCCCACCAGCTCCGGCTCCAGCTCGTCGAAGGCCTTGTCGATCTCGTCGGCGTATTCGAGGTAGGTCGCCCCGTGGGGGTGCAGGACCGGTGTCAACCCGTATTCGCCCCGGGCCACGGTCGCGGCCTCACGGATCGCGTCCATGAATACCTTCCACTCGCCCGCATCCAGCCGGCGCGAATCGTCGGGACGCCCGGCGGTGGCGATCCGCTCGTCGCCGATCTTGGGAATAATATTGAAGAAACTGCCCTTCAGAGCCTGCAACAGACGGCAGGTGCGGTGAACGATCTCGCGATTGTGGTCCGCGAGCCGCGGATCCTCCAGCGCCTCGAAGATGAAGCCGCCGACCAAGGTAAGTCCGCGGCGCTCATATTCGCCGCCTAAGCGCTCGGGATCCTCGGGACAGAATCCGATTGGGCCAAGCTCTACCCACTTGAAGCCAGTCTCCGCAACTTGGTCCAGTACCCACGACCAGTCGGGGTTGGTCGGATCGTCACCGTAGAACACGCCCCACGACACCGGTGCGTTACCAATCTTTACTGTCATTTGCCCCTCCTGTCGGCGTCATCGCACGCCCGCCGGTCCCTCGCCGGCGCGCAGCCACATACTTACTAGGTTCGAGATTATACGCTAATGCGCCGCGGTCTTACTCCCACCAAAGCAGGACGGGCTCTCGGGCGTTTGGTCGGTGCCGCCGGCCCACTCGGTGCCGCTGTAGGTGTGAAGAGAAAGGGCGTGAACGCCCCCCGAGAGCTCGCCCGCGAGTATGCCATTGACTGTGCGGTGGCGGGCGAGCCGCGGCTGGCCGAGGAACGCCTCGGCCACTACGACCACTTTGAAATGCGATTCAGATCCCGGTGGAACGCTATGCTTGTGGCTCTCGTTGACCACCTCCAGGTGCTCGGGTACGAGTGCGTCCCGAAGCTTCCGCTCAATTTCCTGTTGGACCGTCATGGCGCTACTATCCCGACATTAGCAGCCGCAAGGATTACTTAGACGACCGTTTTGCACAAGAGAGGACATTCCATGCCTCCGCACGCACGATCTTTGAAGCCCTAAGATAGCATGGCCAAAGATACGAGCGAATTTGGTCGCGGCAGCGATTCTCCGATTAGGTGCGGAATGCGGGCGGGCGAACATAGCGATACATCGTCGGCGTGCTCGCACCGACTCTCTCTTTGCGCGGCGCGACCAAGCAACTGACCGGATTGCCGACCCGTGCACGACCAGTGGTGGCATCGAGCCATCGAAAGGATCATCGACACCGAGGGCCGGTGCGTATTTGCGGACAAGACCGAACCGCGTCGCCCAGAAGTGTCGCGTAGGCGATGAGGCCAGGGCCGGGCTGGCCGCAGCCGGTCCATCGCGTGGGCACCGCGTTCCGCGGCGCGGACGGTCATGGTAGAATGAGCCTAGCCCGACCCCCTTGTGCACGATTCCGCGATGATCGACCTGCTCTTGCTCGGCGCCGGGAAGATCGGCGCAGCGATTGCGGCGATGCTGACCGAAAGCGGCGGCTACGCCGTCACCGTGGTCGACCGCGAGCACGCGCTTCTCGACCTCCTGCCGGCCGACGGCGTCACCCACAAGCTCGCCGATATCGCCGATCCCGCGGCGCTTGCGCCCCTCATCGCCGATCGCAAGGCCGTGGTCAGCGCCCTTCCCTTCCACCTCAACGTCGCGGTGGCGAAGCTCGCGCGCGGCGCCGCCGCCCACTACTTTGACCTCACCGAGGACGTGACGACCGCGCACGCGGTGCGGGAACTCGCCGAAGGCGCCGACACCGCGTTTGTCCCGCAGTGCGGTCTCGCGCCGGGGTTCATCTCGATCCTCGCCGCCGACATGGCCAAGCGCTTCGACGAACTGCGCGACGTCCACATGCGGGTGGGCGCGCTGCCCCAATACCCGGTCAACGCACTCCGCTACAACCTGACGTGGAGCACCGACGGACTGATCAACGAGTACTGCAACCCCTGCGAGGCGATTCACGATGGCCGGCGTGTGGAGCTCCTCGCCCTCGAAGGCCTCGAGCACCTCTCGCTCGACGGCGTGCGCTACGAGGCCTTCAACACCTCGGGCGGACTGGGCAGCCTGTGCGACGGTTTCGAAGGCCGGGTCGACAGCCTCAACTACAAGACCGTGCGCTACCCCGGTCACCGCGACATGGTGAAGATGTTGGTCCGCGACCTGCGCCTGGGCGAGCGCCGGGCGCTGTTCAGGGACCTCCTCGAGGCCGCGATCCCGATGACCCGCCAGGACGTTGTGCTCGCGTTCGTGACCGTAGCCGGAACCCGCGAGGGCCGGTTGACCCAAGAGACCTACGCCAAGAAGATCTATGGCGGCGCCAAGTGGAGCGCGATCCAGATCACCACCGCGGCCGCAGTCTGCACGATGGTCGACTTGGTATTTGAGGACAAGCTGCCGCAACGCGGGTTCGTGACCCAGGAGCAGGCGCGGCTCTCCGACTTCCTGGCCAACCGTTTCGGCTGCCACTATGCGGTGGACAGCGCCGATTTGGCGTTCGCGCGAGGCGGGTGAGGGCGCGCGAGATGGACATCAAACACCTGCTGGCCTCGCTCGGGCTCGAAGCGGGCACGACGGGACGCGGCGAGCTCGCCGTCGCCTCACCCATCGACGGTGCCGAGATCGCCCGGCTTGAAACCGATCCGGCTTCTCGCGTCACGGCCAAGATCGACCGCGCCGGGGCGGCGTTCGCCGAGTGGCGGCGCGTGCCGCCGCCGCGCCGCGGCGAGCTGGTGCGCCTGCTGGGCGAGGAGCTTCGCGCCCACAAGGACGACCTCGGAGCCCTCGTCACCGTGGAGAGCGGCAAGATCCTCGAAGAGGGCAAGGGCGAGGTTCAGGAGATGATCGACATCTGCGACTTCGCGGTCGGTCTCTCGCGCCAGCTCTACGGGCTAACCATCGCCTCCGAACGCCCGGGACACCGCATGATGGAGACCTGGCACCCCTTGGGTGTCGTCGGCATCATCAGCGCCTTCAACTTTCCGGTCGCGGTGTGGTCATGGAACTTTGCCCTCGCCATCGTGTGTGGCAACGCGGTGGCGTGGAAGCCTTCGGAGAAGACGCCCCTGTGCGCGCTCGCCTGCGCCCGCGCCTTCACCCGGGCGGCGGCGCGCTTCGGAAGCGAGGCGCCCGAGGGATTGCTCGAGGTTATCCTCGGCGACCGGGCGGCGGGCGAGCGGCTCGCCGAGGATCCTCGTATCGCCCTCCTCAGCGCTACCGGCAGCAC
Organism: uncultured Alphaproteobacteria bacterium; assembly: GCA_964446055.1. Lineage (GTDB taxonomy): Bacteria > Pseudomonadota > Alphaproteobacteria > VGEJ01 > VGEJ01 > CAYUNL01. The sequence goes on along the minus strand of CAYUNL010000010.1, from coordinate 4,308 downwards.
GGCGATGGGCCGCGATGCCGCGCCGCGCGTCGCCGCCCGACTCGGCCGCACGCTGCTGGAGCTCGGAGGCAACAACGCCATGATCGTCGCGCCGTCGGCGGACCTCGAAATGGCGGCGCGGGCCATCGTTTTCGCAGCGGTCGGAACCGCGGGACAGCGCTGCACCAGCCTGCGACGGCTGATCGTGCACCACGACGCTTACGATCGCCTGCTCGGCAGTCTCCGCTCGGCCTACGCCGACATCACCGTTGGCGATCCGCTCGAGGCGGCAACCCTTGTCGGGCCACTGATCGACGCCGCCGCGTACGAGCAAATGCGCGCTGTCCTCGATCGGGTCGCCGCCGAAGACGGTGGAACCGTGATCGGCGGCGGACGAGTTCTCGAAGCGGCACATCCCGAGGCCTACTACGTAACTCCGGCGATCGTCGAGATGCCGACCCAGACCGAGACCGTACGCCGCGAGACCTTCGCGCCCATCCTTTATGTGATGCGCTATCGGGACCTCGATCAGGCCCTCGACATGCACAACGGCGTGCTCCAGGGTCTGGCCTCGAGCATCTTTACCAACGACGTGCGCGAGGCCGAGCGATTCATGTCGGCCGAGGGCAGCGACTGCGGCATCGTCAACGTCAACATCGGGCCGAGCGGCGCCGAGATCGGCGGCGCCTTCGGCGGTGAAAAGGACACCGGCGGCGGCCGCGAATCGGGCTCGGATTCGTGGAAGGCGTACATGCGCCGCGCCACCAACACCATCAACTATTCAGCCGAGCTACCGCTGGCCCAAGGCATCCGTTTCGGCTAGCGCCCCAGCGCCGTTGGGCGTTTCCTCGACCGCCGGCATCATCGCGTCGCGGCCGCATCGGCGGTCGGCTTCGGCGGTGATCGCGTTAAGCCGTTCCTCGATCGCGGCGCGGGCCGCTTCTTCTTCGACCGCGGTCGCCCGGCGCGGTACCGAGACCGGCTCGCCCCACACGTAAACGCCACGCGAAAACGGCAGCGGCACGATCAAGCGGTCCCATCCCGCGCGCTCGACGTAGCGCGAAGCCGAATAGGTGAGCGGTACGACCGGCGCGCCGCTCAGACGGGCGAGAGCGACGATGCCCAGCGAGGCACGCATCAACGGACCGTGGGGTCCGTCGGGGGTCATCCCGGCGTACTCGTTTCGGGCCAGCGCCCGGGCCATCGTACGGTAGGCGCGCGAGCCCTTCCGGGTCGACGAGCCCCAGGCGGCCCCGAGGTCGAAACGCGCGATGATGGCGGCGATCAGCGGCCCGTCGCCGCGCTCCGAGATCAGCATGTTCATCGGCATGCCGCGTCGCCACGCCATCGGCGGCATCAGCAACCGGCCGTGCCAGAAGGCGATGATGAACGGTCGGCCCGCGTCCCAGAAGGCGCGGGGGATCTCGTCTCCGATCGTCTGCCATTGCCCGGTGCGGTGGACCAGCCGCACATAATCGGCGCCCAACCGGCTGACGATCCGTCGCGGCCAGCGCCGCTGCGCGATTTCGGTGATCAGGCCCATCGCCGCAGCCGCAGCCCCCCTCGCGCATCCCGACCTCGCCTCCAGCCGGCCGTCGATGCTACATAGTCCCTTGCCGCGCACCTCGCGCGGCGAGACCCATGTACGGCAGGTCGGGGCAAAAGACAATTGGCCATGGCGGAGCGCGCCACCGGATCAGTCACCGTCCTCGGCACTTTCGTCGTCGACCTGACCTTCGTCGCGGGCCGTGGGCCGGCGATGGGCGAGACAGTTTTGGGCGATGACTTCCGCATCGGGCCCGGCGGCAAGGGCTCCAACCAAGCCGTCGCCGCGCGGCGCGCCGGCGCGGAGGTGGCGCTGATTGCCAAACTCGGACGTGATGACTTTGGAGGCTCGGCGCGAAAGCTATACGCCGCCGAGGGGATCTCGGAACGCTACCTCATCGAGACCGCCGATCAGCCGACGGGCGCAGCGTCGATCTTCGTCGATGCCGCAAGCGGCGAGAACGCCATCGTCATCGTCGCCGGTGCAGGTGGGGCGATCACCGAGGCCGAGGTGGATGCGGCGGCCGAGGGTATCGCCCAGGCCTCAGTCTTCATGACTCAGATGGAGGTGCCTCACGCGGCCGCCGCTCAAGGCCTCGAAATCGCCAAGGCGCACGGCGTAACAACGGTGTTCAATCCTGCGCCGGCGGCGGCGTTTCCCGGATCGCTGTACCAGACGGTCGATTATCTGACCCCGAACGAGACCGAGGCCGCGGTGCTCGCCGACACGCCGGTGCGCGACCTCGCCGAGGCCGAGGCGGCGGCCGATCGCTTCCTCGCAAAGGGCGTGGGCACTGCCGTCATCACGCTGGGCGAACACGGCGCGTTCGTGAAATCGGGCTCGGTGCGCATGCACGTCCCCGCCTTCGACTCCGGCCCCGTCGTCGAAACCACCGGTGCGGGGGATGCTTTTAACGGCGCCTTTGCCGCGGCGCTCGCCGAGGGCGCCTCGGCGGTTGACGCGGTGCGCTTCGGTTGTGCCGCGGGCGCCCTTTCGGTTACTCGGACCGGGGCCGCGGCCTCGATGCCGCGGCGCTCTGAGATCGACACCGTGCTCGCGCGGGACTGATCGCCCTAGGAGGACCACCGATGCCCGCTATCCCTGTCATCATCGACTGCGACCCCGGCCAGGACGACGCCGTCATGCTGCTTCTGGCGCTCGCCTCGCCCGAAGCGCTCGATATCCGGGGCGTCACTGCGGTGGCCGGCAACGTGCCGCTCGCGCTCACCGCGCGCAACGCGCGCCTCATCTGTGAGCTCGCGGGAAGGAATGAGGTGAACGTGCACGCCGGCTGTCCCCGGCCGCTGGTGCGCGAACCGATCACCGCCGAAGAGGTTCACGGCACCACCGGCATCGACGGCTTCGAGATTCATGAGCCCGGCAGACCACTTTCCCCACAGCATGCGGTCGACTTCATCGTCGATACGCTGATGGCAGCGGCTGAGGATTCGCTGACGCTGGTGCCCACCGGGCCGTTGACCAACGTCGCCATGGCCATGGTCAAAGAGCCGCGCATCGTGCCCAAGATTCGCGAGATCGTGCTCATGGGCGGCGCTTTGCGCGAGGGCGGCAACACGACGCCAGCGGCCGAGTTCAACGTCCTCGTCGATCCCCACGCCGCCCACGTCGTCTTCCGCTGCAACCGCCCGATCACTGTCATGGGTCTCGACGTGACGCACCAGGCGCTGACCACGCCCGCGCGGCTCGACGCGATCCGCGCCATCGGCAACCAGGCCGGCCGGACGGTGGCGGCAATGCTATCGTTCTATTCGCGCCACGACGTCGACAAGTACGGCGCACCTGGCGCGCCACTTCACGATCCCTGCACGATCGCCTACCTGTTGCGGCCCGAACTATTCCAAGGCAAATCCGTCAACGTCGAAATCGAGGTCGGCTCCGCCTTGACAATGGGTGCGAGCGTGGTCGATTTCTGGGGGGTGAGCGGGCGTCCGGCCAACGCAACCTGGGTCCATTCAATCGAGGCAGACGGTTTTTATGACCTCTTGACCGAGCGCCTCGGCCGCCTTCCCTAGCGCGCCGCGACCTCAGCCTACCGCGCGCAGCATCTCCTCGAACAGCGCGACCGCGGCCTCAGCGTGGTGGCGCTCTTCGTCGGTCGTCGCGTCCTCGATGTCTTCGCGCGCATCGCTCAGGCGCTGCTCGAGGCCGGCGCGGTCGAGGTCGGCGACGAACGCCGAGTCCTCGGCCAGCACCACACAATGATCGGAGGTGACCTCGGCGAAGCCGCGGGCGACGAAGATGCGGCGGGGCTCGCCGCCCTCGTCGTGGACCTCGACGACCCCAGGTCGGAGCGCCGCCATCACCGGCGCGTGCCCGGCGAGCACGCCGAAATCGCCCTCGGTTCCCGGCACCACCACCATGTCCACGGCCTCGGAGAACACCAGGCGCTCCGGCGAGACCAAATCGAAATGAACCTTGTCGGCCACGGCCGTGCCCCTACGCCGCCTCGGCGGCGAGCTGTTTGGCCCTTTCCACCGCCTCGTCGATGGTACCGATCATGAAGAAGGCGGCCTCGGGCAAGTCATCGTGTTCGCCCTCGCAGATCTCGTTGAAGCCCTTGATCGTGTCCTCGAGCGAAACCAACAGGCCCGGAGTGCCGGTGAAGACCTCGGCGACGTGGAAGGGCTGCGAAAGGAAACGCTGGATCTTGCGGGCGCGCGCGACCGTCAGCTTGTCCTCCTCGGAAAGCTCGTCCATGCCCAGGATGGCGATGATGTCCTGCAGGCTCTTGTAGGTCTGCAGGATTTCTTGGACGCGGGTCG
>CAYUNL010000009.1:18349-32722 GCA_964446055.1 uncultured Alphaproteobacteria bacterium | reverse complement strand
CCTCGCCCTTGCACTCCGACGCCATGATGGACCAACTGGTCGCCGCCCTCGACCGCATCTGGCACAGCCTCGATCTCAAGCGGGCGGCCTAGCCAACGAAGACCGACTTCGCCGGTGGACGGCAAGCTGGGAGGCCGCGCACTTCCTGATCGCGTCCGCCAATTCGGCGGCGATGGTCGCGGCGTCGGCGCGTAGCGCCGACAGCGGCGGTGCCTCCGCTGGCCCGAGGGCGGGTTCGACGGAGAACGCGGTGTCGGCGTTATCGACCGCCGAGAAGGTCAGGTAGACCTGCCAGTGGACGGCAAGCGCCTTCCGTCTCCGAAGCTCGCCGAGGTATTCCCAGAGCAGTCGGGGATAGACCAGCGAACGACAGTAGAACCACACCCTCGGGAGCTTGCCGAGCCGGCCCCCGGCGCCATTGTGACCCTCACACGACCAGCACGGTTCGAACACGCGGAGGCTGCGGAGCGCGAATACCAGGGCCACGATGCCCGGCTCGATGGGATGGTGTTCGGGATCGGAGGGCAGCATGCGCGGGGCGTGGGCACACGCGGGCGAACAGGCGTGGGTGCAAGTCGTCGATTTCCCGCACGGACAGCGGATTCGACAACCCCGGCAGGGGCGTCGCTGCGCCGCCGTCGGCTGCGCGATCAAGCGCTCGAGGTCGCCGATGCAACCAGCACAAGACTCTGCATTCGGCGCCAGATGATGGATGCGCATCGTTCGTTACCCGCCTTCGGGCCAACCGTGAATGCGATGGTATGTTCCTAGCGGGGGTTCGTAAACATGGGCCTAAGATCGGCTGCGGTCCCCGGCTTGCAGTGGCGCGGGGAGCGAATTCGTGATGAAATGCGCGCCATGCCGAGCGGCGCCGACAAGCGCAAGGTGATCATCACCTGTGCGGTAACGGGTGCGATCCACACACCTTCGATGTCGCCGCACCTGCCGATCACGCCCGACCACATCGCCGCCGAATCGGTGGCCGCGGCCGAGGCCGGCGCCTCGATCATCCATCTTCACGCGCGCGATCCCGAAACCGGCAAGCCGACCCCGGACGCCGAGGTGTTCATGCAGTTCCTGCCGCGCATCAAGCAGGCCAGCGACGCGGTCGTCAACATCACCACCGGCGGCGGACTGGGCATGGCGCTAGAGGAGCGCCTGGCGGCGCCCTTGAAGGCGAAGCCCGAGATGACCTCACTCAACATGGGCTCGATGAACTTCGGCCTCTTCCAGGTCGCCGACAAGATCGAGGAATGGAAGTTCGACTGGGAGAAGCCCTACCTCGAAGGCACCAAGGACTTCATCTTTCGCAACACTTTCGCCGACATCGAGCAGATCATCAAAGAGCTCGGCGAGGGCTGCGGTACGCGCTTCGAGTTCGAATGCTACGACGTCGGTCACCTCTACAACCTGGCGCACTTTCTCGACCGCGGGCTGGTCAAGCCGCCACTCTTCGTGCAGACCATCTTCGGCATCCTCGGCGGCATCGGCGCCGAGATCGAGAACCTGGTCCACATGCGCCGGATGGCCAACCGGCTGTTCGGCGAGGACTACCAATGGTCGGTGCTGGCGGCCGGCCGCCACCAGATGAACTTCATCACCACCGCCGCGGTGATGGGCGGCAACGTGCGGGTCGGGCTCGAGGACAGCCTCTACATCGCCAAAGGGGCGCTCGCCGAATCGAACGCCGACCAGGTGGCCAAGATTCGCCGCATCGTCGAGGAACTCTCGCTGGAGGTCGCGACCCCGGCCGAGACACGGCGGCTGCTCGACCTCAAGGGCGGTGATGCGGTAGCCTTCTAGCTCGGATCCTGCCGGCGCGGTCCGCGGCTGGTGGCCGTTGCTGCAGGATGAACCGGTTCACAGGCAATATGGCAAGAAGGGGGAACTGCAAATGGGCGTGTTCTCGGTAATGACGGTTCTGCACATCAAGGAGCGGCACGTCGCGGAATTCACGAAAATGGCTATGGCAAGCGCCAGGAAATCGGTGCGCACGGAGGAGAAATGCTTGGCCTTGGAGATCAGCCGCGACGACAAGGGCCGTTTCCTGATCTACGAGGTCTTTATCGATGCGGAGGCCCACGCCGCGCACCTGAAATTGCCGCGCACGCTCAAAATGATTGAGGCGGTGGAGCGCTGGAGCGTGCGCAAACCCACCGGCATCGGGCCCATCCCCCGCCTCGTCGCGCCCAGCAAATAGCCGCCCTGGCGAGGTTGGCGCGGCCCGGGACCCTTCCTTGGCGGCTCAAGTCATGGCCGATCGCAAAGAACCCAACCGCCGCCAGAATGGCTGGCTGGACGATGTCCGCATCGCGGCAGGTGCGCTGAGCGCGATTCGGCCGGCGCCGAAGGTTAAGGTCTCGGCGCCTGCGGCGGCCCGCGCCATGCGGGTCTATCCGGTTGTCGGCGCCGGCCTTGGCCTGGCGGCCGGTGTCGCCTATGCGGTCGGCATCGCCATCGGCCTGCCCGCGGTGGCCTCGGCGCTGATCAGCGTCGCGGCGGCGATCGCGCTCGCCGGCGCCGGGCCCGAACGCTTGACGGCGGCCTTCGCCGCCACCCTCGCCGGCTGGACTGAGACGGCGCCGAGCGGCGGACGCATCGGGCCCGCCGGCATCGCCGGCCTGGTCGTCTCGGTCGGACTGAGGGTCGCGGCGGTCGTCGTGCTGGCCGATGCCTGGCTCGTCATTGCGTTGCTGGTCAGCGCCGCCGCCGCCTCGCGGGCGACGATGCCGGTACTTGCGTCCGTGCTCGACGCGGTGCCCGGCGAGGGGGAGGATCAGGTGCCGAGGCCAAGCCGCGACGGGGCGCTCACCGCCGCCGCGCTTGGCATCGTGGCCGTGTTGGCGCTCATCGAGGTGTGGGCCGCGCTGGTTGGTTTGGCGGCGGCGGCGCTCGGGGCCGCGGTCGTGGCGCACTTCGCACGCCAACGGATGGGCGGCCAAAGCGTAGTCTCGCTCGGGGCAGCCCAGCACCTGGCCGAGCTCGCGTTTCTGGTTGCCGTTATCGCGATGCGCTGAGCGAGACGCTCACAGCGGATAGCCCACGGCCTCGGCGCCCAGTCCATCGAACAGGCCGAGCATGTTTCGGCGCCACCCGCAGATCGGATCGTCGTCCGCGACAACGGCGAAAGCGCTGATGCAGCGCGCCCACTGAAAGGCGCCGAAGACGATGTAATCGGCATACGCCGGCGCCTCGCCGCAGAGGAACGGCTGCGCCGCGAGCGTCGCCCGCAGGGGTTCGAGGTGCTTGCGCAAGGGCTCGAGAGCGTGCGCGCGCGCCTCGGCCTGAACCTCCTCGAGCGGCCCGCCCAGCCGCTTCTCCCGCGAGGTGCGGAAGTATTCCTGGTCCGCGGTCACCAAGTGATCGTGGATATCGAGGACAATCTGGCGCATCAGCGCGGGATGCAGCTCGGTGTCGGCCCAGTTGTTGACGAATCGCGCCTGGGCGCGGCCCACGGTCCCGCCGAACAACGACGGTGCGTCGGGGTAGGCGTCTTCCAGATAACATGCGATGTCCCACGAATCGGACACCGTGCGCTCGCCGTCCACCAGAAGCGGTACCCGCTTGTGGCCGCTGAACTCGACCTGGTCGAGCTGGGTGAAGCACAGTGGACGACGCTCGGGCCTCAGTCCCTTGTGGTGGAGCGCCATCAGGCTGCGCCAGACGTGGGGGCTGAAGCGGCGATCATCGGCGCCGAGAAGCTCGTAAAGGATGCAGGCCATGGGACGCCACCCACCATAGCCGCCCGCCCTATCGTGCGTAAGGCGTTTGTCCGGTTTTCGCTTCGTCCGCGGCGGGGGGTGCCTCGGTCGGACGCTCTTTTCGGGGGGCGGACAGACCCGCCTGCTCCATGATCGTTCGCAGGTAGGCCGGGTCGCGCAGCGCGCGCTCGAGGTCGAGATCTCCGGCGATCATCGTTTCTGCAGGTCTGACCCGGCGGAAAAAGGACCCGGCCGTTGCGAGGCGGAGGCTGGGGGGTTAGCCGCCCCGAACGACCGGGTCCCAGGAGGCCCAATGGCACGCATCTTCAGGCGGCAATAGGGCGCGCGTAGGGCCAAATAACGGCCACAATAAGGCGCCGGCTCACGTTCTCGCGAGCCCCCGCCGAGACGGTCGTCCGAGGATCGGCTACCATCGCCGTCATCGCCCGCAAGTCACGAGGAAGCCGCCGATGTCGAGCCGTACGATCCAGCTTACCGAGCCCTTGCACGCCTACCTCTTTTCGGCCGCGGTGCGCGAGACCGGCGTTCTCGCCCGCCTGCGTGCCGAAACCGAGCCCATGGAGCTCAGCCAGATGCAGATCTCGCCCGAACAGGGGGCGCTGATGGCGCTTTTGGTGGAGCTGATCGGCGCCCGCAAGTGCATCGAAGTGGGGGTCTACACCGGCTATAGCGCGCTTCGCGTGGCCGCGGCCATGGGACCGCAAGGTCGGCTGGTCGCCTGTGACATCAGCGAGGAGTGGACCGAGGTGGCCCAGCGCTACTGGCGCGAGGCCGGAGTTTCCGAAAATATCGATCTTCGCCTCGCCCCGGCTGCGGCCACCCTCGATTCCCTGATTGAGGGCGGCGAATCGGGCACCTTCGATTTCGCCTTCATCGACGCCGACAAGCCGAGTTACGACGGCTATTTCGAGCGTTGCCTTACGCTCTTGCGCGCCGGCGGCCTGATCGCCATCGACAACGTCTTGTGGCAGGGACGCGTGGCCGACCCGGCGGTCGAAGACGAGGACACCCTGGCGATCCGCGCGCTCAATCACAAGCTCAGCGGAGACGAGCGGGTGAGCCTTTGTATGGTGCCGATCGGCGACGGTCTGACGCTCGCCCGCAAGCGCGACTGAGGCCAGGTTTCCGTTGCCCGGCTGGCGGCCCCTCGGTATGATCGGGGCGATGGCTATCGGTAACCGCGGTTCTTCGTACCGCAGCAGCTGCGGGCTGGTGCCCGGTCCCCAAAAGCGACTGGTCGCGGCTCGCGTACGATGAGCGAGGTCCTCGACTTCGCACCCCATGGGGGTGGCCCGCCAGGGCTTACCCCCGGTAACACCCCGCCACCGTCCACTACTTTTTTCGACCGCAACGAGCTCAACGAGATCCTCTCGGTCTATAGCCGCATGGTCAGCGCCGGCGAGTGGTGCGACTACGCCTTCGAGCTCGACGAGGACGGGGCGGCATTCGCGGTCTACCGGCGCGACCGCGAGCCGCCGGCCTACCGCATCGTCAAGGCGCCGCAGCCCAATCGCGCCGAGCGGCGCTATAGCGTCACGGCAGGCGGGCGCATCCTGGATTGCGGGCGCGTACTCGGCCGCGTGCTGCGCATCTTCGACCGCGCACACCTGCGTCTGATCGAGCCCAACTGAGCCAGCGCAAAGCAAAGCGCCCGGCACAAGCGTGCCGGGCGCTGCGGTTCGCTATTTCGAAATCCTACTCCCGGCCGCCGAACAGGTGCAGCAGCATCAGGAACAGATTGATGAAGCCGAGATAGAGGCGAAGCGCGCCCATGATCGCCTTCTTGCCCGCGATCTCGGACGAATCGGCCTCGTTGTACTCGTTCTTGATCTTTTGGGTGTCGTAGGCCGTCAGCCCGACGAAGACCAGCACGCCGATCACCGAGATGGCGAAATGAAGCGCCGCCGAGGCGATGAACATGTTCACGACCATGGCGATGATCACGCCGATCAGGCCCATGAACAGGAACGAACCCCAGCCTGTCAGGTCGCGCTTGGTGGTGTAGCCATAGAGGCTCATAGCGCCGAAGGTGCCGGCGGTGATGAAGAATACGCGAGCGATCGAGGCACCGGTGAAGACCAGGAAGATGTGACTGAGCGAGAGCCCCATGACGGCGGCGAAAAGCCAGAACAGGCCTTGCGCCGTCCGGGCCTTGAGCTTGTGGATGCCGAAGGAGAGCACGAGGATGAAGGCGAGCGGCGAGAGCATGGCGAGCCACGCCAACAGCGTCGGCTGGTCCACGCCGTCCGGTCCCACCGCGTACAACAGGCTGAGGATGGCCGGTGTGTTCGCGGTCGTGTAGGCGATGGCGCCCGTCAGCAACAGGCCCGAGGCCATGTAGTTGTAGACGCGAAGCATGTACGCGCGGAGACCCTGGTCGATCTCCGCCTGCGCCGTCGCGCCCAAAGCGCCCAACCGAAACTTGGTATCCTCAGCCATTGCTACCTTCCCTGGAAACCGCAGACATACCCACACTATATGAGGGCAAAGAGCCCGGAATCAAGGCCGCCCGCGGGTCGCGCTTTGGCGTATAAACTGCCCTCGGACCGCCCATGAACACCGCAATCGATGCCCCCGCCCGCCTGATCGTCGCCCTCGACGTGCCGACGGTCGCCGAGGCCCGGACGATCGTCGCCGAGCTCGATCCGCTCGTGAGTTTCTACAAGATCGGGCTCACCTTGCAGTGGGACCCGGACCTCTCGGACTACATCCAAGAGCTGAAAGCGGGCGGCAGCCGCATCTTCATCGACTTCAAATACAGCGATATCGGCGAATCGATGCGTGGCGGGGTCGCCGGCGCCGCGCGCGCCGGAGCGAGTTTCCTGACCATCCAGGGCAGCGGCGGCGTCAACCGGGCCTCGCTCGAGGCGGCGGTCGCGGGGCGCGGCGATTCCGCGGTCAAGCTCCTCATGGTCACGTTCCTCACCAGCCTCTCGGCCGCCGATCTCCAGGGTCTCGGCGGCTCGGTCGAGGACGTGGTGCTCGAGCGTGCCGCCGCCGCCCGCGAGGCCGGCATCGATGGTGTCATCGCCTCGGGCCGCGAGGCGCGCGCCATCCGCGACAGCATCGGACCCGATTTCTTGATCGTGACCCCGGGCATCCGCCCCCAAGGCGCGGCCAGCGACGATCACAAGCGCGCCGTAACACCGGGCGAGGCGATCGCCGCCGGCGCCGATTACCTGGTGGTCGGCCGCCCGATCATCGGGGCGAGCGACCGGCGCGCGGCCGCGGAAGCCATCGCCGCCGAGATGCAGACGGCCTTCGACGCGCGCTAGCTACCCGCTAGCGTGGCTCGCGCAACAGCGCGACGCCGAACGGCGGGACCGCGCTCGTACCAGACCTTGCTGGCATTCACGATCTTCACCACCGAGAGCATTACCGGCACTTCGACCAACACGCCGACGACGGTGGCGAGCGCGGCACCCGATTCGATGCCGAAGATGCTGATCGCAGCCGCGACGGCCAGCTCGAAGAAATTGCTCGCACCAATCAAGGCCGAGGGTGCGGCCACGGAGTGGGTCGATCCGACGGCGCGATTCAGAACGTAGGCAAGGGCTGAGTTGGCGTAGACCTGGATCACGATGGGAACCGCGAGAAGCGCGATCACGAGCGGCTGGGCGATTATCTCTCTGCCTTGAAAGGCGAACAGGAGCACGAGCGTCGCCAGGAGCGCCACGAGCGAAACCGGCCGCAACGTCCCCAAGAGCTGCTTGAGGGCCGGCTTGCCGCCGGAGCCGAGAAGGCGCTTGCGCACCGCCTGGGCGATAATCACGGGGACGACGATGTAAAGGCCAACCGAGAGCAAGAGCGTGTCCCACGGCACGACAATGGCCGAGAGTCCAAGCAAGAGCCCGACGATCGGGGCGAAGGCAAAAACCATGATGACGTCGTTCAGCGCCACCTGGCTCAAGGTGAAGTGCGGCTCGCCGTCGGAGAGGTTGCTCCAGACAAAGACCATCGCCGTGCAGGGAGCGGCGGCAAGGATGATGAGACCGGCGATATAGCTCTCGATCTGCGCTTCCATCAGATAGGGGCGAAACACATAGCCGATGAACAGCGCCCCGAGCGCGGCCATGGAAAAGGGCTTGACCGCCCAATTGATGAAAAGCGTGACGCCGATGCCGCGCCAGTGCTCGTGAACTTGGCCCAAGGCGGTGAAGTCGATCCTCACCAGCATCGGTATGATCATGAGCCAGATCAGCACGGCGATGGGAACATTGACCCGCGTAATCTCGGCCGTGCCAAGGGCCTGAAACACGCCGGGAAAGTAGTGTCCGAGCACCACCCCGGCGGCGATGCAGAGAGCCACCCAAACGCTCAAATAGCGTTCAAACGTCGATATCACGGGACCTTTGTCGGAGGGGGGGCGATTCCCTCCAGGAAGTGGCGCAGCGGCTCGAGGGCCAATGCCTCGAGCGAGTAGCAGACCCGCGGCCTCTCGATCTCCCCGCTGATGATCCCGGCGGCCTTCAGAATCCGCAAATGCTCGGACGTGGTCGATTGGGCGAGGCCTATCTCATCCACGATGTCGCAGCCGATACAGGTCTGCCTCTGGTGCAGCATTCTGATGACCTCCAGCCTCGCCGGGTGTCCGACCGCCTTGGCAAGCGCCGCGAGCTTCTCGACGTCCGGTGCCTCGGCCGCCAGACCATCCGCCTCGCTGGTCTCGATCGATGCCATCTCCGGCCACCGTACATCGTTCATCGTCGATAAACGATGTATACGCAGGCGGTGACCTTACCGCAAGGCGAATTCCTACTGGGCGCGCAGGACCTGTGCGGCGGGGTGGCCGAGGGCGCGGTAGGTGCCGAGGAAGCCGAACAGTATCGTGGCCGCGATGCCGAGCGCGGCGATCAGCGCGACCGAGCCCGGGGCAAAGACCCACTCGGCGTCCATCACCCCGCGCACCACGGCCCAGCCGGCGACCGTACCGGCGAGGGCCGCAACCGCCGCCGTCGCGACGCCCAATAGCGCGTGCTCGATCACGTGGGCACGCCACACCTCGGCACGGCGCGCACCCAATACCTTGAGAATCACCGAGTCATAGACACGGCGGCGGTGCCCCGCGGCGATGGCGCCCGAGAGCACCAGAATCCCGGCCACCAGCATGACCAGCGCGGTAGCGCGCACGGCGAGCGCGATGCCGCCCAAGAGCTCGCCTGCCGCGGCCAACGCCTCGCGGACGCGGATCGCCGTGACATTGGCGAAGCGCCCGGTGACCGCGCCCAAGAGCGGCTCCTCGGCCTCGGGCGTCGCATGTGCGGTGGCAATGTGGGTCTGCGGCGCATCGTCGAGCGCGCCGGGCGCAAAGATCACGGTGAAATTGAGGCCCAGCGTGCCCCAATCGATCTCGCGCAGGTTGGCGATGGTGGCCACGATCTCACGCCCCAGCACGTTCAGTGTGAGCGTGTCGCCGATGCCGAGATGCATCTCGGCGGCGAGGTGGGCGTCGAAGGAAACCAGCGGCGGCCCGGCATAGTCCTCGGGCCACCAGGTGCCGGCGACGACCCGGCTCGAGGCCGGTAGGCTTGCCGCATAGGTGAGCCCGCGGTCGCTTCTGACGGCCCACGCGGCGCCGGGGTCGATCGCCGCCCGTTCCGCTGCGATCCCGTTGATGGCGACGATGCGCCCGCGGAGCGAGGGCACGCGCTCGACGGCGCCGGCGCCCGGCACCTCGCGCACAATACGGTCGAATTCCGCGACTTGGTCGGGCTGGATATCGACAAAGAAGAACGCGGGCGTGCCCTCGGACAGGCGACCTTCGATCTGCCGTGTGAGGTTGGCCTCGACGGCGCCGATCGTGACCAACAGCGTCAGCCCAAGCCCGAAGGAAAGAACGACGCTGTTGGTCGGTGCACCGGGCCGGGTGAGATTGGCGAGAGCTAGCCTCAGGAGCGGCCGCCGGGGCCGGCCGGCGGCGATCGCGGCGGCCTTGAGGCCCCACGCCGCAGCGCGGAAGAGAGCAAACGTCAACGCCGCGCCGAGGACGAACCAGCCGGCGAGCCAGCGGTCCGGCGCCGATGCCACGGCGAGCGCCGCCAGGGCCGTCAGCGTGGCCGCGACGGCGGCGACGTAGGCCGGTCGTGGCCAGCGCCGCCGCGCCGCCACCACGTCGCGGAAAAGACCCGCCGCGGGTACCTCGCGTGCCCGCGCCAGCGGCCACAGCGCGAAGGCAAACGCGGTGAGCAGCCCAAAGGCGGCGGCCAGCGCCAGCGGCACCGGATAGATGCCGAGCCGGGTCTCGACCGGGAGCCGCTCGCTCACCAGCCCGTCGATCAGCGGCGGGACGGCGGCGCCCAGGACGACACCGGCGGCGATCCCCATCAGACTCAGCGCCAGCACCTGCCAGAAGTAGGTCCAGAACACCAGCCGGGCGGGCGCGCCAAGGCACTTGAGCGTGGCGATCGTCGCGGTCTTGCCGCCAAGGTACGCGGCGGTGGCGTTGGCGATGCCGACGCCGCCGACCAACAGCGCGCTCAGACCGACCAGGGTGAGGAAGAAGGTGAAGCGGTCGATGAAGTTGCGCAGCCCCGGGGCGCTTTCCGAGAACTGGCGGATACGCCACGCGGCGCGGGGGTCGCGGGCCTTGGTCTCGGCGACCCAGGCCGCCGGCGATGGGCCTTCGAGCGCGGCCCGGTAGTGGTAGCGGATCAGGCTTCCCTCGCGCACCAATCCGGTCTCGGGCAGGCTCGCCGTACTCACCATCAGCCGCGGCCCGAGGGCGAAACCGGCGGAGGCGCGGTCGGGCTCGGCCGCGATGATCGCGCTCAGGCGGTAGGTGGCCTCGCCGACCTGGACACGATCGCCGAGCTCGAGGCCAAGCCGGCTCAACAACGTCGCCTCGGCGACCGCACCCCAGCTCTGGCCGTCGTGGCCGAGCGCCTCGGAAAGATCACCCGGAGGCTCCAATCGCGCCGTCCCGAACAGGGGATAGGCCCCGTCGACGGCCTTCAGCTCGACCAGCGACGGCGCTCCGCCGGCCAGCGGCCGCACCATGGACCGCATCGTCACCACCGCCGAGAGCCGCGCGCCCACGGCCAGTGCGGCGCGCTCGTCCTCGCTGGCCGCCAGGTAGGGGCGCTGCAATTCGACGTCGCCGCCCAAGAGCGCCCGCGCGTCTTTCTCGAGCCCCGCCTCGATCGCGGCCGACATCGAACCGACCGCCGCGATCGCGCCGACGCCGAGCGCCAGGCAGCCGAGGAACAGGCGAAAGCCGCGTACCCCCCCGCGCAGCTCGCGGCGGGCCAGGCGCAAAGAGAGAAGCGCTGCCCTCAAGCGCCCGACACCGCCGCGGCCGCCGTCTGCGCCGCGGCCGCGTCGCTCAGGCGGCCGTCGGCAATGCGCACCACCCGGTCGCAGCGCGCCGCGATGTCGGCATCGTGGCTGATTAGAAGCAGCGTCGCCCCGTGGCGGGCGCGCAATGAGAACATCAGGTCGATGACCGCGCCGCCGGTCTCGGAATCGAGGTTGCCGGTGGGTTCGTCGGCAAGCAGCAGCTTGGGTCCGGTCGCCACGGCGCGGGCGAGTGCGACGCGCTGTTGTTCGCCGCCCGAAAGCTCCGAGGGGTAGTGCCCAACGCGCTCGCCGAGACCGACGCGCTCGAGTTCGGCCGCGGCCGCGGCGAAGGCATCGCCGCGTCCGGCGAGCTCGAGCGGGATCGCGACGTTCTCGAGCGCCGTCATGGTCGGGACCAGATGGAAGGACTGGAAGACGATGCCGATGGTGTCGCGGCGGAACAGCGCCAGCCCGTCTTCCGAGAGTTCGCCGAGATCGACGCCGTTGATGCGGACCGACCCCGCGCTCGGCCGCTCGAGACCGGCCACGATCGCCATCATGGTCGATTTTCCCGAGCCTGAGGCACCAACCAGCCCGACCGTTTCGCCGGCCCCGATACTGAGGTCGACGCCACGCAATATGTTGACGGAGCCGGCCGCGCTTTCCAGACTGAGGTGGACGTCTTCGAGGACCACCATTGCCGTGTGCATCGTGATCTCACCCGTCCTCGCCCAGCGCCAGCGTGCGCCCGACCCTGTGGGGGTAGATCGTGCCTAGTCGGCGTGGGTTCAAGGCCGTGGCAATGCTTCTCGCCGCCTGCGGGCTGGCCGCCGTGGCGCCACCGGTGGCGGCCGGCGAGACCGTGATCACGGTCTTGGGTGATAGCCTCACGGCGGGTTTCGGCCTGTTGCCCGAAGATGCCTTCCCGGCCCAGCTAGAGGCCCGGTTGCAGCGCGATGGGCTGGCGGTGCGGGTCGTCAATGCCGGGGTCTCGGGCGATACCTCGGCCGGGGGGCGTGCGCGGCTCGACTGGGTGCTGGCCGATGCGCCCGACATGGTGATCGTCGAACTCGGTGCGAACGACGCGCTGCGCGGCTTGGCCCCGTCCGAGACCGAAGCCAACCTCGACGCCGTCCTGGCGGCGCTCGCCGGGCGCGGCGTCGCCGTCCTCTTGACCGGGATGTTGGCCCCGCCCAACCTCGGTGCCGATTATGGACGCGAGTTTCAGGCGGTGTTCGAACGGCTGGCCGACAAATACGCGGTTGCCTTCTACCCCTTTTTCCTCGACGGCGTTGCCGCGCGTCCCGGCCTCAACCAAGCCGACGGCATCCACCCGAGCGCCGAAGGCGTGGCCGAGATCGTGGTCCGCATCGCGCCGTACGTCCGCCGCCTGATCGAACCCGGTTGATTTGTTCCGTCTGTTCGTCGCCATCGACCCGCCGGCGGCCGTAATCGCGCGCCTTGGCGGCTTGTGCGCCGGGGTCCCGGGCGCGCGTTGGGTCGAGCCCGATCAGATGCACCTGACCCTTCGCTTCATCGGCGAGGTCGACGGTGCGGTGCGCGAAGACCTGCGGTCCGAGCTCGGCCGAGTGCTGGCCGCGCGGTTCACGCTCACCCTGAGCGGGACCGATTGCTTCGGCGGCCGGCGCCGGGCGCGCACGCTCTGGGTTGGGATCGAGCCGTGTCCGCCGCTCTTGGAGCTTCACGCCAAGATCGAGGCGGCGCTCGGCCGCGCCGGCGTCGCGCCCGAGGGACGTAAGTTTCTCCCCCACCTGACGTTGGCGCGGCTCAAGGCGGGTCCGCCCGACCGCATCGCCCGGTTCCTCGCCGAGACCGGAGGGTTCAAATCCGAGCCCTTCGCCGTCGATACCTTCGCGCTCTATGAGAGCCAGCTCAACCGAGGTGGCGCCGTCCACACGCTGGACTCGGATTACCGGCTGGCCTGAGCCGGGCCGCCAGTCGTCGCCGGGCCCGGCCGCACCAAGAGGACCGGCACCGTCATCTCGGCAATAAGACGATCAACCGGGTTTGCACCCAAGAGTGCGGTGTCGCAGGCAAGCACGAGCACGCTCGAGCGGCTGGCTTTGACGGCGTGGGAAACCGCCCGGATATCGCCCACCGCAAGCGGCATGAACCAGGCCGGCACCCCCAGCGCGGCAAGCACGTCGGTGGCCTCCCGCTCGTGTACGGGCGCTTGCTCGTCGTCCGGTATCAGGACGTTAAGCCCGTGGTCGTTGACCAGCCGCGCGGCCGTGACGAGCGCGCGTCTGGCGATCGCCGAGCCGTCGTAGGTGACCGAGATGCCGCTCATCGCACCCCGGGCAGCGGATCCCCAGATCACGGCGTCGCCGGCGAGGGAGAACCGCGCCTGCTGGCTGCCCTCGCGCCGGACGACCAAGACCAGGTCGATCTCGGGCTCGGCGGCCATCAACGCCTCACTCGGCTCCTGGGCCGTTACCCGGAACGACCAGCCGACGTGGCGCCGGGCGGCGGCCGCTTGCAGCGCGCGTTTGGCCGCCGCTTCCTTGACCCTGAGTTGGCGCTCCATAGTCGTGGGTCGCATCCGCTTGCCCCACGCCGAGGTCAAGCGCACCTCTCGCGCGCAGGGTAGCCCGGCGAGCTCGACCAGCCGCGCGTCTTTGACGAACAGCCCCATGATCTCGGCGTTGAGCCGCATCGCCACGTCAGCCGCCGCATCCAGCGCCAGCAGGCTTTCGGCGCTCGAATCGAGCGTTATCAGCAAACGCTGGACCGCGGCCTCGGTTTCGCGCGCCGTCATCCCTTGCCTTCCGACGAGGCCACAAAAGAGCGCCGCGCCTCGGCCAACGCGATCAGGCGATCGTCAACCATGCGGTTGATCGTGCCCGCGGCGAAGGCGCCATTCCGGCGCCGCTTTCCCGCCGCTTTGCCGGTCAGGAGTTCGATGCCCTGGTCGATGGTCTTGACCGGATAAATGTGGAACCTTCCCTGTCGTGCGGCCTCGATCACGTCGTCGCGCAGCATCAGATGGGCCGCGTTCGAAGCCGGAATCAGCACCCCGTTCTCGCCGTTCAAGCCGTTGGCTTTACACAGATCGAAGAAGCCCTCGATCTTCTCGTTGACGCCGCCGATCGCCTGGACCTGGCCAAACTGGTTGACCGAGCCGGTCACCGCCAGCGACTGCTTGATCGGTACCTCGGCGAGCGCAGACAGCAGCGCGTAAAGTTCGGCCGAGGAGGCGCTGTCGCCGTCGACGCCGGAGTAGGATTGCTCGAAAACCAGGCTCGCCGAGAGCGACAGCGGTCGGTCGGCGGCGTAGTGCGCGCTCAGGAACGCCGAAAGGATCAGCACGCCCTTCGAGTGCAGCGGTCCGCCGAGATCGACCTCGCGTTCGATA
>CAYUNL010000009.1:4713-18339 GCA_964446055.1 uncultured Alphaproteobacteria bacterium | reverse complement strand
CGATCGCATACGAGACGCCTACGGGCTCACGGGTCGCCCCGGCCCATGCGAACGCGCGCGGTGATGCGGCTCGGCCGGCCGAAGGCGTAGCTGCCCAGCGAGATCACCGACAGGCCATTGACCTGTCCGGTGGTGCTGCCGGCGGTGTCGAGCAAGATGGTGCCGCGGCGGATCCTCTCCTGGCTGCGCTCGCGCATCCGGTCGGCGCGGCGAACCTGGGAATCGATTGTCTTCTGCACCTCGTGGGCGCCGATCACCCGGCGGCCCGCTTCCGAGGCCCAGTAATCGGCCTCGCGAAGGATGTCGCAGATCAGACCCATGCGGGTGCTCAGCTTGGTGCTGTCGCCGGCCAGCCGCGAGGCTTGCTCGATCACCCGCGCGACGCCCGCGGCGTTGAGCGGCTTCAGGCCGTCGCGGCGGGCGAGAGTCGCGATCAGCCGGGCGTAGGGCATGTTGCGCCCGCTGGCGCGATCCATGTCTTCCTCGAAATCGACCGCCACCTTGAAGAGCTGCCCGAAGTCGGGATCCTGCGCGCTTAAGAGGTAATAGAGCATGCGGTCGCCGACCAGCACGACCTTGACATCGAGCGGGATCGGCTCGGGCTCGAGGGAGACGGTACTGACCAGGCCATACATCTGGCCTGGCGATTCGATGCGTATCTCGCCGGCCTGAAGTGTCCGCTTGAGGGATTCGTAGGCGTAGGGCTGCATCAGGAGCTTGCGGGCATCGAGAATGAGATAGCCGCCGTTCGCCCGGTGCAGCGCGCCCGGCTGGATCAGGCTGAAGTCGGTGATCAGTGCGCCCATCTGTGCCAGGTGCTCGACCCGGCCCACCAGATATCCCTGTGCCGGGTTGTCCTCGTAGACCACCGGTGCACCCTCGGTCGCGCCGTTGTCGACGATGACGTTGACCCGGTAGCGGCGGAGGAACGCGGGCACACCCGAGGTGCCGGGCGTGCCCGGCGGTCCCTGGGGTTGATCCTGACCGGGGCCGCCCTGGGTGTCCCCGCCGGCGGGCGGCTGCACGAAAGCCGCGACATTGTCGATCACGTCGGCGCGCACCGCGTCGAGGTGGGCGACCACGGCGGGCAGCGCCTTGCAATCGTGTCGCATGGAGTCGATCAGGTGCCCGACCGCGAAATTCGTCACCTCGCGGTTGACCTCCCGGACCTTCTCGCGCCGCTCCTTATCCCAACGCGGGATCTGTTGGATGGTTTCCTGGAGCTCCTGCTGCAGCTCCTGAATCGTCTTCTCGGCGCGCTCTCGCTCGGCCTCGGGCAGTTTGCGGAAGTCCTCGGGGCTCATCACCTCCTCGCCGCGCATCGGCGCTAGCGCGAGACCCACCGGCGTCCGCACCAGCGCCACCTCGCGGCTGCGGGCCCGTTTTTGCAGCTCGTCGAAGGCCTCCGATTGGCGCTCGCGGAACTCTTCGTTGATGCCCTGCAGCCGGGTCCGGTATTCGTCGCTCTCGAAGACC
This sequence comes from uncultured Alphaproteobacteria bacterium, assembly GCA_964446055.1. Classification (GTDB taxonomy): domain Bacteria; phylum Pseudomonadota; class Alphaproteobacteria; order VGEJ01; family VGEJ01; genus CAYUNL01. Next base: position 16,863 of record CAYUNL010000009.1, on the reverse strand, counting down.
GTGGAAACCGCCGTCTGCAGCTCTTCGATCAGCCGCGCCATCTCGCGGTGGAGTTTGCCTCCGGTGCCGGCGGGAAGCTTCAGCGCCTTGGGCCGGTGCGCGTCGTCGAAGTCGTGGATGTAGCACCAGTCGGCGGGGGTCTCCTGCTTGGCCGCCTTGCGGTCGAGAAACTGGCGTACGGTGGTGTGCTTGCCGAGCGCGTTGGGGCCCAGCGCGAACAGGTTGAAGCCGTCCGAGCGGATGCCGATACCGAAGCGCAAGGCTTCGATGGCTCGCTCCTGGCCCAGGACCTCGTCGAGGTCCCCGAGCTCGGCTGTGGTTCGAAAACGCAACGATCGCGGATCGCAGCGGCGTTTGAGCGCGCTCGGCGCCAGCGCCTTTAACGGCATCTCGGGGAGGCCTCTCCGGAGTTGTTGCGCGCCCTACGCGCTATTTCGAGCTTCGCACGCGACCCGTCAAGGCTCAACCCTCGATCTTCTCCATGTCGTCGTCGCTGAAACCGAAATGGTGGCCGATCTCGTGGATCAGGACGTGGCGTACGAGATGTCCGAGCGTCTCGTCAGCCTCGCACCAATGATCGAGCAGCGGCCGGCGGTAGAGGAAGATCATGTCGAGCTCCTCGGCCACGTCGAGAACGCTTTTTTGGCGAAGGTTCACGCCGTGGTAGAGGCCGAGAAGGTCGAACGGACTCTCGAGCTCCATCTCCTCTACGGTCTCCTCGTCGGGGAACTCCTCGACGCGGATTGCCACTCCGCCCAGTTGCGCCCGCAGCTTGCTCGGGATGGTCTCCAGTGCCGCCTGCGCCAGAGCCTCGATGGCGGCGGCGCTGGGCGCCCTCAACGTGGCCTCGATCATGGCCTGACCTTAGCCCGGCTTGCGCGCGCCACAAAGCTCGGCCAGTGTTGCGACAGGCAACCTGACGGCAAGCGCATGATCGAGAGATTGAGCGGCGCCGCGCGCGACGAAGCGCTCGCCGGGCTCGAAGGCTGGTCCGATGTCGAGGGCCGCGACGCCATCGCCAAGACGTTTCGCTTCGCCAGCTTCTCCGAGGCCTTCGGGTTCATGGCCCGGGCGGCCTTGGAGGCCGAGAAGATGGATCACCACCCGGAGTGGCTGAACGTCTACAACCGCGTCGAGGTCACGCTCTCGACCCATGATGCGGGCGGGCTTACCGAACGCGACATGCGCCTCGCGGCGGTCATGGATCGCCTCGCCGGCGGGGTTCCGCAAACGCCCTAGGCGGCGGCCTCGGACCGGTTTGCGTTGGCCGCGGCCGCCGAGCCGGCCGTCTGCCGGGTGTGGACCGGACCGCCAATCAACCCCTCGACCACGGCGTTGATGTCGCCGCGTGAGAGACCGATGTCGGCGAGCTGTCGGTCGTCCAATGCCCTCAGCTCGCGCCGCGCGCGTTCGCGCCGATGGGCGCGTGCGATCCTCTTCGCTATGTTGTGGAGCGCGTGCAGAAGGTTCATTTTTCTCACTTTTCAAGTGCGGCCGCCGTCGCGGGCCGATTGACAACCTTTTTACCTTGATTGGTGATCGGAAGCCGCGTAGACAAACGATATCTACTCACCGTAACTGTTAGATTTTCTCATCTGAATGCCGCGCCACCTACCCTCGCTCAACGCCGTTCGAGCATTCGAGGCCGCGGCTCGCCACCTCAGTTTCCGCCGCGCCGCCGACGAACTCCACGTAACCCACGCCGCCATCAGTCATCAGGTAAAGGGACTGGAGACGTTTCTTCAGACGCCGCTGTTCCGTCGCCTTAACCGGGCGGTGCGGCTGACCGACGCGGGGCAGGCGTACCTGCCTCCGCTGCGCGACGCTCTCGATGGCATCGCCCAGGCCACCGCCCGCGTAAGGGGCGGCGAATCGGCCGGCGCCTTGACGATCAGCACCTCGCCGCCGTTCGCCGCCAAATGGCTGGTGCCCCGGCTAAGTGCCTTCCGCGAGGCGCACCCCGAAATCGACGTCTGGCTGACCCCTTCCCTCCATGCCGTCGACTTCGCGCGCGAAGAGGTGGACGCCGCGGTGCGCTGGGGCGCCGGCGAGTGGCCGGGGCTGCGTGCCGACCTCCTGGGAACGATGGAGGTCTTCCCGGTCTGCAGTCCGCGCCTTCTCCAGGGGTCACGGCGGCTGCGCACGCCTGAGGATCTGCGCCACCACCCTTTGATCCACGACGCCAGCGGCGAGGACTGGCAGCGCTGGCTCGCGGCGGCGGGCGTGCGCGTCATCCCGACGCCGGCACTCCATTTCCACGATTCGAGCTTGGTCATCCAAGCCGCGATCGAGAGCCAGGGCGTCGCGCTCGCCTACAGCGCACTGGTCGCCGACGACCTTGCCGCGGGCCGTCTGGTGCGTCCCTTCGAGATCAGCCTGCCAACCGACTACTGTTACTACTTCGTATGTCCCAGCGCCGTCGCCGAGACGCCCAAGATTGTGGCCTTTCGCTCCTGGCTCCTAGATACGGTGCGCCACCAAGCCGAACGCGAGGTCACCGGTCCGATGCTCACCCCCGACGGCGGCGGTTGAGCGGAGCCGCGGCCGACCCGCGCTTGCGCCGTCTTTCCCGCTCGCCCATATGGGGGGCATGGAGGCCGCAGCCGAAACCACCAAGCTTACCGGCGACGAGGTTGTAGTCCGCCGCGGGTTGTGGTCCAAGGTCCGGCGCCTGATCGGCCGCGTGCCGTTCCTCGATTCGCTGCTCGCCGCCTACTACTGCGCCGTCGATCCGCGGACCCCGGCCTACGTCAAGGCGGTGCTCATGGGTGCGCTCGCCTATTTCGTCGTGCCCAGCGATTTGATTCCCGATTTCATCGCCGGCTTGGGTTTCATCGACGACGGTGCCGTGCTTTCCGCGGCGCTGGCGGCCGTGCGCGGCCACATCACGCCGGCACACCGCCAGTGCGCCCGGGAGCGCCTGCGATCGCTGGGCGAGGACAACCCCGCCGCCGCGACCTGACACCGCTGCCCCGCGAGGCCGCTCGGCTTAGGCCGGCGGCTCGCACCAATCGGGCCGCTCACGCCCGGCGTAGGTGCGCCCCAGCCCCGCACTAATCAGGGCCTCGCTCAGGATCTCGCCCGCCGCCGTTTGCACGCGCGCGACGATTCGGCCGGCAAACTTGCCGTAGCGAATCGCGCTCAGGCTCACCGGCTTGTCACCGATCGACGCCGCGACGAGGCCGCGGGCGCGCACCGCCATGTCGCGCTCGGCCGCGCACCGGCCCCGCAACTCCGGCGTATCGACGTCGGAAAGCCGGACGTTGATCTCCACCTCTTGGCCCAGCCAGATGCGGGCTCGCACTCGCAAGGTGTCGCCGTCGATGACCTCGATCACATCGGCGGGTACGGGGCCGGGCAGTGTCTCCGATGACACCGGTGTCTGTCCCGCGACCACCACCGCCCCGAGGCCCGCGGCCAGCCACAGCCATCGTCCTCGATGCATGCCCATGAGAACGAGCATACCAGGGCCTTGGAAACATAACAAGAACATACGATGTTATGCAGGCGCGACCGGGTGGGCGCGCTCAAAAGTCGCTGGCGATTCCCTTGCGCTCCCAGTCGCCATAGCGCGTCGGCTCCGGACCCTTGGGACCTCCGATCTCGACCTCGCGCCGCGGCTTCTTGTCGGTCTCGCGGGCCTGACGCCGGGGGTTGGCGCCGCCTCCGGCGCGCCCGTCCTTCGCCGGTGCCGGTGACCGGCCTTTGTCTGGTTTGGAATCAGTCATGCGAACCTGCCCCGTACATTGTAGCCGCTTCACGACCGTATTCAATCGTTTGCGCGCCACGCCGCCTGTGCTCAACTGCCGGCGATGGCGCAACCCGGCCATGCCGCGCGGGCCGCGGCGTTGGGACTGATTGCCGGCGTCCTGCACCGCATGCGCCCGCTCGAGGAAAGCTTCGCCTCCCGCGTGCGGGTGCTGGATACCCGTGACCGCGCCTTCGCCCGGTTGCTATCCGCCACCGTGCTGCGCCGACTGGGCCAGATCGATGCCGCCATCGATCGGTGTCTCGACCGCCCGCTGCCAGGCCGGGCCCGCCGGGTACGCGACATCCTTCGGCTGGGTGCCGCCCAGATCCTGTTTCTTGAAACGCCGCCGCATGCCGCGGTCGACTCGGCGGTGCGCCTTGCGGCGCGCTCGGGCGCGTTGCGGGGCCTTGTCAACGCGGTCCTGCGGCGATTGGTGCGCGAGGGGGCGGCGATCGTCGCCGGCGACGACGCCCCGGCGATGAACACCCCGCCATGGCTCTGGGAGTCCTGGACGCGAGCCTATGGTGGGTCAATCGCGCGCGGCATCGCCGAGGTGCATCTCGCCGAACCGCCGCTCGATCTTACGGCCAAAGATGGGCCCGAGGGGTGGGCCGGGCCGCTCGATGCCCGCGTCTTGCCGTGGGGCAGTTTGCGCCGCAGCCGCGCCGGGCCGGTCGAGGCGTTGCCGGGGTATGAGAGCGGAGCGTGGTGGGTTCAGGACGGCGCGGCGGCGCTCCCGGCGAGGCTTCTCATCGGTGCCGTGCCCGGCGGCGTCCGCGGGCATCGGGTTCTCGATCTTTGCGCCGCGCCCGGCGGCAAGGCGGCCCAGCTTGCGGCCGCGGGCGCGCAACTGACCGCGCTCGATGTCTCGCCGGCGCGCCTCGAACTCCTGCGCGCCAATCTCGATCGCCTGCGGCTAACTGCCCAGATCAAGCTCGCCGATGCGCGCCGCTACCGCCCGCCCGAACTGTTTCCCGCCGTACTCCTCGACGCGCCGTGTTCGTCCACCGGCACCATTCGCCGCCATCCCGATGTGGCGCGATTGAAAGCGCCCGGGGATGTGGCGCGGATGAGCGGGCTGCAAGACCAACTTCTGATCGCGGCGCTTGCAGCGCTCGCGCCGGGCGGCGTGCTGGTCTACGCGGTGTGCTCACTGCAGCCCGAGGAGTGCGAGGCGCGGATCGAGGCGCTGTTGTCGGCCACCGAGGGTGTGCGGCGCTTGCCGGTCGCGGCCGAGGAGGTCGCGGGCCACGCCGAGCTGCTGCGCCCCACGGGCGATGTTCGCACTCTGCCCTGCTCGTTGAGCGAATCCGGCGGATTGGACGGCTTCTATATCGCCCGCCTGCGCAAGGCCGAGTAGCCGGTCCGCGCCCGCTTGCGGCGGTTCGGTGAAGCTGATAGGACAGCGCCATGCCGCGCCGGGTTCGCATCGCCCCCTCGATCCTGGCGGCGGATTACGCGAAGCTCGGCGAGGAGCTGCGGGCGATCACCGACGCCGGCGCCGATTACATCCACATCGACGTGATGGACGGGCACTTCGTCCCCAACATCTCGCTCGGCCCCGAGATGGTCCGGGCGCTGCGACCCCACAGCCCGCTCCCCTTCGACGTCCACCTGATGATCGCGCCGGTCGATCCTTTCGTCCCTTCTTTCGCCGAGGCCGGGGCCGACATCATCACCGTCCACCCCGAGGCCGGGCCGCACCTCCACCGAACCATCGCGCTCATCCACCAACTCGGTGCCAAGGCCGGCGTCGCGCTCAACCCGGCGACCGCAGTGGCCGCGGTCGAGCCGGTCATCGACGATGTCGATTTGCTGCTGGTGATGAGCGTCAATCCCGGTTTCGGCGGCCAGAGCTTCATCGCCGGCCAACTCGACAAGGTGCGGACGCTGCGCCAGCGGATCGACGCCGCCGGGCGCGACATCGACCTTGAGATCGACGGCGGCATCACCGTCGAGACGGCGCTGGCCGCGCGGACGGCGGGCGCCGACGTGCTGGTCGCCGGCACCGCCACCTTCGAGGGTGGCCCCGAGGCCTACTCCGCGAACATCAAGCGTCTTCGCGATGGTTCCTGAGCCGCGCCGATGATCGAAACCCGGCCCGCGAATCGGCCGTTGAACGGGCTCTTGCGCGCGGTGTTCGCGAGCCCGCTCTACGCCGCCAGTCTGGGCGGCGGCGCGCGCAGCCCGATCGCGGCGTCGTTCGAGGATCCCTGGCCCGGCGGCGCCCAGGCCGCCGATCGATTGTTCCAGGGACGCTACGCCTTCGCCGGCGAGGAACACCGTCTGGTGGGTGCGCCGCCGTGGGGCCTGGCCGATGCCTCGCCCGCCTGGACCGCGGAGATCAACAGTTTCAACTGGCTGCGCGACTTCCGCGCCCAGGGCGGCGAGACCGCCCGCCGCGCCGCCCGCGAATTGTTGCGGGCCTGGCTCGCGCACTATTCCGGCTGGGACGCGGTGGCCTGGCGGCCCGATGTTTTGGGGCGAAGGCTTGCGGCTTGGCTGTGCCACGCCGGCTTCTTGCTCGAGGACGCCGAGGAAGATTTCCGGAGCGCGTTCCTCGATCATTCCGCACGCCAGGCGCGACACCTCCATCGTGCCGCGCGGCTGGGCCCGGACGGCGCCGGCCGGGTCGCCGCGGCTGCCGGCTTGTCCCTCGCGGGCGCCGCGTTTTCCGGCGCCTCCGGCTGGCGCGAACGGGGTCTCGAGTATCTGGGCGCTGAAACCGAACGCCAGATTCTGCGCGATGGCGGCCACGTCAGCCGGGATCCCTCTGCGCTGCTTCAAGTATTCGGCGACCTCGTGCGGGTACGAGCCGCCTTGGGCGTGAGCCGCGGCGACGTTCCGGCGTGGCTACAGAACGCGCTCGACCGGATGGCGCCGGCGCTCCGTTTCTTCCGCCATGGCGATGGCGGACTAGCGCTCTTCAACGGCTCGCACGAGGAAGCCGCCGATGTCGTCGATGCGCTCATCGCCGCCGCCGACGCACATGGCCGCGCCCCGGCGCTGCTTCCCGATACCGGTTTCGCACGCATCGCCGCCCAGCGCGTCACGCTGGTCGTGGACGCCGGGCCGCCGCCCGCGCCGCCTTTCGATGAAGGCGCACACGCCGGACCGCTGGGTTTCGAGATGAGTATCGGCCGCAACCGGTTGATCGTTAATTGCGGTCGCGGCTACGACCCGAGTTGGCGCCGGGCCGGCCGGATGACGGCGGCACACTCGACCCTGGCCGTGGGCGAGACCAACGCCTTCGGGGTCGGCGAAAGCGGCGGCATCAGCCGCCGCCCCTCGTCGGTCACGCTCGAAACCACCAGCACCGCCGAGGGTCATTGGATCGCGGCCAGTCACGACGGCTATCGCGCCCCGTTCGGCATCGACCATCGCCGGCGCCTTTATCTGGCGCCCGGCGGCGGCTCGCTCTCGGGCGAGGACACGCTCTCGGGCGGCCCCGGTGGCCAGCCCTTCGCCGTGCGATTTCACCTCCACCCCGAGGTCCGGGTCTCGCGAGTACAGGGCGGTCGCGGCGCGCTGTTGCACTTGGCGCGGGACGGCTGGCGTTTCGCCGCCGAAGAGGCGCCGGTCAGGCTCGAAGAAAGCGTCTATCTCGGCGTCGAGGGCGTGGTCCGTCGCACCCAACAGCTGGTCATTGAGGGCGCCCATGGTGGCGGCGAGACGGTGGTCCGTTGGCGGCTTTCCCGCGCCGATTCCTGAGCGGCGCCGCGTTCGACTACAGCTGCCAGCGGCGAAGACCCTGCGGGAGCACGGTGTGGCGCCACATTCCAGCGACGTCCGCGATCAGGCCGCGGCGGCTGGCAAGCGCAGAGATCTCTTGACCGGCAAGCTCGCGGTAGCGCTTGTGCGCCACCGCGCCGACGACGCAGCCATAACGCCTAAGACCGCGCAAGCTTGGCAAAAGGCGGATGCCATAGGCCGCCACCGCCCCGTCCGCATCGGCGATCGGATCGTGCACGTCGATGGTGTGGCCGTGCGCCCGAAGCCCGGCGATAAGGTCGGCGACCTTCGAGTTGCGCAGGTCCGGTACGTCGGCTTTGAAGGTCAGGCCCAGCACCAGCACTCGCGTGGGAGCGGACAGCCGCTGGGCGATTCGCGCGGCCACGAATCCAGCCATCGAATCGTTGATCCGCCGGCCGGCCAGGATCACCTCCGGCGTGTGGCCCGCCTTTTCCGCCCGGTGGGCGATATAGAACGGATCGACGCTGACGCAGTGGCCGCCCACCAGGCCGGGTGTGAAATCGAGGAAGTTCCATTTGGTCCGGGCCGCGTCGAGTACCTCGTAGACCGACAGCCCAAGGCGGTCGCAGATCATCGCCACCTCGTTGATGAAGGCGATGTTGATGTCGCGCTGGGCGTTCTCGATGGCCTTGGCCGCCTCCGCGGACTTGATGTCGCGGGCGACGAAAACGTTGCCGCCGGTGACCGCGCCATAGACCTCCGCCAAGCGATCGGCCACCGCTCGGGTCTGCCCGGCCACCACCTTGGTGATCCGGTCCACGGTGTGCTCGGAATCGCCCGGGTTCATGCGCTCGGGGGCGTAGCCAAGAAAGAAATCACGGCCGCATTTCAGGCCCGAGGCACGGGCGATGATCGGGCCGCAAACCTCTTCGGTAACGCCGGGATAGACGGTGCTTTCAAGGACCACGGTGGCGCCGGCCGCGATCTGGCCGCCGACCGTGCGGCAAGCGGCGCGCACGGCGCGCAGGTCGGGCCGGTTGTTCGCGTCCACCGGCGTCGGAACGGTGATGATGAAGATGTCAGCCCCGGACAGGGCGGCGCGGCCGGCGGTCAACTCGACACCGCTTGTCGCCAGGGCGCGCTTGGAAACCGCGGCGGCCCGGTCCCGGCCCTTGCCGAGCGCCGCGATGTGCTCGCGGTCGATGTCGAACCCGGTGACCCGAAAATGACGCGCCAGCGCCACCGCCAGCGGCAGGCCGACGTAGCCGAGGCCGATTACCGCGATGCGCAGCGCGCCCTTGGCGTGGTGCGGCGTCCGTTTGGCCGCCGCAAGCCGCGCCAAGAGGCCGTAGCTGACGCCGGAGATACCACGGGCGTTCGCGGCCTCGATCACGCCCGCCCAGGACCGCGCCGGGATGCTGTCGCGATGCTTCCACACCGCTGCCAGACCGCCGCGCAACCCGAGGTCGGATTCGAAATCCCGTCGCGACGGCCACGCCGCGATGATCGCGGCAAAGCTCTCGAAGGTGCTCATGCCCGCCGATGATTACGTTTTGCAATCAATTGGTCAATATTGAAATATGCTCACAGCCGGGTGCCCGCCGGGCGTCGCTGCAATCGTCGGGCCGATCACCTATGATGCCGCGCCATGTCGATGCCCCCGCCGATGGCTGACACCGAATCCGATGCGGCGGGCGAGGGGGCTGCGGGCCGCCTGCTCTTTCTCTTGGCCGATGCGCCGTTCTTTGTTTCGCACCGCCTGTCGATCGCACTGGCCGCCAAGGCGGCGGGTTTCGAGGTCCATGTCGCGGTCCCCTTCGCGGCGGAGCCAGTACGGCGGATGCACGAGTGCGGCCTCGTCCACCATGACATCCCGCTGCGCCGCGGCGCCCGATCGCTGCACGGCGAGCTGCGTCTGATCGCTGCATTCGCGCGGCTGCTGCGTCGTTTGCGCCCGACGATGGTGCACGCCGTCAGTCTCAAGCCGGTGATCTACGGCGGCCTGATGGCCCGGGTCATGGGTGTTCCCGCCGCCGTCCTGGCGGTGACTGGCCTGGGCTACGTGTTCTTGCGCGAAGGCACGAGCGCGGCGCTGACCCGGGCGCTGGTCAAACGGCTGTACCGTTTCGCGCTTGCTCACCGCAACAGCCGGGCCGTCTTCCAGAATCCCGATGACCGCGCCCTCTTCGTCGACGGCGGGCTGGTGGCGGCACGGCGCGTCGTCTTGACGCGTGGCTGTGGCGTCGACACCGCCGAATTCGCGCCCGCGCCCGAGTCCGAGGGGACGCCGACGGTCGTGTTCCCCGCCCGCATCTTGGGCGACAAAGGCGCCCACGAGTTCGCGGCTGCGGCGCGGTGCTTGCGCGAGGACGGCGTGGCCGCACGCTTCGTCATGGTCGGGCGCACCGATCCCGACAATCCCACTGACGTAGGCGAGCCGACCATCCGCCGCTGGGAGGCCGAGGGCATTCTCGAGTGGTGGGGGTTTCGCGACGACATGGCGGCGGTCCTTGCCCAGGCGCACGTTGTCTGCATGCCATCCTACCGCGAGGGGTTGCCACGGGTGCTGATCGAGGCCGCCGCCTGCGGCCGAGCCATCGTCACCGCGGACGTGCCCGGCTGCCGCGAAGTCGTTCGCGATTCCGAGAACGGCCTGTTGGTCCCGGTCCGCGACGGCGCCGCCACCGCAGCCGCGATCCGGCGCCTGGTCGAGGCTCCCGATCTGCGGCGCAGGCTCGGCGCTAGGGGCCGCGAGATCGTGCTGGCCGAGTTCTCGGTCGAGCGCTTCGTCGCCGAGACCCTGGCGGTCTATCGCCAGCTCTCGCCGATGCCCGAGCGGACCGCCGCGCAACCATGAGGTGGCTTTCGCTGCTCGCGCTGGGCCTTGCCGCCTTCGTCGTCTCGGCCGTGCTGACGCGCCTGGTGCTCCACTTGTTGCTACGCCAGGGCGTCCTCGATCATCCCAATCCGAGGTCGAGCCATTCGTGGCCGAGGCCGCGCGGCGGTGGGCTCGCGGTGATGGCGACGGTGGCGCTCGGTTGGTTGGCGGCGCCGGCGCTCTTGGATCTCTTCGCTGCGCCGGCACTCGATCTTGGCGCTCGACCGGCGATGACGATACTGGGCATCGGGCTCGCGCTCGCCTTGTTGTCGTGGCTTGACGACCTCAAGGACCTGCCTCTGGCCTTTCGTCTCGGCGTACAGACGTTGGCGGTGGCCGCGGGCGTGGCGGCGCTTCCTCAAGAGGGTCTGGTGTTTGGCGGCCTGCTGCCGCTGTGGACCGATCGCGCGCTAGCCGGGATCGCCTGGCTGTGGTTCGTCAACCTCTACAACTTCATGGACGGGATCGACGGGCTGAGCGCGGTCGAGACCGCGTCCATCGGCATCGGCGTTTGCCTGGTCGCCGTCCTCACCGATATCGAGCCCGGAGTGGCCGCCGATGCCCTGGTCGTGGCCGCGGCGATGCTTGGCTTCCTGTGGTGGAACCGGCCCCCAGCGCGCATCTTCCTGGGCGATGTCGGCAGCGTTCCGCTCGGCTACCTCGTGGGCTGGCTCTTGCTCTCGCTGGCGGCGGCCGGGCAGTGGGCCGCGGCGGCGCTGTTGCCCGCCTACTATCTGGCCGACGCCTCGGTGACGCTGCTCCGCCGGCTGACCCGCGGCGTGCCGGTGTGGCGGGCGCACGCCGAACACTTCTATCAACACGCCGCACGGGCCGTCGGGCATGCCCGGGTCTTGGGTGCCGTGACTTTGGTCGACATCTGTCTGGTGGCGCTCGCCGTTCTGACCGCCCTCGCCCCGCGCCAGACCGTGGCCTGGCTGGTGCTCGGCCTGGCGCTTGCCGCGGCGATGTTGTGGTATCTTGCGCGCCGCAAGCCCTCGCCACAACGCGCATCGCACCATCCAGGCGAAGACCATGCCGGCTGATTCCCGCGCCCGGGGGGCGCCCAACCTGCGCATCGCCGCCGTCGCCTGCCACGATCTGGTCATGGCCGCGGTTTCTTTCGAGATCGCCGTGTTCGCCCGCTACTACTCGCTGGGCGCGCCGCAGCCGTTCGGGTTCCTGTGGGAGGGGACGGCAATCTTCACGTTGGTCTGCGGCGGGGTCTTCTGGTGGCTCGGCATGCCCCGCGGGATCTGGCGCTACGCCTCGCTCAAGGACATCTTCAAGATCGCCCGCGCGGTGGTGCTGGCGGCCCTGATCTTCCTCCCGGTGCTGTTCGTTCTGACCCGGCTTCAGGACTATCCGCGAAGCGCGCTGATCGTCAACATCCCGCTCTTGTTCCTGTTGGTCGCCGGGCCGCGGCTGCTCTACCGTTTGGTCAAGGACGGAAGTCTGGCGGCGGTATTCGTCCGCGAGGACGACACCAGGGTGCCGGTGCTGCTGGTCGGCGCCTCGGACGCGTCCGAAACCTTCATTCGAGAGATGGCGCGCCCCGAGGCCGGCTACCGTGTGGTCGGCATCGTCGCCGAGGAAGCGGTTCGCGTTGGCCGCGAGGTCCGTGGCGTCCGGGTTCTTGGGGGTATCGACCAATGCGCCGGGGTGATCGAGCGGTTGGCCGCCCAGGGACGCCGGCCGCAGCGCCTGATCATCGCCACCGATGCCATCGACGGCGCGGCCGTGCGCGGCCTGCTCGACGTCGCCGAGGGCGCCGGAATGACCCTTTCCCGGCTGCCCAAGCTAACCGACTTCCGCGGCGGCGCCGGGGCCG
>CAYUNL010000009.1:0-4703 GCA_964446055.1 uncultured Alphaproteobacteria bacterium | reverse complement strand
TCGCCGTCGAGGACCTGCTGGGACGCACGCAGAAGGTCCTCGACCGCGAGGCCATGCGCGCCTTGATCGAGGGGCGGCGGGTACTGGTGACCGGCGCCGGCGGCACCATCGGCGGCGAGCTGGTACGCCAATGCGCGGCCTACCAGCCGGCGCATATCACCCTGTTCGATGCCGGCGAGTACAACCTCTACCGCATCGACCGCGAACTCGACGAGCGTCACCCCGAGCTCTCGCGCGCCGCCCTCTTGGGCGATGTCCGCGACCGCGGCCGGGTTGAGCGCACCTTCGCCCGCGAACGACCCGACTTGGTTTTCCACGCCGCCGCCTTCAAGCACGTGCCCCTGTCCGAATCCAACCCCAACGAGACGGTGCTGACCAACGTCTTGGGCACCTATCGGGTGGCCCAGGCGTGCCGCGATTCGAGCGCCTCGGCGATGGTCCTGATCTCTACCGACAAGGCGGTGCGACCGGCCTCGGTGATGGGGGCGACCAAGCGCTTGGCCGAGATGGTGTGCCAGGCACTGGCCGCCGCCGAATCGGGCCATGCCGCGCCGACCCGTTTCATCACCGTGCGTTTCGGCAACGTGCTGGGCTCGACCGGCTCGGTGGTGCCCTTGTTCCAACGCCAGATCGCAGCCGGCGGACCACTCACCGTCACCCACGCCGAGGCCACGCGTTATTTCATGACCGAGCGCGAGGCGGTCGAACTCGTGCTGCAGGCCTCGGCGGATTCGCGCGAGCCCGGCGCGGGTGGCCGGATCTACGTTCTCGACATGGGCGAACCGGTGCGCATTCGCGATTTGGCGCGGCAGATGATCCGGCTCGCCGGGCTAAGGCCCGAGGACGACATCGCCGTGGTCTACACCGGCCTGCGGCCCGGTGAAAAACTGACCGAGGCGTTGTTCGAGGAATCCGAGTCGCCGGCGCCGACGGCGCGCGAGGGCATCCATCTGGCGACGCCCCCCGTGGTCAGCCACGAAGCCCTGGCGCCCGAGCTCGAGCAACTCTTCGCGGCCGCGCAGGCGCGGCGCACCGAAGAGACGTTGGCGCTGCTCCGTCGCATGGTTCCAGCCTACGTGGCCGCGCCCGAGGTGGCGCAGGCGGCCGCCGCAACCGATTGAGTCGATGGCACCACCGCCGATCCGCCGGGCGCTGATCTCGGTCTCCGACAAATCGGGCCTCGATTCCCTGGGCCGCCATCTTGCGGAGTCAGGGGTTGAGATCCTTTCCACCGGGGGCACCGCCGCGGCGTAGAGCCATGCCGGAATAGAGGTCAGCGACGAGGCCGAGTACACCGGCGGTCCCGAGATCATGGACGGGCCCGTCAAGACCCTACATCCCAAGGTGCACGGCGGCATTCTGGCCCAGCGCGACACGCCCGGGCACCTCGCGTCGATGGCCGAGCATGACATCGCCGCCATCGACCTGGTGATCGTCAACCTTTATCCCTTCGAGGCGACGATCGCCTCGGGCGCGGACCGCGCCGCCTGTGTGGAGCAGATCGACATCGGCGGTCCGGCGCTGATTCGCGCCGCGGCCAAGAACCATGCCTTCGTCACCGTGATCGTCGAGGCGGACGACTACGGGCCGCTGCTCGACGAGATGAAGGCCAACGGCGGCGCCACCACCGAGGCGTTTCGCCGCCGCCTGGCGGCCACGGCCTATGCCCGCACCGCCGCCTACGATGCGGCGATCGCGGCCTGGTTCGGCGACGACCTGGGCGAGCGGTTCCCCAATCGCCTCGTGCTCGCCGCCGAGCGCCGCGAAGTATTGCGCTATGGCGAGAACCCGCACCAGGCGGCCGCGTTCTATTCCGGCGGCACGCCGCGTCCCGGCGTCGCCACCGCCACCCAGATCCAGGGCAAGCCGCTGTCCTATAACAATCTCAACGACACCGACGCCGCCTTCGAGCTGGTCGCCGAGTTCACCGAGGGACCGGCGGTGGCCATCATCAAACACGCCAATCCGTGCGGCGTCGCGCTCGGCGCCGGCCTTGCCGAGGCCCACCAAAGGGCGCTTGCCTGCGACCCGGTAAGCGCATTCGGCGGCGTGGTCGCGCTCAACCGGACACTGGACGCGGCCACCGCGGCGCAAATCGCCGAGGTCTTCACCGAGGTTGTCATCGCCCCCGACGCCGAGGCCGAGGCCAGGGAAATCCTCGCCGCCAAGGACAACCTGCGGCTCTTGCTGAGCGGCGCGCTGCCGGATTCGGCGGCGCCCGGAAACATCGTCCGCTCACTTGCCGGCGGCTATCTCGTGCAGGGCCGCGACGACCGGCGGGCGCCGCGCGAGCTGACGGTCGTCACCAAGCGCGCCCCGACCGAGGCCGAGCTCGCCGACCTCCGCTTTGCCTTCACCGTCGCCAAGCACGTCAAATCCAACGCCATCGTGTATGCCAAGGGACTTGCCACCGTGGGCGTTGGCGCGGGACAGATGAGCCGCGTCGATTCCGCGCGCATCGCCGCCGCCAAGGCAAAAGAGGCCGCCCTGGCCGCCGGGCGCGAGACCTCGCCAACCGTCGAATCCGTGGTCGCCTCGGACGCCTTCTTCCCCTTCGCCGACGGGCTCATGGCGGCGGCCGAGGCGGGGGCGAGCGCCGTCATCCAACCCGGCGGCTCGGTCCGCGACGACGAGGTGATCGCCGCCGCCGACGAAGCGGGCCTCGCCATGGTCTTCACCGGCCTTCGCCACTTCCGCCATTGAGCCCACCGATGGGCCTTGGCACGCTGAACCACATCACGATCACCGTCAGCGAGCTGGCCCGCTCGGCGCCGTTTTATGACGGGGTGCTCACCTTCATGGGCTATCGGCGCGACGAAACCTGCCCGCAATGGATCAGCTGGGTGAAGCCCGGCTACGGCGCGGTCGTGATCAGCCCCGCCGATCCAGCCTCGCCGAACCAGGCGCACGATCGCTATTCCCCCGGCCTTCACCACTTCGCCTTCGACGCCGACAGCCGCGCCGAGGTGGACGGGCTCCATGCCGTGTTGATCGACATCGGCGCCCGCGTGCTCGACCCGCCGGCCGAGTATCATTACTGTCCGGGCTACTACGCGGTCTTCTTCGCCGACCCTGACGGCATCAAGCTCGAGCTCTGCCACACCCCCGGCAATTACGGATCCGCGGCGGACTAGGTCGTCCGCCGCGGGCCTGGCCGCCCTCAGCCGACGATCATGTGGCGGACGTGGCGGTTGGCGATGGCGAGGCGGGCGATGTCGATGCGGCCCTGGGCTTTGAACTCGGTGATCAGGTCGTTGGCGCGCTGAACCGCGGCACGATTGTGATCGGCCCACGCGGTGACCGCCGCCTCGCCAGCGGCGCCGTCGGCGGCGGCGATGACGCGGCTGGTGAGCGCCCGTTGCTGGCCGTAGAGGTCCTCGACAATGGCGGTGGTGGCGAGGCGTTGCCAATGATCGTCGGCGTCGATGCGCTGGGCGGCGGCGCGCAGCCAGTCGAGCCCGAGGCGCGCGCCGACCGCGAAGTAGACGGCGCCGACCTCGTCGACCGGCCGCTTGCAGGCCTCGGCGGCGTGGACGATATGGCAGGCGGCGGCCAGCGGATCGAGGCCGGCGACACGCCGCGCAATGTCCTCCGGCACGCCATCGGCGGTCAGCGTTTCGAGCCGCCGCTCCAGCTCCTGAGCGTCGAACGCCGCCAGCATCGAGCCCAGCTTCTCGGTCAACAGGGCGATCCCCGGCGCGTAGCCGGCGATGGTCGCGGCGATGTCCAGTGGCTGCGCCAGATTGCGTAGGAACCAAAGCGTCCCCCGGCGCACCAGTTCGATGCTCGCGGCCAGCATGCGGGTTTGGGCTTCGGCGGCGACCCGGTTGTCGAGCGATTCGATGGCGTTCCACACCTTGCGCAAGTCGAACGCGTCGCGCGTGACGGCATAGGCGCGGGCGATCTCGCCGGCGCCAAAGCCGCTTTCATCGGCGACTTCGCTGATGAACGTCGGGCCGGCGCGGTTGACCAGGCTGTTGGAGACGTAGGTGGCCACGATTTCGCGGCGCAGACGGTGGCCACCGATGGCGGTGGCGAAGTCCTTGCGCAGCGGGCGCGGCATGTAGCGGGCGAGATCGCCGCTGAGGTAGGGATCTTCGGGCAGGCCGGAATCGAGCAGCGCATCGTAGAGATCGAGCTTGGCATATGCCAAAAGGACCGCGATCTCGGGCCGCGTCAGCCCCCGGTCCTCGGTTTCGCGATCGAGGACGGTTTGCTCGTCGGGCAGGTACTCGAGGGCGCGGTCGAGCCTTCCGGTGCGCTCGAGGGCGCGCATCATTCTGGCGGCGCCGCTCAGGAGTTCTGGGCCTTGCGCCTGGGCTACGGTGATCGCCTGGCTCTGGACATAGTTGTCGCGCAGCACCAGCGCCGCTACCTCGTCGGTCATCTGGACCAGGCGGCGGTTGCGCTGCTTGATCGTCATGTCCCCCGCGGCGACCACCGAATCCAAGACGATCTTGATGTTGACCTCGTGGTCCGAGCAGTCGACGCCGGCCGAGTTGTCGATGGCATCGGTGTTCACCGCCCCGCCGCCGGCCGCATACTCGATGCGTCCGAGCTGGGTGAGGCCGAGGTTGGCCCCCTCGCCGATCACCTTGGAGCGAATCGCGGTCGCGTCGATGCGAACGGCGTCGTTGGCGCGGTCGCCGGCGTCCTCGGTCCGCTCGGTCGAGGCCTTGACGTAGGTGCCAATGCCGCCGAAC
>CAYUNL010000008.1:0-34083 GCA_964446055.1 uncultured Alphaproteobacteria bacterium | reverse complement strand
GTCACCGTCAGCTACTTCGAGTGGGTGCAGAACAAGGCCGGATTCTATTGGGATGCCGAGGAGGTGACGGGCCGGCTCCGAGCGATCATGGAGCGCGAGTCGCGCTTGGTCTGGGACGTCGCCGGAACTCGCGGGCTCGATCTGCGGACCGCCGCGTACGTCCACGCCCTCGAGCGTATCGCCGCGGCGGTCGAAGCCCACGGCACCAAGGCCTACTTCGCCGGCTGAGGGGCGGACCGATGGGAAGGGCTGAGCGGCGGCGCGCGATCCTTGGCTGCTTGGGCGCCGCGGTCTTGGCGTTCGCCGTGGCCCCCAAGGTTGTGGCGGCCGAGCCCGAGGCCAAGCCGCTGTTCGAATTGGGCGTCGCGGGCGGGGGCGGCTATCTTCCCGACTACCCGGCCGCCGGACAATCCCACTTCCAGGGCATCGCCCTTCCCTATCTCGCCTATCGCGGCAGGTTCTTCCGTTCCGACGAAAAGGGACTCTTGCGCGGGCGCGTCGTGCGCACCGAGCGGATCGAGCTCGACCTTAGCCTGTCGGGCTCTTTCGCTGCCGATTCCGACGACAACGACGCCCGTACCGGTCTCCCCGACCTCGACTACCTGGGCGAGATCGGGCCGCGATTGCAGATCACGCTCGCGCGGGCGGCACGCGACGCCAAGATCGATTTCGAACTGCCGGTCCGTGCCGTCCTGTCGACCGATTTCTCGGACCTCGACTACCGAGGTTTGCTCGCCGCACCCCAGATCGCCTACCAACACGATGATCTCGGCGGCCGCGGCCTGGAAGTGAAGCTGGGGCTCACCGCCAGCTTCGCGACGACCGAGTTCATGGACTACTTCTACCAGGTGGAGCCACGTTTCGCGACCGCGAGCCGGCCCGCGTTCGACGCGCGCGCGGGCTATGTCGGCACCCGGCTGCAGCTCAGTGGGATCCAGCCCCTTGGGCCTCGGTGGCGGTTGTTCGTGGCCCTGCGCGGCGATTCTCATCACGGCGCCGCCAACGAGCGGAGCCCGCTCTTTATCGAACGCCTGACCTGGGCGGCGGGCGGCGGTCTGATCTGGTCGTTCTTCCACTCCGAACGCCGCGGCGTCGAGTAGACGGCCGAGCGGCGCCCGCCCTGGTATAGTTGGGCATGGATTTCAACGGTCGGCACGTCGTCGTAACCGGGGGGACCGGGGTCTTGGGGGCCGCCGTCGTCGGCGAGCTGTTGGCCGCCGGCGCGCTGTGTCATGTGCCCAACCTGGTCGCGGCCGAGCTTGACGGATTCGCCTACGCCGCGGACGAGCGGGTAGGTGTGGCTCTCGAGGTGGATCTCGCCGAGGAGGGCGCGGTCGAGTCATTCTATGCGGCGCTGCCCGATCTTTGGGCCTCGGTTCACGTCGCCGGGGGTTTCGCCATGGCGCCACTCGCCGAAATCGACGCCGCCGCGTTCCGCGCTCAGATGGACCTCAATGCCCTCAGCTGTCACCTCTGCTGCCGCGCCGCGATCGCCAACATGCGGGGCGGGCCCAGCGAGGGTGGGCGTATCGTCAACGTCGCGGCGCGGCCGGCGCTGGAGCCGCGCCAGGGCGCCGGAATGGTGGCCTACACGGCCTCGAAGGCGGCGGTGGCGGCGCTGACCCAGGCGCTCGCAGAAGAGCTCAAGGACGAAGCGATCTGGGTCAACGCGGTGGCGCCGTCGATCTTGGATACCCCGGCCAACCGCGCCGCCATGCCGAGCGCGGACTTCGCGGCGTGGCCCAAGGTCGCGGAGGTGGCGGCGGTTATCGCCTTCCTCGCCTCGCCGCAGAACCTAGCGGCCCGGGGCGCCGTGGTGCCGGTCTACGGCAAAAGCTAATCGCCGGACTCTAAAACTCGGCGGTCCGTACCCAGCGGTCCTCGCGGCCAGAGGCGCTGATGGCGTCGATCACGCGCTGGACCTGCCAGGCTTCGCGGAAATCGGGCCACGGCTTGGCATCGCTGGCGACCAGGCCCTCGATCAAGTCGCGCACCTCGATCACCTTGATGTCGTTGAAGCCGAGCTGGTGGCCCGGCGCCAAGCAGAAGTTCGCGTAGTCCTTATGATCGGGGCCGGTGAGGATGGTCTTGAAGCCCTCGCGGCCCTTGGCTTGACCGGTGGTGTAAAGGTAGAGCTCGTTGAGCCGCTCGAAATCGAAGCGCAGCGCCCCCTTGGCCCCGGTGATCTCGCAGACGATACCCATCTTGCGGCCGGTGGCGATCCAGCTCGCCTCGATGGTGCCCTTGGCCCCGCCGGCGAAGCGGACCAGCGTCCGCATCTGGTCGGCGACCTCCACGGTCTGGGTGGTCTCCTCGCCGGCGGCGGCTCGACGCTCGGTGACTACGGTGTCGCGGTCGGCGCACACCGCCTCGATATCGCCGATCAGGTGGCGGGCGAGCGAGACGACGTGGCTCGCGAGGTCGACGATGACGCCGTCTCCCGAGCGCGGATCGAGCCGCCAGGCGCTGACCAGCGAATCGGGGTCGAGCATGTAGTCCTCGAGATGGGTGCCGCGGAAGGCGTGAACCTCCCCCAACTCGCCCGATTCGACGATCTCTTTGGCTAGTACCGTTATCGGGTTCTTGAGGTAGTTGAACCCGACCATGGTCTTGACCCCGGCGGCCTCGGCGCGCTCGACCATGGCCTTGGCATCGGCCGCGGTGGGTGCGAGCGGCTTTTCGCAATAGACCGGCTTGCCGGCATCGATGGTGGCGAACGCCATCTCTTTGTGCAGCACGTTGGGGGTGGTGATGTCGACCACGTCGACCCGCGGATCGCCCACCAGCTCGCGCCAATCCCCGGTCGAGCGCGCGAAACCGAAGGCCTCACCGGCGCCCTTGGCGGTCGCGGCGTCGACGTCGGCCAGCACCTCCAGGATGGGCACCGCGGGCAATGCGAACACGCCGGGCACGGCACGGTAGGCGAGCGCGTGGGCCTTGCCCATATATCCCGACCCGATCAGACCTATCCGCAGCTCGGCCACGATTCATCCCCCTCCGAAGCTTTTCGCCGACCGCCCTCGGCTGGGAGGTTAGCATAGGTGGGGCACCCGTTTGTGCGGCGTGTCGGCGAGCGTTCTAGCCGGAGAGCGCGGTGTCGATCAGCACCTCGGCCGCCGCCTGGGCGCGGGCGGCGGCATCGGAGACGCCGCAGACGTGGGCGCAGACGATGGCGCCGTCGAGCAGCAGCGAGAGCTCGAAGGCAAGCCGCTCGGGATCTTTGGCGCCGGCCTCCTCGGCAAGGCCGGCAAGGTAGCCCGCGACCAGCCTCTTGTGCTCGGCGGCGGCCCCCTGAATGGGATCGGCGATACCCGAGAACTCGGCCGCCGCGTTGATGAACATGCAGCCGCGGAAGTCGTCTTGCTTGAACCACGCATCGAGGGCGGCAAACACCGCGAGCAGGCGCGCCCGTGGCGTGTCTGCGCGCTCCTCGACGGAACGCATGAGCCAATTGCGAAAGCGTTCGTCGCGCCGGCGCAGCGCCGCCAGGATCAGCTCGTCTTTGGACGTGAAGTGGTTGTAGAGCGTCATCTTGGCGACCCCGGCTTCGGCCAGGACCTTGTCGATGCCGGTGGCGTTGAAGCCGCGCTGATAGAACAGTTCCAGCGCCGTATCGACGAGTTGCTCGCGTTTGGCCGAGGCCATCGCTGCTGTCCTTTCGCGGTCCAAACTGGACATACCGTTTTGTCTAACATAGTGCCCGCAATCCGATAGGGAAGAGCTAATGAACGTTTTGTGTAATGCCTAGTCTTGAAAAACGGACCGGTCGGTCTATATGCGAGTGACTGCCAACGGAGGACCGACCGATGAATGCACTGATTCGAAGTCTCGTAGTCGCCGCAACACTGCTGAGTTTCGCGCCGCTCGCCGCGGCTCAACAGGCCTGTCTGCCGCGCGACGCCGCGGTCGCCAAGCTCGAGACGCAGTTCGCCGAGCGCGCCGCGGGCCGCGGCCTGGCCACCCGCGGCGCCGCCATGGTCGAGCTGTTCGTGGCCGAGGCTGGCGGCTGGACCGTGATTGTCACCGACCCCGAGGGTCGGGCCTGCGTCGTCGCCTCGGGCAAGGACTGGTTCTCGATCGTGCCGGTCTCGGGCGAGCCCGCCTAGCCCAGCGGGGGAGCATGGACATGACAACTCCGCTCAGCGACGTCGCCTTCAGCGCCGCGGTCAAGGCCGAACAGACACGGCGCGGATCGCGCGCCGGCTACCAGCGAATGGAGGAAAAGGGCGGTTGGTCGTCGACGATCACGCCCGAGCTCGCCGAATTCATCGCCGCCCGGGATTCGTTCTATCTCTCCACCGCAAGCGCCGAAGGCCAGCCCTACGTCCAGCATCGCGGCGGACCGCCTGGCTTCCTCAAGGTGCTCGACGAACGCACGCTGGCCTTCGCCGATTTCCGCGGCAACCGGCAATACATCAGCGCCGGCAATCTGGCCGAGAACCCGCGCGCCTTCCTCTTCCTCATGGACTACCCCAACCGTCGCCGCATCAAGGTCTGGGGCCGGGCCACGGTGGTCGAGGACGATCCCGCGCTACTGGAGCGGCTGGCCGAGCCCGGCTATGCGGCGCGGCCCGAGCAGGCGATCGTGTTCACGCTCGAGGCATGGGACGTGAACTGTCCCCAGCACATCACGCCCCGCTACACCGAGGCCGAGGGCGAGCGGCAGCTCGCGCAGCTCCGCGCCCGCGTCCGCGAGCTCGAGCGGCGGCTCGCGAGCACCGAGCGGCGCGACCTCCTGCGCGCGCGCGGCTGACCCGGCCGGAGCCTCGTATACGATTTCGTGCTGCGCGGCCGCGAGCACTTTCTCCGGTTCACGCCCGAGGACTTCCTCGCCGCACGCGGCCTCTACGAACAGGCGGTGGCGCTCGATCCCGACTACGCCCGCGCCTACGCGGGACTGGCCTGGACCCATCTGGAGGAGGCCCAGACCAGTGGATCGGAGGAGGCGTACGCGCTTGCCCTGGCGCACGCGCGCAAGGGCGTGCAGATCAATCCGGCCTCGCACTCGAACCATCTGACGCTCGGCATGGTTTACCTTCAAAGCGGCAAGACCGATCAGGCGGTCGAGGCGATCGAGCGCGGCATCGAGCTCCCACCGCCGTGTGTGTGGCGACCAGCACAGCCAACGCCACACACCTCACCTCGCCCCTGATCGCCGGCGCAGGCGAGGTTTTCTCTGCTGAATCCCTGTTGCGCCGAGTACAATTCCAACATCCATCCGCCGGCATCTTCGGAGCGGATGAGGCGGGCAATCCGGACGGCGAAGTCCGAGTGGTGGGACGGGTGGTGAATTTCGGCATCGGCCAGTCGGCCGCGCGTAGCGAGGACGAGCGCTTTCTCAGCGGTCGGGGACGTTACATCGACGACCTCAGGCTACCGCGTCAGGCGCATGCCCACATCGTGCGCTCGCCCCACGCCCACGCCGGCATCGAGCGCCTGGCGACGGACGAAGCGGCGGCGCTCCCGGGCGTGCTGGCGGTGCTGACCGGGGCCGAGTACCGCACCGCCGGGTATCGGCCGGTGCCTTGCGTGGCGAGGGTCGAGAACGCCGATGGCACGCCGTGCGCCGATCCACCGCGTTGGCCGCTCGCGATCGACCGGGTCCGCCACGTCGGCGACGGGGTGGCGATGATCGTGGCGGAGACCGCCGAGCTCGCTCGCGACGGCGCCGAGCGCATCGAGGTCGGCTACGCGCCCCGGCCGGCGGTGGCGGCGACCGCGGCGGCGCTCGAGCCGGGGGCGCCGTTGGTCTGGGACGAGGTTCCCGCCAACCTCGCCTTCCGCTGGGCAGCGGGCGATGGCGCGGCGACGAATCGCGCCTTCGCCGGCGCCGCCCACACCGTCGGCCTCGACCTCGTCAACAACCGCCTCGTCGCCAACCCATTGGAGACGCGCGGTGCGGTGGCCAGTTTCGCCGATGGCCGGCACACGCTTCATGTCGCCGGCCAGGGCGTCCACGGGATTCGCGACATGCTATGCGAGGACATTCTCGGCCTGCCGAGCGATGGCTTGCGCGTCGTCACTCCCGATGTCGGCGGCGGCTTCGGCATGAAGTTCTTCGTCTACCCGGAATACCCTTTGTTGCTGTGGGCGGCGCGCATCCTCGGCCGGCCGGTCAAGTGGATCGCCGAACGCGGCGAGGGATTCCTGAGCGACGCCCAGGCCCGCGACCACGCCACTCACGGCGAGATCGCGCTCGATGACGATGCGCGCATCGTTGGCCTGCGCGTGCGCAAGATCGCCAACATGGGCGCCTACCTTTCGAACTACGCTCCGTTCATCCCGACCGAGGGGGGTAGCGCGATCCTCTCCAGCGTCTACGCGATTCCGGCGATTCACGTCGAGGTCCGGGGGGTCTTCACCAACACCGTGCCGGTCGACGCCTATCGCGGCGCCGGCCAGCCCGAAGCGATTTACGCCGTCGAACGGTTGATCGAGGCGGCGGCCCGCGAGCTTGACCTGCCCGCGGCCGAGATTCGCCGCCGCAACTTCATCGCCCCCGAGGCGATGCCCTATCGCACGGCGCTGGGCCTGACCTACGATTCGGGCAAATTCGCCGAGAACATGGAGACTGCGTTGCGAACCGCCGAGTTCGCCGGCTTCGCCGAGCGGCGCGAGGCGGCGCGCGCCAAGGGATGGCTGCTTGGCTTCGGCATCGCGCCCTACATCGAGGCCACCGAGGGGGCGGCCGATGGCGACGCGACGCTCGAGGTCTCGGGCGCCGGCCAGGTGACGATCCTCAGCGGTTGGCAATCGACCGGACAGGGACACGAGACCGCGTTCGCGCAGGTCGTGGCGGCACGCCTTGGGGTGCCGTTCGAGGCGGTCGCGGTAATCCAGGGTGATTCCGATCGCATTGCGAGCGGCCGCGGCACCGGCGGCTCGCGCTCGCTGGTCTTCGCGGCCGCCGTGCTCCAGGACGCCTCGGCCAAGCTCGTTGAGCTGGGCAAGACAATCGCGGCGGACCTGCTCGAGGTGGCCGCGGTCGACGTCGATTTTGACGAGGGTGAGTTTCGCGTGGTCGGCACCGATCGTCGGGTCGGACTGTTCGAGGTTGCGGCCGAGGCCGAGCGTCGCGGCGGCGGTGGGCTCGGGGCGTCGGGCGCATACGTTCCCGACCAAACCGGAGCGTATCCGAACGCCGCGTCCTCGTTCCCCAATGGCTGCCATGCCTGCGAGCTCGCGGTCGACGCCGAGACCGGCCGGGTCGAGATTCGCCGCTACGTCGCGGTCAACGACTTCGGCACCGTCGTCAATCCGATGTTGGTGGCCGGCCAGGTGCATGGCGGAACCGCGCAGGGGATCGGCCAGGCGTTGTGCGAGGACACGATCTACGGCAGCGACGGCCAGCTGCTCACGGGCTCATTCCTGGACTACTGCCTGCCGCGTGCCGACGATCTCCCGCCGTTCTCGCTGGTTCTCAACGAAGTGCCCTCGCCGGCCCATCCGCTGGGCATCAGGGGCTGTGGCGAATCCGGTGCCATCGTCGGCCCGGCGGCGGTAATGAACGCGGCGCTCGATGCGCTGGCCGCGGTTGGCGTAACCGACATCGACATGCCGCTCACGCCAGAGCGGGTCTGGCAGGCGATGCAGGCGGCCAAGCGCGGATATGGAGCGGGCGATGGGATTCGAACCCACGACCCCAACCTTGGCAAGGTTGTGCTCTACCCCTGAGCTACGCCCGCGCGGCCCGGCGATGATAGAATAAGCGGGACGATTTGCAACCGCTTGGGGCGCTCGAATCCCCCTACAGAACCGCCGCCCTTTGCGGTTACACTTCGGCACGATCTGTCGTGGAGTGCGTTGAAACGCGAGGCGTCATGGAACCGATCATCGGCCCGGGGCCGGCCCTAGAGGGCCTGATCAAAGACAGCGATACCCAGAACTTCATGGTCGACGTGATCGATGCCTCGAAAGAGGCGCCGGTCATCGTCGACTTCTGGGCGCCTTGGTGCGGCCCCTGCAAGCAGCTCGGGCCGGCGCTCGAGAAGGCCGTCACCGAGGCGGCCGGCCGGGTGCGGCTGGTCAAGATCAACATCGACGAGAACCCGGAAATCGCGCAACAGATGCGCATCCAGTCGATCCCCGCGGTGTTCGCCTTCGATCAAGGTCAGCCCGTCGACGGCTTCGTTGGCGCGCTTCCCGACAGCCAGGTCGCCGCGTTCGTCAAGAAACTTGGCGGCGCGGCTGGCCCTTCCGCTGTCGAAGAGGCGCTCGCCCAGGCCGCGCAGATGATGAAGAGCGGCGACCTTGGTGGCGCCGCCGCGCTTTACGGCGAGATCCTGAAACAGTCGTCGGGCGAGCCCTCGGCCCTGGCCGGCCTCGCCCGATGCTACCTGGAGAACGGCGACCTCGAGCGCGCCGGGCAGACCCTGGCTATGGTACCGCCCGAGCACGACAGCCATGCCGACGTGGTGAGCGCCCGGGCGTCGTTGGATCTCGCGACGCAGGTCGGTGAGGCGGGCGATGTCGGGAGCCTCCGTGCCGCGGTCGCGCAGGCGCCGAACGACCATCAGGCGCGCTACGATCTGGCGCTTGCCCTGGTTTCGACGGGCGAACGGGATGCCGGGGTTGCCGAGCTGATCGAGATCGTGCGCCGCGATCGCGAGTGGAACGAGCAGTCCGCGCGCAAGCAATTGCTGAAACTGTTCGACGCCTACGGCGCCAACGACGAGGTCACGATCTCGGGACGACGGCAGCTCTCGGCGATCTTGTTCTCATGAACCAGGACGACGCGCCTCCCGATCTCGCCTCACTGCCGCGTACGATCCCCATCTTTCCCTTGGCCGGCGCGCTCTTGCTGCCGCGCGGACAGTTGCCGCTCAACATATTCGAACCGCGTTATCTGGATATGGTCCGCGATGCCATGGCCCAAGCGCGGGTTATCGGCATGGTCCAACCCACCGACCCCGACACCAGTGTCTACGAGCCCGATGTGTACGAGACCGGGTGCGCCGGCACCGTCGCGGCCTTCAAGGAGACCGACGACGGCCGCTATTTGATCACCCTGAACGGTATCTGCCGTTTCGCGATCGTCGAGGAGTTCGACTCGCGCGCCGCCTATCGGGTGGTAACGGTGTCGTATGACGATTTCGCGCACGATCTCGATACCGACGGGCACCCGACGCTTGACCGCGAGCGCATCCTGCCGGCGCTGCGCGCCTACCTCGAGATTCACGACATGAGCGCGGCATTTCAGGCGCTGGAGGAATTGCCCGGCGGGCCTTTGATCACCGCGCTCTCGATGCTCTGCCCGTTCGAGCCCAATGAGAAGCAGGCGCTCCTCGAAGCGAGCTCGCAGTCCGAACGTGGCCGCATCGTGACCGCGCTCCTGGAGATGGCGGCGCTGCAACACGTCGCCGGGCCCGAGGCCCAGCTCCAATGATCCTTGCCACGAAACACCCGACCTAGAACGGAGGCGACAAATGGCGGAACCCTCGACCGTCGATCCCAAGCTCCTCGAGATCCTGGTCTGCCCGCTGACCAAGGGTCCGCTGCGATACGACGCCGATGCGCAGGAGCTGATCAGCGAGCGCGCCCGGCTTGCCTACCCGATCCGGGACGGAATCCCGATCATGCTGGTCGATGAGGCGCGCCGGCTCGACGATACCAGCGGCGGCGGCGCCGACCCCGGGGCATAGGCCGCGGTGGCAACCGGCGCAGGCGCGGCGCGACCGACCGAGATTCGGCTCAAGACTGAAGACCGGGTGATCGAGGTGGATTTCGACGACGGCCGCAGCTTTCGTTTTCCGGCCGAGCTACTGCGCGTGGAAAGCCCCTCGGCCGAGGTCCAGGGCCACGGCCCCGGGCAACGCACGATCGTCGCCGGGCGCCGCCACGTCGGCATCATGAAGGTAGAGCCCGTGGGCAACTATGCGGTCCGCCTCCACTTCGACGATCTACACGACACCGGGCTTTATTCGTGGGACTACCTGTACGAGCTCGGTCTCAACCAGGAGCAGCGTTGGCGCGACTACCTCGCTGCCCTCGAGGAACGCGACCTCAGCCGCGATCCTTGAGGCTACTTCTCTCGCTCAAAGCGGCGCACCCTGGAGCAGCCGCGGCAACTCGCCCATCGTCCCGCGGGCGTGTCGCATGAACATCCGTTTCAATGGCGGCAGGCGGTTGACCGCGGCCAGGCCCAGGTTGCGCGCGAGCCGCAGGCCGGGATTGTTGTTGGAGAACAACCGGGTCAGCGCATCGGTGACCGCCAGCAGGGACAGGTTGTCCAGGCGCCGCCATCGCTGATAGCGCTGCAAGGTCCACGAATCGCCGATATCGAGACCCAGGCGGCGCGAATCCACCAGTGCCTCGGCTACCGCCGCGGCGTCACGCATGCCCATGTTCAAGCCCTGGCCGGCGATCGGGTGAACCCCGTGCGCGGCGTCGCCGACTAGGGCCATGCGGTGGTCGACGTAGCGCTCGGCAAGATGCAGCGAGAGCGGATAGCTCCAGCGCGGGCCGGTGACCCGGGCGGCCCCGAGAAAATCGCCGAACCGGCGTCGCATCTCGTCTTCGAAGTCGTCCGCATCCAGCTCCATGATCGCTTTCGCCAGGTTTGTGCGCTCGGTCCATACCAATGAGCAGCGGCGCCCGGTCAGCGGCAGCATGGCGAAGGGTCCGGCGGGAAGGAATCGCTCGATCGCGACGCCGCCGTGCGAACGCGCGTGTGCGACCGTGCAGACGATCCCGGACTGCGCATAGGTCCAGCCGAGGGTGCGGATGCCGGCCTCCCGGCGCAGCCGCGAGGCGCGTCCGTCGCAGGCCGCCACCGCTGCGGCACGCACCGTTCGCCCGTCGCTGAAACGGGCCTCGATGCCGTGCGGGCCGCGCTCGACGCCGGTGAGCGTCACCGGCGCCCACATAGCGATTCGCGGCGCCTTCTGCGCGGCCTCGGCAAGGACTGCGCGCAGACGGTAGTTCTCGACCATGTAGCCGAAAGGCGAGCTGCCCAGCTCGCTGTGATCGAAGTGGAGGAAGAAAGGCGAATCGCCCTCGCACACGCGGATGTCGAGGATCGGTTGCGGCGCATCGCCAAGCGCCGACCACACGCCGAGCGCCGCCAACAGCCGCTGCGAGGCGTGGGCAATGGCCGAGGCGCGGCCGTCGAACGAGGCCGCGGCCAAGGCCGTGGGATCGGCTTGGTCGACCACCACCACGTCCAGGCCGCCCCCGGCCAGGGCGTTGGCCAGCGTAAGCCCGACCATCCCGCCGCCGACCACAAGCACGTCGGCCCGCTCGCGCGGCGGGGACTTGCGACGGCGTCGCGATTGAGCTGCGCTGCGCTGGCCTGCCATGGCGCTAGCTTCGGCGCAGCGCTCGCCGTTGTCCAGGGGCACCGGGCCTGCCCACGATGCGGGCGCATTTGGGCCAATCGCCCAAACTATAGGCATCGCGGTGGAAACCCGCCGTCGCGGCGGCGGCCGAGGGCTAGCGGTTGCGCCGGATTCGGCGTCTCCGGTCAGCGCCGGGCGGTGGCACGCTTCTTGATGAAAGGGCAGGAGGGGGAGCGACCGGCGCGCCGCGGTCAGGGAGCGGCGTGGGCGGGTCCGCAGAGGAAGGATCGAGCCATGACGGCATTTTTCGGGCCAGGGTTTGACAGGCTGATGCGGCGCCTGGGCGTCGGGGGAATCGCGCTCGCGTGCGGCGGGCTCGCCGCCGGACCGGCTTGGGCTCAGGACGCGGCGCCGGCGCTCGACAGTGGCGATACCGCGTGGATGCTGACCTCCACCGCGCTGGTGCTGTTGATGACCATCCCCGGCCTGGCGCTGTTCTATGGCGGCATGGTGCGCAAGAAGAATGTGCTGAACACGGTCATGCAGTGTTTCGCGACCACCTGTGTGGTGACGCTGCTGTGGATGATCGTCGCTTACAGCTTCGCCTTCTCCGAAGGCAACGCCTTCATCGGCGGCTTCGACCGTGCGCTACTGATCGGCATGAGCACGGATTCGCTCAGCGGCAGCATTCCCGAATCGGTCTTCATGACGTTCCAGATGACCTTCGCCATCATTACGCCGGCGCTGATAACCGGCGCCATCGTCGATCGCTTCAAGTTCTCGGCGTTGTTGGCGTTCATCGGCATCTGGGTCGTCGTCGTCTATGCCCCGATCGCGCACTGGGTGTGGGGCGGCGGCTTCCTCGGCGAGGCCGGCGTCCTCGACTTCGCCGGTGGCACGGTGGTGCACATCAACTCCGGCGTCGCCGGGTTGGTCGCGGCGTTCGTGCTCGGCAAGCGCATCGGCTTCCGGGTCGAAAGCCTGGCGCCCCACAACATTCATTACAGCGTCCTTGGCGCTTCGCTCCTGTGGGTCGGCTGGTTCGGCTTTAACGCCGGCTCGGCCCTGGCCGCCGACGGCGCGGCCGGCATGGCCATCGCGGTGACGCAGATCGCCACCGCCGCCGCCGCCCTGTCGTGGATGTTCGCCGAGTGGATCGGCCACCGCAAGCCAAGCGTCCTCGGCATCATCTCCGGGGCGATCGCGGGGCTGGTGGCTATTACCCCGGCCTCCGGCTATGTCGATCCCATCGGCGCCCTGATCATCGGCTTGGTCGCCGGAGCCGTCTGCTACTGGGGCGCGACCAGCCTCAAGAACGCCTTCGGATATGACGATTCGCTCGACGTCTTTGCCATCCACGGTCTCGGCGGCATCGTCGGCGCGATCCTAACCGGCGTGTTTGCGGTCTCGGCGGTGGGCGGTACCTCGGGCCTGATCGAGGGCAACGGCGCCCAGATCCTGACCCAGCTCTACGGGGTCGCGGTCACCATCGCCTACAGCGCGGTCGCGACCTTCATCATCCTGATGCTGGTCAAGGCGGTGATGGGCCTGCGCGTCAGTGAAGACGAAGAGCGTGAGGGCATGGATATCCGCCAGCATGGCGAAAGCATCGCCTGACGGCGCGCGCGCATTCAAGGGGATCACTGGCGTAGATAAAGTATAGGTCGCATATCTCCCTGCAAGTGGTTGTATCGAAACGCTTCTTCGGGTAAATTCAGGGTCGGAGTTGGCGTTGCGGCGGGAGAGATGGCGCACCCTTCGATCGAATCCAAGAAGTTCGCCGTGTTGCCGGCGGTGCTCACCGGTTTCTTGCGGCGACGGTTGGTTGAGTTGGCGGGCATCGCCGGTTTCGCGCTGGCGCTGGTTTTGGCGCTTACCCTGGCAACTTACTCGGCGGCCGATCCGGCCTGGAACGTGGCCACCGGGGAATCGCCGGAGAACTTGCTTGGCTTGGTCGGTGCCCACGCCGCAGACGCTATCCTCCAGACCTTCGGGGTCGGCGGCTGGGTCCTGGTTCTCTGCCTGACGGCGTGGGCGTGGCGCGTTTTCTCTCACCGCGGCGTCGTCCGGATTTGGCTCTCGCTCGCGCTTGTCCCGGTGGCGCTCATCAGCGCCGCCGCCTTGGCCGCCGGGCTGCCCGCCCCCCACGGTTGGCCGCTCGCGGCCGGGCTCGGCGGCTGGGTCGGCGAGTCGCTGCGGCTGCGTGCGGCGGGGCTCGGTCTTGCCGCGACGCCGCTCTGGCTCTACGCCTACGCCGCCGTGGCGGCGGCGATGACGGCGCTTTCCTTTGCCTTCGCCTTGGGGCTGGAGTGGCGCGAGTGGCGTACGCTCGGCCGCGTGGCGCGCGCGATCGTGGCCGCACCGATCGCCCTGGCGCGCCCACTTGCCGGTCTCGCACGAGCCGCGCCCGCTGAGACCGGCGGCGACTCCGGCGCCAGCCCCGCGGCCCCGCCCGCGGTCCGGCGCGAACCCCGACTGTTCGCCGAAGTGGGCCCGCCTGAGGCTTCGCCAAGGATCGAGCCGAGCCATCGCGTCAGCCGCTCGCGGCCGCGGCTGCGTGCGGGCAAGCGCGACGCCGCCGAGCGGCAGGCGGCCCTCGACCTGGGTCCGCCGGGCGAGTTTCGGCTGCCGCCTCTGGCGCTCCTTCACACTGCACCCGAGATCGATTCCGGCGCGACGGTAAGCGAGGACGCGCTCGAGCAGAACGCCCGGCTTCTGGAGGCCGTGCTCGACGACTTCGGCGTTAGCGGCGCGGTGACGAAGGTGCGGCCGGGGCCGGTGATCACGCTTTACGAGCTCGAGCCGGCGCCGGGCACCAAGACCTCGCGCGTGATCGGGCTATCGGACGACATCGCGCGGTCGATGAGCGCGGTCTCGGTGCGCGCCGCGGTGGTACCGGGCCGCAACGCCATCGGCATCGAGCTTCCCAACGCCGGGCGCGAGTCGGTCCACCTGCGTGAGCTCCTGTCCGCCGCCGAGTACGAGAACGCCACGGGCCGGCTCCCGCTGGCGCTCGGCAAGGACATCGCCGGTGCTCCCGTCATCGCCGATCTTTCGCGGATGCCCCATCTCCTGATCGCCGGCACGACGGGATCGGGCAAGTCGGTCGCCGTCAACACGATGATCCTCTCGCTCCTATACCGTCTGCGTCCCGACCAGTGCAAATTCATCCTGATCGATCCCAAAATGCTCGAGCTCAGCGCCTACGACGGCATTCCCCACCTCCTGACGCCGGTGGTGACCGATCCCGGCAAGGCGGTGGTGGCGCTGAAGTGGACGGTCCGCGAGATGGAGACCCGCTACCGCGAACTCTCGAAGCTCGGGGTCCGCAACATCACCAGCTACAACCAGCGGCTGGCCGAGGCCGCGGCCAGGGGCGAGGAACTCAAGCGCACGGTCCAAACCGGCTTCGATTCCGAGACCGGGGAGCCGATCTTCGAGGACCAGCCGCTCGAGGTCGAGCCGCTGCCCCACATCGTCGTGGTGGTCGACGAGATGGCCGATCTCATGTTGCTGGCTGGCAAAGAGATCGAAGGCGCGGTTCAGCGCCTGTCCCAGATGGCGCGCGCCGCCGGCATTCACCTCATCATGGCCACCCAGCGGCCTTCCGTGGACGTGATCACCGGCACCATCAAAGCCAATTTCCCGACCCGTATCAGCTTCCAGGTGACCTCCAAGATCGATAGCCGGACGATCCTCGGGGAGCAAGGCGCCGAGCAGCTGCTGGGCTCGGGCGACATGCTGTACATGGCCTCGGGCGGACGCCTCACGCGGGTTCACGGACCCTATGTGGTCGAGGATGAGGTCGAGCAGGTCGTCGCATTCCTCAAACAGGAGGGAAGCCCGGACTACCTCGACGAGGTTACCGAGGAGGCGGCCGTCGACCCTCACGTTCTCGCCGCGCCCACCGACGAGCTCTACGATCAGGCGGTGGAGGTGGTGTGCCGCAAGCGCAAGGCCTCGACGAGCTTCCTCCAGCGTCACCTGCAGATCGGCTACAACCGAGCCGCACGGATCATCGAGAGCATGGAGGCCGAGGGCGTGATCAGCCCCGCCGACCACGTCGGCAAACGCGAGGTACTGGCGCGCGACACCGATGCGCTGGGCTGAGCGCAGGTGGTTGGTCCTGGTCGCGCTCGTCGCGGGCCTCGCGGGCCTCGCGGGCGCCGCGCCGGCTGCCGAGTTGGCCCCCGATGACGAGGCGGAACTCGGCCGCATCGAGGCCTATCTAAACTCGATCGCCACGCTTCGGGCGCGATTCGACCAGGTGGCGCCGGATGGCGCGCTCGCCGAGGGCCGCTTTTACCTCAGACGGCCGGGGCGACTGCGCTTCGAGTATGCGCCCCCGACCCCGATCCTGGTGGTCGCCGACCGGGTGTGGCTGATTTTCCACGACACCGAGCTCGGCCAGGTCGATCGCCTGCCGCTCTACTCGACGCCGCTTGGCTTCCTGGTCAAAGACGAGATCGAGTTCGCGGGGCAGATCGTGGTCGAGGCCCTCGAGCGCCTGCCTGGCGAGTTGCGGCTCAGGCTGCGCGACGATGAGAATGCGGGCGAAGGTACATTGACGCTGGTGTTCACCGAGGCGCCGCTCCGCCTGTGGCAATGGCGCGTCACCGACGCCCAAGGACTGACCACGCGGATCACGCTCAGCGACGTCGAGGTCAACGTGCCGCTCGAGCCGACGCTATTCGTCTTCGACGATCCGGCGCCCGGGGGAGGCGCCTCACGGCCCTAAGCCGCGGCCACGGAGTGATCGCAAACATGTTACTGCGGTCGGCGAAAACGGGCGATGCGGTAGTGACCCGTTAAGCATTCACCCTGTAGTATGCCTCCCAACAAAGGGCACTTGGGTAGTGCGCCCACGGGCGACAAAGAACGTTCGCCGCGGCGAGGAAAGAATGGACAAAAAGCGGCTCTTGGTGATCGACGACGATCCCTCGATGTGCGACTACATCGGCGCGGTCGGCGACAGTCTTGGGTTCGAGGTTCACTCCGCGACGCGGGGCCGGGCAGCGGAACAGGAGGTCGAAAGCTTCCGGCCCGATTTCATTGTCCTCGACCTCTTCATGCCCGACATGGACGGCATCGAGGTCTTGCGCCTCCTTGCGAAACACCGCTGCGCAGCGTCGATCCTCATGGTCAGCAACTACGAGGACGAGATTCTTGCCCAGGCGCTCAAGCTGGCCAAAGGCCTCGGCCTGAACCTCGCCGGTAGCTTGCACAAACCGATCCAGTTACCCCGCCTCGAAGCCGCGCTCCAGGCCGCCGCCTAGGGCGAATCCCGGCCCGCCGATGCGGGCCCCAACCGCAGCATGAAATAGCGCCCCTCGGGGACGCCCTCCGGCGGCGGAAGCCGCGAGAAGCCTTCGCACCAAAGTGCCTCCTGATCGCAAACGACGACCGCGCCAGGGGCCAATAGCGGCTTGAGCAGCGGTGCCAGCCACGCCGCAAGCGCCGCCGAGGCCTCTTTGTCCCCGGTGCCGACATCGCAATGGGCCAGCGCCGCGGGCTCGGGAATGCGGGCTCGCGCGGCGGGCACGGTGTCGTGGATATCGCCCAGCACCATGTGCTCGGGATCGGGGATGCACTCGGGGTGAGCGGCGATCTGGCGGTCGAATACGAAAATCTCCCGCTCCGGCAGCAGCGTCCGAAGGTGATCGTAGGTGCGGCCGTTGCCGAGACCGAATTCCAGCACCGGCCCGGGTATCGCGGCGATCAATCGGGCCGCCTCGCCAAGGCAATCGCGTTGCGCCATGGTCCGCCGGATGAAGCTGTCGAGCCGGCTCATCGGGTCGGCCGATCTAATGGGAAGCGGCGGTCGTCGCCTCCCGTAGCTGGATCGTCGTGTTCTCCAATCGCCGGGCCAGCTCACGCATGATCTCAACCGCCATCTCGGGAAACTCGCTCACGAGCCGGAAGAACAAGTCCTTCGAGATGCGCAAGACGGTGCAGTCCGAGGACGCCGTCACGGTCGCCGTTCGCGGCACATCACGAAGGATCGAGATCTCGCCGACGAAGTCGTTCTTGGCCACCTCGGTGACCTTGAGCGGCCCGCTGGGTGTCGAAACGATGACGTCGGCGCCGCCGTCGATAATGATGAATGCCGCGTCGCCCATTTCGCCCTCGACGCACAAGTCCTGGTCCTTGTGAAAGGTCAGCCTCTCGCTCGTGAATGCCAAGAGCTTCAGCTTCGAGGGCTCGATCTTGCTAAACAGCGGAATATTGCGCAGCAGCTCGACCTCTTCGTTAAGGCTCACCGTAACTCTCCTCGGGCGGGCTCATTCCGCCGCCATCAAGCCATTATACACCGTGCCGTCCTTGTCGAGGTCGGTGTGGCTTCCCTGCTCCGCAATCTTGCCGCTTTTCATTACCAAGATGTGATCGAACTCCTTGGCCACGTCGGGATCGTGCAGCGCCCAGATCACGCCGCGGCCTTTGAACTCCTGCAAGATGTTGCGCATGATCCTGGCCTGGGCGGCCGAATCGAGGGTCTGGGTGGCTTCGGACAAGATCAAGACATCGGGCCGCTTTAGGATGCCGCGGGCCAAGGCCAGCTTCTGGCGCTGCGCCGCGGACAGGCGCGATCCCGCGATTCCGACCTCGAAGTCGAAGGCCACGAGTCCGACCGTGTCCTCGAGCCCCAACTCATTGATGACCTCCGAGATCAGCGTGCCGACGCGTTCCGCCGACTTCGCCTCGCCGTAGGCAATCTTGCCGAACAGGATATTGTCCTGCAGGTTGGCCGAGGCGTTGTATCGCTCGGCGTCGTAGAACTCGATCGAATCCGTAAGCTCTTCGGGCAATCCCTCGGCGAAGGCGGCGCGTGCCTCCAACAGCCGCCCCTGCATCTCCTCGTCGATGAGGCCGAGGCGGTGACGCACCGGAACCAGCTTGAAGGGCTGCGACAAGAGACGGGTTCGATCCTCGGCCGACAGCTGATCGAGATTGTCCTTGTCGGCCCGCGTCAACAGGGCCTGGAATTCAGGCAGGTCCTCGGCGCTGATGAAGCTGAACTTCTGGAAGAACTCGTGATCCGACGGTAGGTCGGCGAACAGCTCGACCATCGTTGCGGCGACCTGGTAGCCGATCGAGACCATGATCTCGGTCAAGCCGACCTTCTCCAGCACCAAGAGCACGTAATCGTTCTCGGCCAGGCTGTCCATGTCGAAGGCATCGCCCTTGGGGCTGCCAAACAGCACGTTCTCTCCGACCGTCGCGTTGGTGTTGTAGAGACTGCGATCGAACAACTCGACCAGCGAGGCGATCTCCGAATCCGCGCTGCGCTCGCGCAGCGCGGCGCGGGCGCGCAAGAAGGTCTCCGCAAGATCGGAATGTGCGGCGGGGTCGATGGTGCCGCGCAAGCCAAGCTGATAGATGTCGGGGCCGAGGTCGACCAGCCTCAAGATGCGCAGGGCCTCCACCCGCAGTGCCTCCATCCCGTCGACCCCTGCCGCGGCGTAGTCGATCCAGTCGGCGCCAAGGTTATGGGTGATGTTGCCCGCCGCCTTGGCTTCCGTGAGATGATTCGCCCATTTCGCGGCCGCCTCACCCTCGTAGGTGGGCTCGACCATGGGCCGGTGCTTGAGCCCGTAGAACAGGTTCTCGCCGAAGCTCGCCGCAAAGATGAAGCCCGAGGGGCCAACGTACGAGATGCGCCGCCCGGTGATTGCCTCGGGCATTCCCTCCATGCCTTGGCCGTTGACCGAAAACGTACCCTTGCTGGGCGCGATGAGCCGCGCCATCAGAAGCGCCAAATCCTCCTTGCCGCTGGCGCCCGTGCCGACGATGGCGACGTGGCGATCGACGTCGATCTTAAACGAGACTCCGTCGATGACCGCGTTGTCTTGATCGTCGGTCAGCGTCACGTTGGCCGCGGCGACGTCGCCCGACAGGGGCTCGACTTTCTCGGGGGTGTCGAGCTGATGGCTCGCGTCGAGAATTCCGCTGGGCGCGAACTGAGTCACGACCTGTTCGTACTTGATCCGCGAATCCTCCATTCGCTGGTAGTAGTTCAACAGCTCCTTCCACGGCGAGGCGAGATCCTTCTGGGCGGCGATTGCGGCGATCAGCGTGCCGATATCGAGGCCCCCAGTGATCACCAGATAGCCACCGATCGAATAGAAGAAGAAGGGTCCAAGCTGCTGAATGAAGTTGTTCAGGAACTTGATGACGAACTTCAATCGGTAAATCTTGTAGCGAACGTCCAAGATCGAGCCCAGCCGGTCGGTGAAGTTCGCGAGTTCGAGGTTCGAGGTGTCGTGGGTATGCACCTCTTGCACGCCCTGGACGGTTTCGCCGATCCGGTCCGACAGCCGGCGGACCAGGCGAACGCGCTCCTTTCCCAGCATGTTTACGCGGCGCTGAAGCTTGGGAATCAGGTACATCTGAAGCGGGTAGAGTGCGATCGCCGCGGCTGCCATCAGCGGGCTCTGGATGAACAGGAAGGTCACGATCACCAGCAGCGTTCCGCCCTGAAAGGCGGGCAGCGAGAAGGCCTCGCCAATGAACCCGCCCAGTGGTTCGACCTCGGCGGTGATCATCGGAATGATCTCGCCCTGGCTGACCTTGCGGAAGGTGGGAAGGGGGAAGCGCAAAACCCGGCTATAGAGCTCATAGCGAAGCCGTCGCAGCATGCGCTCGCCGGTGAGCCCGCGGTAGACGTTAACGTAGTACTTGAAGCCCTGATTCACGACCACCAGGACCAGGAACAGCGCGCACAGCACGAAGAGGAAGGGCAGGTGGTCGAGCGGCAGCGCGTCCGGGGCGATGAAATCGGGGATCAGAGACTTCGGAAAGTCGGCCCCGTCGGCTTGGATCGCGCCGTTTACGATCTGTTTGGGCAGCTCATAGAAGGCGTACAGGAAGGGAAACGAAAGCGCCGCCATCACCGTAAGGAACACCTGCTGGCGCAGACTATATCGAATGACGAACTTGAAGATCGATGGTTCCATGGGGTGGCTCGGTCGGTTTCCCCGACGCACGATCATCTACCCGGTGCGGCGCGGGCGAGAGCTTATCGTAGGCGGGCAGCGCGGTAAACGTCGGCATTTGCCCCAACAATTGGCTTTTGGCCGCGCTTGGGGGTATGCCATAGTGCGCCCATGCTAAAGGAGGTCACCGCGGGCAGCCGCCCCGGCGCCGATGGTGTGGCGCGCGTCCTTATCTATAGCCATGACACCTTCGGGCTCGGGCATCTGCGGCGCTGCCTGACCATCGCCAACTCGCTCGTCGAGAACCACAAGCAGCTGTCGGCGCTGATTCTGTCGGGCTCCCCGATCATCGGACGATTCGACTTCCGCGCGCGGGTCGATTTCGTGCGCGTTCCCGGCGTGATCAAGCTGCGCAACGGCGAATACACGGCGCTCAACCTCCACATCGACGTCGAACAGACCCTATCGATGCGGGCCTCGATCATCCAGCACACCGCCGAGATCTTCGATCCCGACATCTTCATCGTCGACAAAGAGCCGCTGGGCCTTCGCGGCGAGGTCCACGACACGCTCAAACTGCTCAAGACGCGCGGCACGCGGTTGGTTCTCGGCCTCCGCGACGTCTTGGACGAGCCGGCGCTGCTGGGGCCGGAATGGGAGCGCAAGAAGGTCCTGCCCGCGCTGGAGGATTTGTACGACGAAATCTGGATCTACGGGCTGCCGCAGATTTGCGAACCCTTGGCCGAGATCGGCATGCCCGCCTCGATCCGCCGACGGATCGTCTACACCGGCTATCTGCCGCGCGCGGTGGCGCGCTCGGCCACCGCGGCGCCGCTCCCCGAGATCGCCCGCAAGCCCTACCTTTTGGTCACCACCGGTGGCGGCGGTGATGGCGTCGGCCTCATCGAGTGGGTTCTGCGCGCCTACGAAAGCGAGCCCATGCTGCCCTATCCAGCGCTGATGGTGCTGGGCCCGTTCATGGCGCCCGAGCAGCAGGCGGAGTTCAAGCGCCGCGCCGCGTCGCTGGCGCGCCTCGACGCCATCACCTTCAGCCCCCACATGGAGGAGCTCGAGGCGCGCGCCGCCGCGATCGTGGCGATGGGCGGCTACAACACCTTCTGCGAGATACTCTCGCTCGACAAACGTGCGCTCATCGTGCCGCGGACGGTGCCTCGGCGCGAGCAGTTCATCCGCGCCTCACGCGCCCAGGAACTGGGTCTGGTCCGCATGCTGAACGACGACGGCGAGTATGATCCCGAGATCATGGCGCGGGCGTTGCGCGCCCTTCCCGGTCAGCGCCGGCCGTCCAAGGTCGTGGTTCCCGGCCTCCTCGAGGGCCTCGACAACGTCAATCGTCTCGCCGCGCCGTGGCTCGGCAGGACCGGGTCCGCGCCCGAGCGCATTCGCCGCCCCGCCTGAAGGTCCCGATGCCGGGAACCTACGCCTTTATCGTCAAGGGCTATCCCCGGCTGTCCGAGACCTTCATCTCCCAAGAGATTCACGCGCTCGAGCAGCGCGGCCTAAGGATCGTCATCGTCTCGCTGCGCCAGCCCGGCGACGCCCATACCCACCCGATTCACGAGACAATCGTGGCCCCGGTCCGCTACCTCCCGGAGTATCTGTTCCGCGAGCCGATGCGCGTCCTCGGGGCGTGGCGCGCGCTGCGTCGTCGGCCCGCCTATACGGCGGCGCGCACGCTTTGGCTTCGCGATCTCGCACGCGATCCGAGTCCCAACCGGGTGCGCCGATTCGGCCAGGCGCTGGTGCTTGCGCATGAGATCGAGCCGACGGTGACCCATCTCCACGCTCATTTCTTGCACACGCCCGGTTCCGTCGCCCGCTATACCAGTCTCCTGACCGGTCTGCCGTGGAGCGTCTCGGCCCACGCCAAAGACGTATGGACGATTCCACAGTGGGAGAAGGCCGAAAAACTCGACGATTGCGCCTGGTGCGCCGCGTGTAGCGCGCTCAACGCCGATCAACTGGCGACCCTCGCCCCGCCGGGCCGCGTGCACCTCGTCTATCACGGGCTCGACCCCGACCGTTTTCCCCCGAATCCCGCACCCGCGTACAACCGCGACGGGACCGACGCAGCCGACCCCGTGCGCCTGGTCTCGATCGGCCGCGCCGTGCCCAAGAAGGGCTACGACGATCTTCTGACTTCGCTCTCCCGATTGCCGCCGGCCCTCCACTGGCGTCTCGATCATGTCGGGGGCGGACCGCTACTCGACCGTCTCAAGCGCCGGGCGCGGCGCCTCGGTCTCGCCTCGCGCATTGAGTGGCACGGTGCGCAACCCCATGACGCGGTGCTCGAAAGCTACCGCCAATCCGACCTCTTCGTGCTGGCGAGCCGAACCGCCCGCGACGGTGACCGCGACGGCCTGCCCAACGTGCTGGTCGAGGCCCAGAGCCAAGCACTGGCCTGCGTCTCGACCGCAAGCGCGGCAATCCCCGAACTCATCGAGGATGGCGTGACCGGCCGGCTCGTCGCGGCCGGCGACGTGGGAGCAATGGCGGCGGCGCTCGGCGAGCTCATCGCCGATCCTCAGCGCCGTCGTGCGCTGGGCCGGGCCGGCGAGATACGCGTCCGCACCCACTTCGATGTCGCCGACGGCATCGACCGGCTGGCCCGGTTGTTCGCGCCCGATACCGGTGGCGCGGATGCGGCACCCCTCGGCAGGGCGGCGGTTTCCGGGGCCGGCGGCGCTTGACGTGCGCATCGCGTTCTACGCGCCGCTGAAGGCCCCGACGCACCCGGTGGCCTCGGGCGACCGGGCGATGGCGAGCCTGATCATGGAGGCGCTTCGCGCGGCCGGACACACGGTTACGCTCGCCTCGAGCTTTCGCAGCTACGACCGCTCACCCGACGGCGCCGGCCAACAGGCGCTGCAGGCGGTCGGCGAAATCGAGGCCGCCGCTCTGCTGACAGGCTACCGCCTGGTCGCGCCCGAGGCACGCCCCGAGCTTTGGTTCACTTACCACCTCTACTATCGGGCGCCCGACTGGATCGGCCCGGCGGTGTCGCGTGGCCTTGGGATCGCGTATGTCGTGGCCGAGGCCTCCCATGCGCCAAAGCGCGCCCAAGGAATCTGGCGGCGCGGGCACGAGGCGGCGGCGGCGGCGATCGCCCGGGCCGACGCGGTCTTGTGCATGACCGCGCTCGACATGAACTGCGTGCGCGCCATCGTCGCCGCGCCCGACCGGCTTGTTCATCTACCGCCATTCCTCGACCACGATCCCTTCGCCGCCGCCGCTTCCGGCCGCGAGGCCGCACGCGCGTCGTTCGCGCGAAAATGGGCGCTGGACGAAGACGCGGTGTGGCTGCTGGCGGTCGGCATGATGCGGGCGGGCGACAAGCTCCATTCCTACCGTCGACTTGCCGAGGCGCTGGTGCGGCTCAGCCGCGACGACTGGCGACTCATCGTGGTCGGTGAGGGCGAAGCCCGCGCCGAAGTCGAAGCGGCGTTCGCCGGGTTTGGCTCGCGCCGGGTGGTGTTCGCCGGGGCGCTGGCCGCGGCGGAGATGCCGGCGGTCTTCGCGGCTGCCGACATCTACGCATGGCCTGCCGTCAACGAGGCCTATGGGATGGCCATGCTCGAGGCCCAGGCGGCCGGACTGCCCGTGGTCGCTGGCGATGACGGCGGCGTCCGCGACGTCGTCTGCGATGGCAAGACCGGCTTCCTGGTTGCCGGCGCGGCGCCGGATGCTTTCGCCGAGCGCCTCCAGGCGCTGATCGAGGATGCCGGCCTGCGCCGCCGCATGGGCCAAACGGCTCGGGCGTGGATCGGCGCCGACCGGACCCTGGCTCGCGCCGGCGAACGGCTCGATGGTGCCCTCCGGCGGGCCTGCGCGCGATGACCTTGCTGGGGTTGATCCGCCACGGCGCCACGGCGTGGAACCAGGCCGGACGTATTCAGGGCCGCGCCGACATCCCGCTTTCCGGGCGCGGCCGAGGCGACTTCGAAGGGCTCGGACCGCCGCCTGGGCTGGACGGCGCGGCGTGGGTTTCGAGCCCGCTCCGGCGCGCCACCGAGACCGCGCAGCTGCTTGGGGCCGATGAGCTGCGAACCGAGCCGCGGCTGATCGAAATGGACTGGGGGGCGTGGGAGGGCCGGACGCTGGCGGAGCTCCGCGACGAGTTGGGCCCTGCCATGCGCGAAAACGAGGACCGTGGCCTCGACTTCACGCCGCCGCGCGGCGAAAGCCCACGCGATGTACAAACCCGTCTGGCGCCCTGGCTACGCGAAGTCGGGCGGGCGAAAACGCCAACCGTAGCGGTCACCCACAAAGGGGTGATCCGTGCGGTTTTCGCGCTTGCCCTGGGCTGGGACATGATCGGAAGGCCACCCGTCCGGCTCGAGTGGGTGTGTGCCCACCTCTTCGTGCTCGATGGCGGGGGTGAGGTGCGAGCCGAGCGGTTCAACGAGCCATTGGTTCGCCGCGGAGAGCCGCGATGAGCCGCCGCCGGGTCTTCTTCTACGTTCAGCACCTGCTGGGGATCGGCCATCTCAGGCGCGCCGCCACACTTGCCCGCGCCTTTACCGCGGCGGGGCTCGACGTCGCCCTGGTCTCGGGCGGCCACGATGTCCCGGGCCTCGACGTTGCCTCGGCGCGGTTCATTCAGCTGCCGCCGACCCGCGCGACCGATCTCTATTTCAAGGTGCTGGTCGATGACAACGATGCCGCCATCGACGATTCGTGGCGGGCGCGCCGCCGCGAGGCGCTGCACAAGGCGTGGCTCGAGTATCGGCCTCATGTACTTCTGTTCGAGCTCTTCCCCTTTGGTCGCCGCCAATTACGCTTCGAAATCGTGCCCCTGCTCGATGCCGCGGTCGCCGGCCCTCACCGGCCATGCATCGCCTCGTCGGTCCGCGATATCCTGGTTGCCCAGCACAAACCCGGGCGCAACGACGAGATGCTCGGCCTCATCGAAGGTTACTTCGACCGCGTCCTGGTCCACGGCGATCCGAGCTTGGTGCCCTTCGAGCGCACGTTTCCGCACGCCGCCCGAATCGCCGGCAAGATCGCCTACACCGGCTACGTGGTGGACCGCACCGGCAAGCGCGGCGGCCCCGGCAGCCCGGGCGACGGCGAAGTCGTGGTCTCGGCGGGCGGCGGCGCGGTCGGGCTCGCGCTTTTGCAAACCGCGATCGCCGCTCGCGCCAAGACCCGGCTGAA
Organism: uncultured Alphaproteobacteria bacterium; assembly: GCA_964446055.1. Taxonomy (GTDB): domain Bacteria; phylum Pseudomonadota; class Alphaproteobacteria; order VGEJ01; family VGEJ01; genus CAYUNL01. The sequence continues at coordinate 8,696 of CAYUNL010000008.1, read as the reverse complement.
ATCGAGCCGGTGGCGGGTGCTCGTCGGCGTCTCGGTCAGCGCGGCGGATTTCGAATCGCTGCGCGCCGTGGCACCCGATGGCGTCGTCGTCGAGCGCGCCCGCGCCGACTTTACCAGCCTGCTCATGAACTGCGCGCTGTCGATCAGCCAAGGCGGCTACAACACGGTGATGGAGCTGCTCGACGCCGGGGCGCGCGCCATCGTCGTTCCCTACGCCGGCGGCATCGAGACCGAGCAAACGCTGCGCGCCAGGGCGCTCGAAGCGCGCGGCGCGATCCACGTCTTGGACGAGGCCGCACTGACCCCCGCAAGGCTCGCCGCCGCCGTCGAGACGGCGATCGATGCCCCGCCTGGGCACTCGGGCGAGCTGGATACCGGCGGCGCCGAGCGTAGCGCGGCGCTGGTCGAGGAGTGGGCCGAGGCGGTGCCGTGGTAGGTTGGCGAGCGCTCGCCGAAGAGCTCGATGCATGGGCCGGCGCGGGCCGCGCGCTCGATCTCTGGTTGCGCGATGACGACGCCGCCGAGCCGACGACGGCGCTCGCGCGCTTGATCGATCTTACGGGCGAGGCCGAGCTGCCGCTCTGCCTGGCAGTCATTCCCGCGGCCGCGGGACCGGCGCTGGCCGCGCGAATCGCCGCGGCGTCCGAGGGCCTGGTCGCGGTGCCGCACGGCTATGCGCACCACAATCACGCGCCGCCCGGCGAGAAGAAGGCCGAGTTCCCGCCTGGCCGCGACCCCGATGCCGTGATCGAGGAGCTGGGTCGCGCCTGGTCGGTGACCGTGGAGCTTTTCGGGGCGCGGGCGATGCCGGTGCTGGTGCCTCCGTGGAACCGCATCGCCGACGCTCTGATCCCGCGGCTTCCCGGGGCCGGCTATCGCGGCCTTAGCACCATCACCGCATCGGCGGTGGCGCCATTGTCGGTTGCCGGCCTGCAACGCCGCGATGCCGACGTCGACATTGTCGACTGGCGCGGGAGCAGGGCGTTCGTCGGCGAGGCGGCGGCGCTCGAGGCCATCGTCGCGCGCCTGGTGATGCTTCGCGGCGCTGCCGAGGCGCGCCCCCTCGGTATCCTCACCCATCACCTCGTGCACGACGAGGCGGCGTGGGCGTTCCTTGCCAAGTTCGCCGCCCGCACCCGCGGACATGGCTCGGTACGCTGGCCATCGCTGGCGAAAATCTTTACCCTCTAAGGCTTATGAGCGAGCACCGCTACACCGCCGCCGCGCTCACCCCCGACTACGTTCGCGCCGGTGCCGGCATCCTTATTACCGCGGGCCCGCTGGCTTTGATCAATCCCGCTCCCGTTCTGGTCTACGTGATGGGCGCGCTGGCGCTGCTGTTCGCGCTGTTCGCGGCGCGCACCGCGATCCGTCATCTGACCACGATACGGCTCACCAGCACCGGCATCCGGGCACTGGGCCCGTTCGCTGCCGCGATCGAGTGGGCCGAGCTGTCCAAGGTGGAGCTCCGGTATTTCTCGACCCGTCGCGACCGCACAAAAGGCTGGATGCAGCTACGCCTGCGTGGCGGCCGGGTAGGGCTGCGGCTCGAATCGAACCTGGACGCCTTCGAATCGATCGCCGGGCGCGTCATCGCTGAGGCAGGGGCGCGCGGCGTCGGCCTCGACGAGAGCACCCGTGCCAATCTGGCCGCGATCGGGTCGCGGTCGGGCCAGCGGCACGCTTCCGAGGCCGCGTGATGGCCAACGTCTTGGAGGTGAAGGACCTCAAGGTCCACTTCGACTTGCCCGAAGGGCTCATCAAGGCGGTGGACGGGGTTTCCTTCCGCATCCCCGAGGGCAAGACCCTGGCCTTGGTGGGCGAGTCGGGCTCGGGCAAGTCGGTGGTCAGCCAGGCGATCATGGGGATCTTACCGAAGGTCGCGCGAATCGCCGGCGGGTCGATCCACTTCTGCGACCCCAAGAATCCCGGACCGGTCGTCGATATCGCCACGCTTGCGGTCGACGGCCGCGCCATGCGCGGGATCAGGGGGCGCCGTATCTCGATCATCTTCCAGGAGCCGATGACCTCGCTCTCGCCGTTGCACACGGTCGGCAACCAGATCTCCGAGGCCTTTTACCTGCACCACGACGCGCCCCGCGCCGAGGGGCTCGAGGTGATGTGCGAGATGCTGCGGATGGTCGGATTCCCCGACCCTACACAGGCCGTGAACACCTACCCCTTTGAGCTTTCGGGCGGGCTTCGCCAGCGGGCGATGATCGCGATGGCGCTGATTTGCCACCCCGCGATTTTGATCGCCGACGAGCCGACCACCGCCCTCGACGTCACGATCCAGGCGCAGCTTCTGAAGCTCATGAACGAGCTCCAGGCCGAGCTGAAGATGGCGATCCTGATGATCACCCACGATCTCGGGGTGGTCGCCAACATGGCCGACGACGTCGTCGTCATGTATCAGGGTAACGTCATGGAGCGCGGCACGGTCGAAGACATCTTTCGCCACGCCGAGCATCCCTACCTCAGCGCGCTCCTGCACGCGGTGCCGCGGTTCGACATGGCGCCCGGCGAGCGGCTGGTGCCGATTCGCGAGATCAAGTCCGAGGGCGGTCCGTTGATGCAGGCCAAGCAGCCGTGGCCGCCCGGCGCCGACCGCCGCGCCCCACTGCTGGCGGTGCGCAGCCTGACCAGGCGCTTCACTACCCGCAAGCGCTCGGTGCTCGGCGGTCGACCCGGTGGCGAGGTGACCGCGGTCGAAGACGTGAGCTTCGAGGTGTGGCGCGGCGAATGCCTCGGGCTGGTCGGCGAATCGGGCTGTGGCAAGACCACCACCAGTAAGATCGTGATGCGCGCCGTGGCCGCCGATTCGGGCGAGGTGGAGTTCAACGACCGCGGCACCATCGTCGATGTCCTCAACCTGCGTGGCAAGGCGCTGACCGCGTTCCGTCACAAGGTCCAGTATATTTTTCAGGATCCCTTCAGTTCGCTGAACCCGCGTATGACCGTCTTCGACATCATCTCCGAGCCGCTGGTCATTCACCGGGTCGGCACCGAGCGCGAGCGTTCCGAGCGCGTGAAGGAGCTCATGAACCTTGTCGGCCTGGATGTCCGTTACCTACGCCGCTACCCGCACAGCTTTTCTGGTGGACAGCGCCAGCGCATCGGCATCGCCCGCGCGCTCGCCCTGCAGCCGGACCTCCTGATCTGCGATGAGCCGGTCTCGGCGCTCGACGTTTCGATCCAGGCCCAGGTCCTCAACCTCCTCAAGGACCTCCAAGACCAGCTCGAGCTCACCTACCTCTTTATTTCGCACAACCTGGCGGTGGTCGACTACATCGCCGATTCGATCGCCGTCATGTGTGCCGGGCGCCTGGTCGAGCACGCGCCGCGCGAGCTCCTGTTCCGCAACCCGACGCATCCCTACACCAAGGCGCTTCTGGCCGCGGTTCCCAAGCCCGATCCCAACGACCGTCTCGACCTTAGCGCGCTGATGCTGGAGCGGCACTCGGATCCCGCAGCGTGGCCGGCCCCCTACACCGTCAACGGCACCTCGACGCTCAGCATGCTCGACCTTGGCGGCGGGCATTTCGTGCGCGCCGCGGGGAACGCGGCCTCGGCAGAGCTTCGAGCCTCGTGAGGGCGATGGTGCGATGGGCCGCCGCCGCCGTCACGGCGTTTGGGCTGGGTGCGGGACCCGCTGCGGCGCTGGAGCTCATCGAGACGCCGACGTTCGAAGCGGCCGTCGCGGCGGGCGAGGTCCCGCCGGTGAGCGAACGCGTCCCGCAAGAGCCGCGCATCGTCACCTTCGACGACGGGGTCGCGACCCCGGGCCGCCACGGTGGCGATCTTCGAATGCTTGTCGGCCGCGCCAAGGATGTCCGGCTCTTGGTCGTCTACGGCTACGCACGGCTCGTCGGTTACGACAGCAGTTTCGAGATTCGGCCCGACATCCTGGCCGCCGTCGAGGTCGAGGATCGGCGCGCCTTCACCCTCAAGCTGCGCAAGGGCCACCGCTGGTCCGACGGCGCGCCGTTCACCGCCGAGGACTTCCGCTACTGGTGGGAGGACGTCGCCAACAATCCCGAGCTCGCCCCCTCGGGCCCGCCCAAAGACATGCTCATCGACGGCCTGGCCCCGACCTTCGAGGTCATCGACGAGACCACGGTCCGTTATACCTGGCCGCGGCCGAACCCGTTCTTCCTGCCGGCGCTCGCGCGCGCCGCGCCGCTCTTCATCTACCGCCCGGCCCACTACATGAAGCGCTTCCACCTCGAGTACGCCGCGGCCGAGGACCTTGCGGCGATGGCCGACCAGGGCGGCGAGCGCAACTGGGCGGCGATGCACAATCGCGTGGACAACATGTACCGCTTCGACAATCCTGACCTGCCGACCTTACAGCCATGGCGGAACACCACGTTTCTGCCCTCCACCCGCTTCATCGCCGAGCGCAACCCCTACTACCACCGGGTCGACGAGACCGGTCGCCAGCTTCCCTACATCGACCGCGTGGTTCTGACGGTGGCCGATGGCAAGCTGATTCCGGCCAAGGCCGGCGCCGGCGAATCCGACCTTCAGTCGCGAGCCATCTTCTTCAACAACTTCACCTTCCTCAAAGCGAACGAAGAGCGGAACGAATACTCGACCTACCTGTGGCGGACGGCCAAGGGCGCCCATCTCGCCCTTTACCCTAATCTCAACATCAACGACCCGGTTTGGCGCGAGGTTTTCCGCGACATTCGCTTCCGCCGCGCCTTGTCGCTGGCCATCGACCGCAGTCTCATCAACCAGACGCTCTACTACGGGCTCGCCATCGAGGGGAACAACACGGTCCTGCCGGCAAGCCCGCTGTTCCGGGATGAGTATCAGACGGCATGGACTGAATACGACATTGAGGCCGCCAACCGGCTCCTCGACGAGATGGGTCTGACCGAACGCGACGGCGCCGGCACGCGGCTGTTGCCTGACGGGCGGGCCATGGACATCATCGTCGAGACTGCGGGCGAGGATACCGAGCAAACCGACGTCCTCGAGCTGGTGCGTGACGGCTGGGCCGAGGTTGGCGTTCGTCTCTTCTCCAAGCCCTCCCAGCGCGAGGTCTTTCGCAACCGAATCTTCTCCGGCGAGACGCAAGTTTCGATCTGGGGCGGCTTCGAAAACGGAGTGCCGACGCCCGACATGAGCCCGGCCGAGCTGGCGCCGACCATGCAGCACTCGTTGCAATGGCCCAAGTGGGGCCAGTACTTCGAGACCAGTGGCGCCGCGGGCGAGGCGCCGGACCTGCCCGCGGCGCTCAAGCTTGCTGAGTTGAACGAGGACTGGCTGGCCGCGGCCACCCGGGCGGAGCACGAGGCGGTGTGGCAGAGAATGCTGAAAATTCACGCCGACGAGATGTTCACGATCGGCATCGTCGCCGGGGTGATGCAGCCCATCGTCGTCGCCAATCGTCTTCGCAACGTGCCGCGCGAAGGGGTCTACAACTGGGATCCCGGGGCCCAGTTCGGGATTTACCGGCCCGACACCTTCTGGTTCGGCGAGCCCCAATAGTCCGCGGCCGGCGGAGACGGCGGTAATGTTCGCCTACCTGATCCGTCGCGTCCTCATCATGATCCCGACGCTGTTGGCGATCAGCCTGATCACGTTCGTCATCATTCAACTGCCGCCGGGCGATTATCTCTCCAACCAGGTCGCCGAGTTGCAGTCCCAGGGCGAGAGCGCCGCACTCGACGAGATCGAGTTTCTGCGCGCTCAGTTCGGCTTCGACAAGCCGATGATCGAGCAGTACGCGGTGTGGCTCGGGGTGTGGCCGGGACGGAACGGCTTCGCCGGCTTGCTGCAGGGCGACATGGGCTACTCCTTCGAATTCGGCCTGCCGGTCGCCGATATCGTGGGCGACCGGCTGTTTCTGTCGTTTCTGGTCTCGTTCACCACCATCATCTTTACCTGGCTCGTGTCCTTTCCCATCGGCGTCTATTCGGCCACCCACCAATACAGTCTGGGCGATCACTCGCTGACCTTCATCGGCTTTCTCGGCCTGGCGACACCGAATTTCCTGCTGGCGTTGGTGCTCTTGTACTTCGCCAACGTTACCTTCGGAACCTCGATCGGCGGGCTCATGGACCCCGATTACATCGATGCCTCGTGGACCTGGGGAAAGTTCGTCTCCGTCCTCGAGCATTTGTGGATTCCGGTTATCGTCATCGGTACTTCGGGCACCGCGGGGATGATCCGGCGCCTGCGGGCGAACCTCCTCGACGAATTGCAGAAGCAATACGTCATCACCGCCCGGGCCAAGGGGTTGCCGCCGTTCCGGGCGCTGGTGAAGTACCCCTTGCGCATGGCGCTCAACCCGTTCATCGCCGACATCGGAAACCTGTTGCCGCAGGTGATTTCGGGCGCGGCCATCGTCTCGGTGGTGCTCTCGCTGCCGACCACGGGGCCGATGTTGTTGCAGGCGCTGCGTTCCCAAGACCAGTACTTGGCAGGCTCGTTCCTCGCCTTTCTCGCCTTCCTCACGGTCATCGGCATGTTCCTCTCCGATGTCGCGCTGGCCGCGCTCGATCCGCGGATTCGCCTCGGCGGCAGGGAACTCCGATGACCGAGCGCACCGCCGCCGGCGGCGAGGACCGGCTCGAACACTTCGTCTCCACCGCGCCTTTCGATCCCCACTCCATCGAGGCCATGTCGCCCGAGCAGGAGCGCTTCTACATGGCCTCGCAGTGGCGGATGATGTGGTGGAAGCTGCGCCGCCACCGCATTGCCGTGATCTCGGGCGTGATCATCCTCGTCATGTACGCCTCGATCCTGATCAGCGAATTCGTGGCGCCCTACGACCTGCACACCCGGCACACCGGCTTCATCTACGCCCCGCCGCAAGCGCTCCACCTGTTCCACGAGGGCGAGTTCGTCGGGCCGTTCGTCTACGGATTCTCCTTCAAGCTCAACATGGAGAACCTGCAGCGCGAGTACACGCCCGATCTCACCAAGGTCGAGCCGCTACGCTACTTCTGCAGCGGCGATACGTTTTCGTTCTGGGGCGCCATCGAGGGCAACTTCCACCTCGTCTGCCCGGCCGAGGGCGGGACCTTCTTCCTGCTAGGCACCGACCGCCTGGGGCGCGACATGTTCTCGCGCATCATCTACGGCACCCGCATCTCGCTCACCGTTGGCCTGATCGGCATCACCATCAGCTTTCTCTTGGGCATCACGCTGGGTGGGCTCGCCGGCTACTACGGCGGCTGGGTCGACAACGTCGTTCAGCGCTCGATCGAGATCATCCGCTCCTTCCCCGAGCTGCCGCTGTGGATGGCGCTCTCGGCGGCGCTCCCGGTTACCTGGAGCCCGATCCTGGTCTACCTCGGGATCACCGTGATCCTCGGGCTCCTGGATTGGACCGGGCTCGCCCGCGCGGTGCGCTCGAAGCTGCTGGCGCTCCGCGAGGAAGACTTCGCCACCGCCGCCGTCTTGTTGGGCGCGCGCCCCCGCCGGGTCATCGGCCGCCACCTGTTGCCGAACTTCATGAGCCACCTGATCGCCTCGGCGACGCTCTCGATCCCCTCGATGATCCTCGGCGAGACCGCGTTGTCGTTCCTGGGCCTGGGATTGCGCCCGCCGATCACCAGCTGGGGCGTCTTGTTGAATGAGGCGCAGAACATCAACGTCGTCGCGCTCTACCCCTGGCTCATACTGCCGGTGGTCCCGGTCATCATCATCGTGCTGGCCCTAAACTTCTTCGGCGACGGCCTCCGCGACGCCGCCGATCCCTACAAGTAACCGGCTACGCCGCGCGGGCGAGACTCGCGCATCCACCCAAACGGCCGATTGGATTGCGGTTCGCCTTCGATCGACAGCATCGGCTTGCAGAACAAGATGGAGCTAGAGAATGGATCTAGGAAACTTCTCGCTAGGCCTGGCTGTCGAGGATCTCTCGATCTCGCGAGCGTTTTACGCAAGACTCGGATTCGAGGTTGTCGGCGGTGACTCAAGCCAGGGGTGGTTGATCATGAAGTGCCCTAGCTGCGTGATCGGCCTGTTTCAGGGCATGTTCGAGAAGAACACGTTGACGTTCAATCCCGGCTGGGACGATGCCGGACAAACTCTCGACACCTTCACCGATGTCAGGGAGATTCAAAGAGCGCTCAGGGCGGACGGCGTCGAGTTTGCGCGCGAAGCCGATGAGACCACAACCGGACCGGCGAGCTGCATGGTGTCCGATCCCGACGGCAATCCGATTCTGATCGACCAGCATGTTTGACCGTACCCATTCTTGGAAGGGCCGCTCCGGCGCTCTGCCCGACGCGACGATGTCCGGTGATGACGTCTTAGCGGGGCGTGGCGGACTTCTTCCGTAGCCACAGGCTGTTTTCGAAGCCGCCTTCGATCAGCGGCAGGCGGGCGAGGACTGTCCCCGCTAGGCGATCGGCCATCGTTGTGGCGACGTAGCGGCTCGCGAACAGGACCTCGTAGGCCTCGTTGCCAGCGACCAGCGCGGCCACGGCGGCTTGTTCGTTGTAGCCGCGCCAGGTCCACGACTCGGGGTAGTCCTCGGGCAGGAAGATGTCGTGGAAATGGACCAGTGCGCCCGCGGGCAGGGTAGGCAGGACGCGGTTCAACAGGAAATCCACGTCCGAGCCCGGCATCAGCACGTGGCTCGAATCGATGAACAGCGCATCGCCCGATTGAAGCGCCGCGAAGGGGGCCTCGCCCGCATCCTGTACCGTGGCGGTGATGGTCCGCACCGGCAG
>CAYUNL010000007.1:30810-35512 GCA_964446055.1 uncultured Alphaproteobacteria bacterium | reverse complement strand
CGCACGAGCGCGGCCATGCGGTCGGCTTGAATCTCGCGGGGATTATCCGGCGATACCTTGAGGTCGGTCAGCTTCTTAGGTGGCATCGCCCAATAGGGACAGCTGCTTTAACCGACGCACGGCGATCGCCAGGTAATCCTCGTTCTGCTCGATCCCGACACAGCGCTGCGACTCCTCGCGGCAGGCAACCGCCGTCGTGCCGGAACCAAGGAACGGGTCCAGGATCTCCCCGCCGCCCGGCGGTGACACGAGGCGCACCAGCCACCGCATGAGCGCCAGCGGCTTCACGGTCGGGTGGTTGTTGCCGTCGCCGCGCTCGGACGGGCTCGCCTTGGCGGTGTAGAAGAATCGGGACGGGCCGCCGCGGCTCGCCTCGATAGCCGGCCCGCCGTCGCCGTCTGCGCCGTGGTATCCCATACCGGAGCGAACGCCGGCCGCGCGCGACCCGCTCGGGCGCTCGCCCGCCTGGGCGTCGAGCATTGCCGCGGCCTCGGCGTCGAGCGCGACGTTGGCGGGCCAACGGCCGGAAGGCTGAACGAATTCGCGGCGTGCCGGCGGCGTGTAGTAGCTGGTAGCGGCTTGGGCGTGCTTGCGGCTTCGCCCCGCCGGGTCATAGCCGCCACCGTCGAGGTTGTCGTCGGTCCCGATCCGGCATCCGTCCACGTTCAGCCCCGCGGCGCCGTGGGTCTGTGCGTTGGCCGCGAACGTCCCATCGAGCGGGCGCATCGCAACGATGATCGGCTCCCACGCCGGCTTTAGTGCGGTGCCGTAGCCGCCCCAGGTGCGGGCGGCGTCGGTGGCGGGTGCGGTGATCGATACCGAATCGCGCTCGGCCCCCGCCGCCTTGTCGATCGCCTTCGATATGTCCAGCGACTTCGGGAATCCCGACCCATAAAGCCACGACAGACAATCGCGTATCTCCCAGCCGGCATCCTCGATAGCGCAGGCGAGCCGATGATGGGTGCGGGTGCCACCGAAGGCAAGCAGGTGGCCGCCGGGCTTGGTGACATGCAGCGCGGCTTTCCAGAACGGCTCACCTGGCACGCCACGGTCCCACCTTTTGCCCATAAACTCAAACCCATAGGGCGGATCCGTGACCACGGCATCAACCCGCGGAGCACCTTCGCGAATCCAGTCGCGCATGACTTCAAGGCAGTCGCCGTGGTGGAGGGTGACGTCGTTGTCGTCAAGGTACGGGCTCGTCACAACCTCACCGCGTTCTTCGAGTCCGCCGGCAAGCATTTTGGTGTGGACATCTGCGAGGCTCCACCCTCAGCATGCCGCCCGCGCCGCGACCGCGCGCTTTAGCGCGTCCTCGACTGTCTCGTCCTCGCTTCCCCACCACTGATCGCAAAACTCGATCTTAGTGTCTAAGTCCTCGGCCTTGCGGACGGACTCGGCGACCTTCTCCCACTTGATCGCGCCATACTCGCGCATCTCCTTCGCGGTAGCGTATAGCGCACCCTTGTATTCGTACTTGCCTTCGTCCGCCCCGTGAAGCGAGATCGTGGAAGCCATAGGCTCACCCGGCAGCGCATCGAAAAGTTGCGAACCACCGTTAGCCACGCTCGGCTCGTCTGCCACCCGGCGCAAGATGCGGCGCGCTTCCTTTCGTGCCAGCTCCATCCCCCTCGCGGCGAACTCGTTGCGAAACTCCTCCGCCTTGAGCGCTTGATCTAACCCTTCGTCCAACTCCCACCGACCACGCGACTCGTTGAGCACTCGTCTAGCTTCTCGCAGACCGTCGTGAATCGCGCTCACAGGCGCCTCCTTAGTTCGTTCAAGTAGTCGCTGACCGCAGCGATTGACACCCTCACTTTATCCAACGAGTATCCGGGCGGCCGGAACTCTTCCGGCGAGGGTAAGCGCTCCATGTCACGGTGCCAACTATTGATTGTCTGGCACGCCATACCATCGCCGTGGTCGATGTTGCCCGACTGGTGCCAACACCCGTCCGACGCCAGCACGGCCGTGCCTTGCTCTTTCGCTTGCCGCTTCGCCTCGGCCGGGCCGGGTAGCTTACGCTCTTCAACCACGCCGCGGACTGCTGCGGCGGTAGGCTTGCCGTTCTTCGATACTTCCTCCCAGGCTTCGGCCCGCTCGCCTTCGGGAGTTTTGCCAAGCTCGCGTAGGTGACTTTCCTTGGTGGGTGTGAAGGCCGACGGCTTGCAAGTTTTCTTGCGTTTGTTACCAATTGGTAACGCCTGCAACAAACCACCCACCTCCGACGCCTTGATCATACGATGCGCGTGGATGCGCGACCAGCCCCACCGCTCGCGGCAGTAGTCCCCGAACGTGGCGTAATCCTCCCGGTACAGCCGCAAGTCGCGGATCTCGGCTAGCGCTAAGCCGACCACCTCGACCCCTTGTTCGATGACGCCCTCTAACTCAACCAGTCGAGTCGTCACTACGTCAGACATACAGACTCCCTCGCCTTCACCGCTCGGCACAGTGTCAACCGCTGCCTAGCCCGCGTCAACCCCACGTAGAACAACCGCGTAAGCGCGTCCCCGTCTCCGATCGCCGCCGGGCTAATGTCCGGGAAGAGATAGACCGAGTCGGCTTCGCCCCCTTTGAACGAGTGAATCGTTCCGATCATCAAAAGCGGCTCGCGGTACAGAACCTCGTTACCGTGCCGGCGAACCAGCTCCATCGCGTAACGATGTCGGACGCGCTCCTTTTTCCGTAGGTGGCTCTCCCACCACTCCAGCTCCCGCGGCGGTGGGCCTTCGATCATCATATCTTCCAGCTCCTCGACCGGCACCGCTTTCATAGCCGTGTTGCCCTTCGCCATCTTATCGAGGTAGGCCTTGGCACCGACCTCTAACGTGCCTTTCGCAACCAGCGGAGCCGCCCAGCGCTTGAAGTCAGCCCAGCTCCACGGATCGCGGTACCAGGAGGCGAGAGCGTTGCCCGAGCGGATCGGGTTCCAATCCCCCTGCGCGGGCCTGAGCGGATTCCAGAACGCTAGGCCGTGCCAGCGAAGCTTGTCGATCAAGGGGCGGAGCATGTAGGCGCAGCTCGCCAGCACAACCACCGACCGTCCCCGCTTAACGTCCCCCTCGATCAACGGCAAGAGCGGCGCTGGCCCCTCCCACGTGGCCGACGTCGTCATCACGGCGCCCTCTTCGTCGCGCGGGCTGTAGTCCGCATGCTCGCGATCGTCAATCTGCGCGATCCAGCGCGAGGCAAACCCGTGGATCTTGCGCGGCAAGCGGTAGCTCTGCGAGAGGGTCCGCGTGACCCCGCCCTCGGCCGTCATGAAGACTTTAGGGTCGGCGCCACGCCACTCGAAGATGGCCTGATCGGGGTCGCCGACCAGAACCACATGATCGCAGCCCGCCGACCACGACTTGACCATCTCCATTTCGAGGGCGCTGTGATCCTGCACCTCGTCAATAAACAGGACGCGAGTATTCTCCGGAGCGCCGGCTAGCGCCGCGTGCTGGATCAGGTCGGTGAAGTCGTAGCGCCCGCTCTCTTGCTTCCACAGGGACCACGCGTGCCAGAATTCGATAATCCGCTGGGCGGCCCGGGTCTGGTCATCGCGCGGCACCGCCCACTCCCACTCCGAAACTTTCCGAGCGCGAAGGAGGTTTATGGTCGCCAGGAGATCGGGCCCCGCCTTGCTCAGCATGGCCGCCGCCCGCGCCGCGGGATCTTCGTCTTCAAGCGACTTGCTTTCAGGTCGCAGAGACCACCCCATCTTCAGCCCCGACGCCTTGAGGTGCTCGTTCCACGCCTTGACGCCCTCGCTGGTTTCGGCGAGCGGAGGTCGACCCAGGCGCCGGAAGGCGTGAGCGTGCAACGTGGCAACGTTCGAGGCAGGCACCCCACTATCCCGGCCGGCAGCCTCGCGGGCTGCCGTGCGGGTCAGGGAAGCCACGAGGACGGCATCCGGACCGAACCGCTCGACCGCCCTCTTTGCTTGGGCTGCGAGGTACGTGGTCTTCCCAGTTCCCGGCGGGCCAAACACGCGCGAGGAAACGGCTGGCTCAAGTTTTGTGATGCTCAAGGGGGTTCGCGACGCTTGTTCCATCTTTACTCCTTCTTTACGGTTCCTTTACGGACTATTTACACCAGGAAAGTACGTATTAGCAGGGACTTTTACACCTTTTACACCAAACAGAGTAGTAGTCGTGGTGGCAGAGCGAGCCCCCCGCGCGCACGCGATACGCACGCGCGTATACCAGACGCCAGCGCTCGACGCTTCACTGAATTTCCCCCTCGTGGATGATCTGGTGGATGCGCTGGTGGCTGAGGCCGACGGCCCCGGCGATGGTCCGTCGGGTCCAGCCGTCGGCCGCGGCTTCGCGGATCGCGACGTGCAGCGCGACGCGGCTCTCGTCGACCGCTTGCAGGTGGCCGCGGTGCGCGCGGGCGAGGGTGGCCAAGAACCACTTGCCGATCGTCTCGCGTTGCTGATCGGTCGTCATGATGTCAGCTCCGCGACGGCGAGGCCGTCGGCCTCGCCGTCGACCACGCGGTAAGCCGTGGCTGAGAACTTTGGGGGGGCATCCTCGTGCTCCAGGGGAAGCGGCTCGACGCTGTCCACCATCTCGGCGGCCATCACGCGCGCCTCCTCGTCGTCGGCGGCCCAGAACCGTTGCTCGGTGCCGTCGCTGAAGATCAGGCTGTATTCTCGGCTTGCGAGCAGGCGCTCAACTCGACTGGAGAGCGAAGCCCACCAACACCGCGCCGC
>CAYUNL010000007.1:27135-30710 GCA_964446055.1 uncultured Alphaproteobacteria bacterium | reverse complement strand
TTGCGGGTGTCGTCCTCGATGACCGCGATCTCGTCGCGGATCTCGTCGTCCACCATGTAGGTGGTTGGGGCTGAGGCGGCCATAGTGGCCCTCCTGTCTGCCGGTTGCCCGGCGGTCGTGGATGTGAGCGGGGCGCTCATGTGATCTAACTTCAGTCTAACCGATTAGACGCCGCTTGTCTAGTAAACTAGGCAAGTTGTCCCCAGTAGCGCGCCGTGGTTGTCCCTGAGCCGTCCGACCGTGGGAACCCAAACATTTTTGGGCTCCACCCATGCTGCCGCAAGAGCGGCGGCAGGTCGGCCGGCGCGATGTGCTCCTTTGCCCCGCGCAAGAACCGGCTCAGATCCCGCGACTTGAGCCAGCGCTGCCCTTGCCACTCGAAGGGCGCGCCCGCCTCGATTAGCGCGTTCCGCACTTCAAGCGTGGCGGTCCCACCGACCAGGCAGGCCGAAAGGTAATCCTCTATCCAGTCCTCAATAGCCGGCGGCTCCTCGCGTACCTCGGCCGCCCTAAGCAGCGTGCGCAGCGCTCCGCGCCATCGCTGGTCTTCCTTGATGCTAGGCATCACATGCCGAAGCACCGGCGCCAGACGAGCCTCTAGGCGCCGCGGTGAGCGCAGATTATCGTACGGGCCGACCACAACCTCCTGGCCGTCCTCGGTCACCAGGACGTAGCGCGCCTCGTCTGGATTCGTGCTGTGCTGGATCAAATCACGGAAGGCCGGCGCCCGCTCGACGCCACCACCGACGATCGCGCTAAAGAGCTTCATCGCCGCCTCGGTGTCGACCTCGGCTATCGTCCCCATGTCTTCCAGCTCTTCTAGCGCCTCTTCGCGCGCCTCCTCGGCCTCGTGGCGCTGGCCGGCACCCTTGGCCCGCCGCAGCGTTCTCTCCAAGTAGCTCGCCCTCGTGCCCTTCGTGTCGGCCGGTTCGTACTTCTTGCGGTGCGTGCGGATCAGCGCGCACGCCTCGGCGTCGGACCACCCGGCACCGAGCGCCATCGACGCGAGCGCTAGGTCGTGTTCCGAGAGCGACCATGCCTCGGTGCGCTTGTGGTTCCACGTCGCCGCGAACTTGGGAATGTTCTCTTGCAGAGCTTCGAGCTTGAGCGGGTCGAGGACTGCCGAGGCGTCGACGGTGACGTCCACCGCCTCGGCTCGCGTCCACCGGCCGGCGGCCTCGCGAGCTATGGGCGCCAGGGCTTCGAGGCTGTAGCGTGGCCCCTCGGCGTCGAGCACCGTCACCGGCCGATCAGGTCGGCCGGCCTTGCGGTTGACCGTCCCAGGCAGCCGCAGCAGCCGCGCGAGGTCGTGCGTGTGGTCGAGCGCCCACCCGTGGTCGCGGAACTTCTCGCGGATGGCCTGCTGCCAACCTTTGACTAAGTTAGCCGCCTCCATGCGCTCCTCTTCCGTCCCCAATGTCCACAACTCTTCGAACAGCCAGTAGGCGTGGACGCCGTAACCCGAGTCGACCACCAGCGTCGGCACCGCCAGCTCAGACGCGACGGCTAGCGCCTCCTCGACGGTCGGCGGGTAGGGCTTCTTTGCGTCGTCGGTGGCGACGTCGAGGTCAGCCCAGATCCCCGGAATTGCCACGCAATCGGCCGCGTTCGCGCGGCGCTCGGGGCCACGGTCTCGCGCTGTTAAGCCGACCGTAAAGTACAAATTAGCCTCACTATCGACCCCGTCGCCCCACTCTTCGAGGTAGCGGCTGGCCTTTGACCCTCGACTCCAAAGGTTGAGGAGCCCCGGCCATTCGTGGCCGGGGTACAGCTCCTCGATGAATTCAGTGGGCCGCATTGTCCACGTCAACGCGGCTCAGGTGCGGGCGCAGCGCGCCGGCATAGGCCGACACCTTCGCGGCCGTCTCCTCGGGCAAGCGCCCGGCGAGCTTGAACGTCGCCCGGCTGTGCTCGATGCCGTCGCCTGACTTCTGCTTCTCAAGCCCGATGGTGGTCTCTACCTGATCCTTCCTGACGCCGGCGTTAGCGAGTCCCAAGAAGTAGGCCCGCGCAGCCTTGAGGCTGGTCGGTGGGAGCGTCACGACGAGCGGTAGGAAGCCGTCGGCCTTCAGCAAGAAAACTTGCCTCATCATTTTGCAGGCTTGGCCTCGGCCGTTCGTGCCGTACTGCGCGAGCGGGCAAGATGTGCAATCACCGGACCAAGCATCCGGCGGTGTCCACTCCTCGCCTGGTGCGCCGGTCTGCGCGTCGATTGACGAGCAGTCGGGCGGGCCGCCCTCGCCTGCGAATTCACCAGCCCAGTAGGCACGGGTAATTTTGGAGTGAATGACGATACCCGTAATCGCCTTTTGCGCATCCGGTCCCTCTAGCGTCGGCACTTCCCAGGCGATGCCGCCGCCGGCCGGGACTTTCACCCGATCAAGTGAGAACTCGTCAAGCGTCTCCCCGGCCAGCTCCTCGCTGATCAGGTCGAGAACTTCCTGGGGGTCTTGTGTGGCGACCTGATATTCAGTTGCCTTCGTCAGTGTCTTAGTCATTTTCACCATCCTGCAATTGCGATTAGCACGATCACGATGCCTAGCCATGCGGCAGTCATCATTATTCGGTCTCGTTTGCTCGTCCGACGCTCACGTCTGCGGCGGCGCCGGTTTTGACTTAGCGTTAGTGACAGATCTTCTGGCGTCACCTTCTTGACAGCCTCACATCGTCGACGACTTCGTATTCAACGATTCCCTCAAGCTCCGACGGCGGCAGCTCGTCCGCGATTGCCCACTCCCGATAGAGAGCGCTTAACTTGTTGCTGTTCACCTTCTCCTCGACGAAGTCCCGGAGATCGCACGAGCGCAGCGCGTCGGCTAGCAAGTCGCGATTGACGACCCGAGCCCAGCCCTGCTGGTGCAGGTAGATTGTCCCGATGCCGTCGAGGGTCTGCCGCAAGATGCCGCGGTCGGCCATCTCTTCGAGCGCGCCGGGCCGCAACTCGGCAACTCTGGCCTTAGCCTCGTCGAACTCCTCTTTCACCTGCTGGCGATATGAAAGCGCCTCGGCATATGTCCGAAGTCTATCCACTTTTAATCCTCCTCTTTGCGATTACTAACACTTGACCGTCTAAAATACTACCCCCGCCGACCGGCGGAACCACCTGGGCTTCCCGCAAAATAGGGTGTTTTGCAGGGGGTTCGCCTATCGCGCCGCTATACTTCGGGTATGGGAGTCGATCTCAGAGCCGCGGCCGGCGAGTATCGCTACTGGCGCCGCGGGTACGAACAGGCGCGTGCAGAGCTGCACCGCCAGATAAGGCGCAAGCTGGCGCGCGGGCTGCCACCGGCAGAGATCGCCCGCCAAACTGGACTGACTCCGCAGCGGGTTCACCAGATCGGTCTATCGGCGTGATACAATGAAGGCGCAGGGCAAAAACAACGCAGGAGGACACTATGTCCACGCCTTTGGAACGAGCGATCGAGCGCGAGGAGGAGCGGATAGACAAGCGAATCGAGACCACCCGCAAGCGCCTCGCAGACTTGCAGACCGAGAAGGACGAGCTTCAGCAGGCCAAGGCCACGACCGAGTGACCTTGCCCGCGCCTTACCGGGCGCGGAGAATGCCACCATGCT